>JAYUCG010000084.1:0-13063 GCA_043740455.1 Novosphingobium sp. | reverse complement strand
TCGTGCTCCACGCCGCTGCGCCGTGCCCGGTGCCGATCAAGCACGCGATGATCGATTGGCTCGGGCCGATCGTCCACGAATACTACGCCAGCACCGAGGGCGTGGGGGCGACCTTCATCACCGCGCAGGAATGGCTCGAACGACCGGGATCGGTGGGCAAATCGTCGCTCGGCCCGATCCACATCTGCGACGATGGCGGGGCGGAACTGCCGGCAGGCGAGGCCGGGCAGATCTGGTTCGAGGCGCTGCCGGGGCGGTTCGTGCGCTATCTCAACGATCCCGCCAAGACGCAGGCAGCGACGCACCCAAGCCACGCCAACTGGTTCACCGTGGGCGATATCGGCCGGCTGGACGCGGCGGGCTATCTGTATCTGACCGACCGCAAGGACTTCATGGTGATCTCGGGCGGGGTCAACATCTACCCGCAAGAGATCGAGAACCTGCTAGTCCTGCACCCCAAGGTGGCCGATGCGGCGGTGATTGGGGCGCCCGATCCCGATATGGGCGAGAAGGTTGTCGCGGTGGTCCAGCCGATGGATATGGCGGACGCCGGGCCGGCCTTCGCCGAAGAACTCACCGCCTATCTCGCCCCGCAACTCAGCCGCGTGAAGATGCCGCGCCAGATCGATTTCCGTGCCGAATTGCCGCGCGAATTGACCGGCAAGCTCTACAAGCGCCACCTGCGCGATGAATACAAGGCGGCCTACGACGCCGCCCAGACCGGAGCCTGACTGCCATGGCCACTGTCATTGCACCGACCGCGTCCCCTGCCGACGCGATCGCGGTGATCGACCCCGCCAGCTACGCCGCGTGGGACCCGGTGCTCGACGTGTTCGACCGGCTGCGCAGTGAAAGCCCGCTGACCAGAATCGAAAGCCCGACCGGCGATCACGATCCGTTCTGGCTGGTCACCGGTTACGACGCGGTGATGCAGATCAGCAAGGACAACGCGGGCTTCCTCAACGCCCCGCGCGCAACCGTGTTCACCAACAAGACCGGTGAGGCCTTCGCCCGTCAAGTTACCGCGCAGCAGGGCGAAGAGAGCCCCAACCTGGTCAGCAGCCTCGTGGTGCTCGACGCGCCCAAGCACCCCAAGTTGCGGCGGCTGACGCAGGACTGGTTCATGCCCAAGAACCTGCGCAGCATCGAGGCGGCGATCCGCGAACTGGCGGCGCGCACGGTCGACAAGCTCATATCCGCTGGGCCGGAAGCTGACTTCGTACAGTTAGTGTCGGCGCCCTACCCGCTCCACGTCGTCATGCAGATCCTCGGTGTGCCCGAGGAGGACGAACCGCGGATGCTGTTCCTGACCCAGCAGATGTTCGGCGGACAGGATGAAGACCTCAACAAGTCAGGGCTCGCCAGCCTTAGCCCTGAGCAAATTCAGCAAATCGTGACCGGCGCGGTCAAGGATTTCGAGGCCTATTTCGAAGGCCTCGCCGCGCAGCGCCGGGCCAATCCGACCGCCGATGTCGCCTCGATCCTCGCCAATGCTCAGATCGACGGGCAGCCGCTGACCCCGCGCGATCTGGCGGGATACTACATCATCATCGCCGCCGCCGGGCACGATACCACCAGCGCCAGCACGGCCGGAGCGATGCTCGCACTAGCGCGCGATCCCGAACAATTCGCCAAGGTCAAAGCCGATCGCAGCCTCGTTTCAGGCATTGTCGAGGAAGCGATCCGCTGGTCCACTCCGGTGCAGCACTTCATGCGCACCGCCGTGCAGGACTGCGAAGTTGACGGGGTTCCGGTCAAGGCCGGTGACTGGCTGATGATCAATTACGTCGCGGCCAACCACGATCCGGCGCAGTTCGGCGATCCGCGCAAGTTCGATGCGGCGCGGGCCAACAACCGCCATCTCGCGTTTGGCGCGGGCGCGCACCAGTGCCTTGGCCTGCACCTGGCGCGGCTGGAAATGCGCATCGTGTTCGAAGCGCTGCTTGACCGGATCGACAGCGTCGAATTGGCGGGCGCGCCCAAGCGCGCGAAAAGCACCTTCGTCGGCGGACTCAAAACCCTGCCGCTGCGGTTCAAGGCTTCGGCCTAATACGCCAAGTGTAGCCGCCTGCGCGGCCTGATCGGCGGGACAATCGCATTCCTCTGTGAGTCTTCTGACGGTTTGCCCCAATCAAGAGGAATGCCCGGAATGTTGGCGTACCAGGCGGTCCAGTCGAAAGTTTGGCTTGGGCGGGTCATGGGCAATCTCTTGCAGTTTCGAAGTTACGTCTTAACGACATTGCCCCCGGTGGATTGGGCGGCCCGGCTTCGGTCCACGAAAGCCGGGCCGCCCGCTGCCTGCGCGCGCAAGGGGCGTTTAGCGCTTGCAGGCTTGCTTCGTCTGATTGCCGGGGAGGCTGCAGTTATAGGTCACCACCTGGCCGTTCGCGAGGCGGGCCCGGACCATCCGCCCCTGCGCCGCAGGGCGAGGTGCGGGCGCATGCATTGCTGCGGGGCGCGGCTTGGCGACAGCAACCATCGGCTTCGGCGCAGGTTTGGCCGCAACCGGGTGCGGTTTGGCAACCGGCTTGACCACTACCTTTGCTGCAGGCTTGGCCGCGGTCGCAGCGAGCGCAGGACTGCCAAATGACAGCGCTGCTGCCGCCGCCAAAGCGACCAAGCGGGGAAATTCGTAGTTAGTCATCGGGCATCCTTTCACTGAGCCATGCAATTGATCAAATTGTTCTAGCCGCCCGGATTCTTCGCCCTGCTGTCCGCCAAGTTACAAAGCCTTCATCTCCCTCCTTCGTCGTGACAAAACTTTCATCTTGCCGACAGCGCTCCGGACGGGCTTGATGGTATGGGAAACCAGTCAACGATTGGGTTTTGCAGCAATGTCGCAGAAAATTCTGGTTATCGAGGATGACCAACGCACCGCCGACTTCCTGTGCAAGGGGCTGAGCGATGCCGGCTACCTGACGGATCGGGCCGCCGATGGCCGCGACGGCCTGTTCCTTGCCACCGACGGGTCCTACAGTGCTGTGGTGCTTGACCGGATGCTGCCCGGGATCGACGGCATGGCGGTGCTGGCGGCAATGCGCGCCGCGCAGGTCGCAACACCGGTGCTGATCCTGTCCTCGCTGGGCACGGTCGATGCGCGGGTCGAGGGGTTGACCTCAGGAGCGGACGATTACCTCGCCAAGCCGTTCGCCTTTTCCGAGCTGCTCGCCCGCTTGCGCTTGCTGATGACCCGTTCAGACCGCGGCTCGGCTCCGGTTGAAGTCACGCTGTCGTGCGCCGATCTTGAGATCAACCTGCTGACCCGCCGGGTCACCCGCGCCCGGCAAAGGATCGAGCTGCAACCGCGCGAATTTCGCCTGCTCGAATACCTGCTGCGCCACAAGGATCAGGTGGTCACCCGCACGATGATGCTGGAAGGGGTGTGGGAATACCACTTCGATCCCGGCACCAACGTGGTCGACGTCCACGTTAGCCGCTTGCGCCGCAAGATTGACGATGGCTTCGGCACGGCCCTGCTCCACACCGTGCGCGGCGCGGGTTACATGCTGGGCACTCCCGAATGAGCGAAACCGGCACGCTGCCGCGCCTGCTGGGTTCGACCACCTGGCGGCTGGCAGTGACGCTCGCGCTGACCCAGCTGGCGACACTCGCGCTTGGCCTCGGCACAATGTACGCATTGACCCGCCAGACGCTGGAGACCAATGCGCGGGTTGCCGCTGAGGTCGCGGCGAGCGATCTGCGCGATGAATACCACGACGGCGGCGGCGACGCTGTGATCCGGGGAATCGGCGACCGGCTCGCGGCGCAGGCTGACAGCCATTTCGTGGTCCTGCTGCGCGGCCCCGGCGGACCGCGGCTTGCCGGCAACCTCGCCGCCTGGCCCGCCGCTCCTGCTCCGGCGGGGCGCTGGACGATCGCGCAATTGACCCGCGCCGGGGCCGACCATGCTGAAACCACGGGCTACCTGATCACCCCGCTGCCGGGCGGGGTGAGCCTGCTAACCGGCGCGGTACTGCAGGACCAAGCGCAGCTCACCCGCGCCAGCGCGCAATCCTTCGCTTACGCAATGCTGGCTGGACTGGTGATCGCGGCGCTCGCTTCGTGGATCATTCTCAGGGTCCTTGAACGACGGATCGACCATTTCAGTGCGGCCGCGCGCGATATCGCCAGCGGGCGGCTCAACACCCGCATCGCGCTCAGAACCGACGGCGATGCCTTCGACCGCCTGGGCGTGGCAATCAACGCCATGCTCGAGCGGATCGAGGCACTGGTCGGCGAGCTGCGCGCGGTGACCGATTCGATGGCGCATGACCTGCGCTCGCCGGTCGCCAGGATCCGCTCCTCGCTCGAACGGTCCCTGGAAGCTGCGCGCGAGCCATCAGCGCGTACCGCGCTGGCCGATGCGATCGACGAGACCGACGGGCTGCAACGCCTGCTCGACACGGCGCTGGAAATAACCCGCAGCGAAGCCGGGATCGGGCGCAGTCAGTTCGCGCAGTTCGATCTCACCGCGATGCTGCGCGATCTGGCCGAGGTCTATGGGCCGTTGGCCGAGGACGAAGGCTTCGAAATCGCCGTGATCGCCCCGGCGGCCGTGCCGGTTACCGCACACCGCGAACTGCTGTTTCGGGCCATTTCCAACTTGATCGACAACGCGCTCAAATATGCGGTCGGCGGCTCGCAGATCGGGCTCGAACTTGAACGGCAGGCCGATGGCGCGGTGGTGCTAAGCGTGACCGACAACGGCCCGGGCATCGAACCCGGTGACCGCGATGAGGCCGTGCGCCGCTTTGGCCGCCTCGACCCTGCGCGAACCCGTTCGGGCGCAGGACTTGGCATGGCGCTGGTGTCGACCACTGCCAGCTTGCACGGCGGCGCGATGACCCTTGGCGCGGCGCAGCCCCGCGGCCTGCGCGTGAGCCTCAAGCTGCCGATTGCCTGCTAGGCGGAGGCGCCGAGCAACCGCAGCGCCATCGCCCGGACTTCATCGCGCATGTCCTCGCGCTCCAAGGCGATCGCCAAGGTCGCTTCAACAAAGCCGGTCTTGCTGCCGCAGTCATAGCGCTTGCCCGCAAAGGTCACTGCGTGGAACGGCTGCCGGCCGATCATCTGCGCCATCGCGTCGGTCAGCTGCACTTCGCCGCCGGCACCCGCTTCCTGGCCTTCGAGCACCTTCATCACTTCGGGCTGGAGGATGTAGCGCCCCGAAATGATCAGGTTCGACGGGGCCGCTTCGCGCTTGGGCTTTTCGACCAGGCCCTTGACCTCGGTCAGCGCGCCACCGGGTCCCAGCCCGCTCCTGCCCGGATCGATCACCCCGTAGCTCGATACTTCCTCGTCCGGCACTTGGAGCACCGAAATCAAGTTGCCGCCAACCTCGTTATAAGCCTCGACCATCTGCTTCATGCAGCCCGGTTCGCCAATCATCAATTCATCGGGGAGGAAGATCGCAAAAGGCTCGTCCCCGACAATCGCCCGCGCGCACCAGATCGCGTGGCCCAGCCCCAGCGGCACCTGCTGGCGCACCGTCACAAGGTTGCCGGGCAGGATCCGCGTCGGTTCGAGCACGCCGAGCGACTTGCCGCGCTCGGACATGGTCGATTCCAGTTCATAAGCCGTATCGAAATGTTCGACGATCGCGGTCTTGCCGCGCCCGGTCACGAAAATCAGCTGGTCGATCCCCGCCTCGCGCGCCTCGTCCACCGCGTACTGGATCAGCGGCCGGTCGATGATCGGCAGCATTTCCTTGGGGATCGCCTTGGTCGCCGGGAGGAACCGCGTGCCCATGCCGGCGACGGGGAAAACGGCTTTGCGGATCGGTTTGCGCGCTGTCATGGGGGAGAAATCGCAGGCCAGTGTTACAACGTCAACCACGCCGCTTGCCGCGCCGCTGTTTCCCGTTAAATCGGCCTCTATGGACAAGATCATCATCGAGGGCGGCAAGCGCCTTTCCGGCACTATTCCGATCTCTGGCGCCAAGAACGCGGCGCTCACGCTGCTGCCCTGCGCGCTGCTCACCGACGAGCCGCTGACCTTGCGCAACTTGCCGCGCCTTGCCGACATCGACGGGTTCCAGCACCTGATGAACCAGTTCGGCATCTCGACCTCGATCGCAGGCAGCCGCCCGACCGATTTTGGCCGAGTGATGACGCTCGAAGCGCCGCGGATTACCTCGTCGGTCGCGCCCTATGAGCTGGTTCGCAAGATGCGCGCCTCGATCCTGGTGCTGGGCCCGATGCTGGCGCGGATGGGCGAAGCGACCGTCTCGCTGCCGGGCGGCTGCGCGATCGGCAACCGCCCGATCGACCTGCATCTGAAAGTGCTCGAAGCGCTCGGCGCGACGATCGAGATGGCCGCTGGCTATGTCCGCGCGATCGCGCCCGATGGCGGCCTGCCGGGCGGGCGTTACAGCTTCCCGGTGGTCTCGGTCGGCGCGACCGAGAACGCATTGATGGCGGCGGTGCTGTGCACCGGTAAATCGGTGCTGCACAACGCGGCGCGCGAGCCCGAGATTGTCGATCTGTGCAACATGCTGGTGGCGATGGGCGCGCAGATCGAGGGCATCGGCACCTCCGACGTGACGATCCACGGCGTGCCCCGGCTCCACGGCGCGACTTACCGCGTGATGTCGGACCGCATCGAGGCCGGCTCCTACGCCTGCGCCGCAGCGATCACCGGCGGCGAGGTGTTCCTCAAGCACGCGGTCGCGGAGGAAATGGACGCGACGCTGCAGGCGTTGCGCAATGCCGGGGTCCATGTCGAGCCCAAGTCGGACGGAATCCAGATTTCCTCGGACGGCAAGCTCAAGGCGGTGACGCTCTCGACCGCGCCTTACCCCGGTTTCGCGACCGACATGCAGGCGCAGCTGATGGCGATGCTGTGCCTCGCGCAGGGCTCGTCGGTGCTGACCGAGACGATTTTCGAGAACCGCTACATGCACGTCCCCGAGCTCAACCGCATGGGCGCGCATATCGAAACCAAGGGCCGCACCGCGATCGTCCACGGGGTCGAGAAGCTGACCGGTGCCGAAGTTATGGCCACCGACCTGCGCGCCTCGATGAGCCTGGTGATCGCCGGGCTCGCCGCAGAGGGCGCAACGCAGGTGCACCGGCTGTATCACTTGGACCGCGGGTACGAGCGGCTGGAAGAAAAGCTAGCGCTGGTGGGCGCGCAGATCAAACGAGTTGGCGGCGATTAGGCTTCGCTCAAGGGGGCACAATGCACCTTCATCTGCCGCAGCCGCCGGAGAACTAACACGACCTGCTCAAGGAAGTCGGCATGATCGTCAGCACCATCCTGATTGCACTGGCGCTTGAACAGCTGGTCAAGTCGCGGCGCTGGAGCCGCGAAACTGGTGAGGCGCGCGCGCCACAGACCGCTGAACTGGGCCGCAATCTGAGCCGGTTTGAGTAGATGAGCGGACAGGATGCCTGCGCTCAACAGCGCTTGGTAGAACTCGAGAAATAGCGCAATTCGCCGCGCACTGGGCAGCCGCTTGCGCGCAATGACAATGCCGAAGCCCCGCAGTTCTTCTGGACCATAAACACGTCCGTGTGGGAGGTGGTCAAGACCAAACATGTCGGTGCCCATATGTCACGGGCCGACAAGCTGCCTATGCCAGTCTCTACGACACTTTCAAAGCCTATAAATTGAACCAGACTAGCCGGCGCGAGGGCCTGGCACGACCTTGCCAGCATTTGCCGTGCGCGCCAACTTGACGACAAGGACATTGCGCGCGGCAGGGGTTTGATCGACACCATCCGCAGCACTCGCAAAGGCAATTCGCGACTGCGCAAGTTCCGCGCTGTCGAAATCCGCACGCTTGGGCTTACGCCAGAAAAGATAGCCCCGCCCGATCAAGCGCGTACCGCGGCGCTGTGCGCCAGCGCAATCTGACGCCGCGCAACTTATCCCAGCACCGCCCGTGCTGTGCTCGCCGAAGCATAGTGCTGTTCTTCGTGCCTTACGCGCAACCGCCTGAAGCCAAAGCAGTTCTTCGACAAGCTCAGGACGAACGGGCTTGGCGGACCGGCGGATCTATGAAGCTGGCAAAGCACTGTTCCAGCGCGAACCAATTTATCCGCAGCGCCAGACTCACCGGATCAACACCACTTCCACCCCAACCTTTTCCGCAACACCTGCCCAGCTCCGATCCGCAGTCCAAGCAGGCAGCCCATCGCGCAGTGCCTGGGCCAAGCAGAATCGATCGCCCAGCGAAAGGCCCGCCTCGGCGGTCAGCGCACGCAGCGAGCCAGCCAAAGTCGCCAGTGCGCGGTCGGCTGGGATGATTTCTACTGGCAGCGGAAGCAAGCTCGCCTCAACTTCTTCCAGTGGGATGCCGCGGTGCACGAAATGACTGACTGCTTCGGCGTGATTGACCGCGCTCATACGCGATTCGGTGAGTATTTTGGCAACTCGCGCGCCGCCGGGCTCCGCCTTGAGCATCGCCAACAGCGCCGAGGCATCGAGCACCGCTACGGTCATTCGCCCCAGTCTTTGCGCCGGTTGGCCAGGAACGCATCGACCGAGGCCTCGGGATCGTCACCGGTGTATTTGCGCACGATCGCCTGCGCATTGGCGACCGCCTGTGCCGTAGTGCGCAGCACGATCGAGTTTGGCGTTTCTTCGATCAACAGCTCGCCGCCCCCGCTCAGGCCAAGCCGTTTGCGGAGAGCGGCCGGCAAGCTCAGGCACCCACTGGCAGTGATTTTGGCACGATAGACCATCTGCGCTCTGAATTCCAAATTGAGCCATAAATTGTAATATATGGCTTAAAATGTCAAACTTGCTGCCAAATCGCGTGTCTCACCGCTCCCCCGGATCAGGCGGCGGGGGCGGCGGGGCGTCCCATTCCTGTTCGTATTCGATTGAGCCGCCCACCGCCTGACCGGCGGCGTTGCGCGCGGGGCGGAACTTGAAGCGCAGCAGGATGAGCTGGCAAGTGACCACGTCGAGATCGCGGCTGCCGCTGGTGCGGGTAACGCGGCATGCCGTGGGATGGCCGCTCGCGTTCACCGCGACTTCGGTTACCGTGGTGCCGCTGATGTGCGCCTCGCGCACCGACTTGGGGTAGTCGCTGTTCTTGATCTTGCCGCCGGTCCATTCGGCGTCGCTGCCGCCGCCGTCACCATCGCCGCTGCCCGCGCCTGGACCATTGCCGCCGTTGCCTGAACCCGTCCCATTGCCGAGGCCGAACGCTCCGCTGCCGGGCCCGGGCTGGACCGCAGCCCCCGCCTTGATCCCTACCGATTGAGCAGGGACGATTGCTGCGGGAACCGGACGAGGCGGCACGATGATCTGCTCAGGCCGTTTCACCGCAGCCGCCTCGGCCTTGAGCGAAGGCGGCGCGGCGCGGCCGTTGTCCGCCGAAGCGCTGGCCTTGAGGTGGCGCTCGGGCACCGGCGGATTGTCGAGGGCGATAGACACGAGACTGGCCGAAAGCTGGGGCAATGCCGCCCCAGTTCCGGCCAGACCGTAAAGCAGGAGTGCAGCGAGCAAGGCCTCGGTGACGAAGGCAGCACTCGCCGCAGACCTCCGTGGCCCGCCGGGCTGGTACCGCTCGCGCGGAACAGGCCCTGCAGGAACGGGGATCACCGGCTGTTAACGGCTATAGTTACGGCAGCGCTTCTTGGCCGATATCGTGCGGTCGATCGCGCGGCCTGCGAAGGCCCCGCCCACTGCACCGGCCGCAGTACCCAAAATGCCGCCGCCGATAACCTGCGAACCGACCACCGCGCCGGTTGCGCCGCCCGCAATCAGGCCGGTAGTGCCCGACGAATGGCGGCAGCTGCGATAATAGGCGCGGCTGTGATAGCGCTTGGTTTTAGCATCGGCCTGCGCCGCACCAACGACGGGAAGCGGGGCCGCAAGCGGAACGATCATTGATGCGGCGCCGAGGGCGAGCAGGAAAGAACGCATGAGAATTCTCCTAAGGGTTATCTTATAGTGATAGCGCAGTACAGCAACGCGCGGCGCGGCGAAAGGTTGCTGTTACCGGCCCGGTCGCCCAATTAACCGAGCCTCGCAGCAAGCCACGCGACCAGCCAGATCCGCACTGCACCGGCCAGCCCTGGGGGACTGGGTGCCTGGATTCGCTCGGCGTCGATCCGCGCCACCAGCGCGTTGAGCGGCAGCGCCTCGGCAACCGCCGCCTGCTTGAGGAGCGCCCAGTAAAGCGGCTCGAGACTGATCGAGGTCTTGTGCCCAGCGATCTCGATCGAGCGTTTGACCGGCGGGTGGTACGGTGTGGTCATGGCGATGCTGACTTAGCGCACCTTCGGGGCTTCGGCAAAGCCTCACCCATACCGTCAGATAGGTTCGGCCGACTCGATATCCACCCCCGCTGGCCGCGTCGGTCTGTGGCTTCGCCACCGGAGAATAGCTTGCCGTTCCGGCGGCATGCCTGCGCTCTTCGCCTCGGCTCTCTTCAATACATATGTTGGCCGCCGTTGATGCTCATCGTCGAGCCGGTCACAAAGCCGCCATTGTCGGATGTGAGGAAAGCCACCCCGCGGGCGATTTCCTCGGCCATGCCGAGCCGCCCGACCGGGATCTTGGCAACGATTTTTTCAAGCACCGCTGGCGGCACTGCGGCGACCATGTCGGTATCGATATAGCCCGGCGCGATGGCGTTGACGGTGACGCCGAATTTGGCGCCTTCCTGCGCTAGTGCTTTGGTAAAACCGTGAATGCCCGACTTGGACGCGGCATAGTTGACCTGGCCGTATTGGCCGGCTTGGCCATTGATCGAGCCGATGTTGACGATCCGCCCCCAGCCGCGTTCGCGCATGCCCGGAAAGGTCGCCTTGGCCATGTTGAAGCAGCCGCCAAGGTTGATCCGCATGACCTCGTTCCAGTCCTCGAAAGTCATCCTGTGCAGCACGCCGTCTCGGGTTACCCCGGCATTGTTGATGACGATGTCAATCGGACCATGCTCAGCGGCAATGTCGTTGCAATTGTGGATGCAGGCTTCGTGATCGCCAACGTCCCAGCGATAGGCAGGAATACCAGTATCCTTGGTGAAAGCCTTGGCCCTCTCTTCGTTGCCGGCATAGCTGGCGATAACTATGTGGCCCTGCCGCTTGAGCCGCAGGCAGATCGCCTGCCCGATGCCCCTGGTCCCACCCGTTACAATCGCTACGCGCGCCATATTTCCAGCCTTTCCCAAAGCCCATGCCGTTACGGCATGCGGCGATGATTACCGGCCCCGCGAAGGGACGCAAGCATGCCGCATACGTAAAGGTGCCGGAATCTTGTCCTAGAAGCGGAACTGGGTGCCGACGTAGACCGCCTGGCTATCCTGCCGCCCGTCCGTCAGCGGACGCAACCGGTCGCGGTCCGATGAATAGCGGACCCCGGCCGTGACGTTGAGATTGCGGGTCACGCGGTAGCTGCCGCCCAGATCGACCTGCTGGTCAGACTGTTCGAACGTGCGCGGACTGCGCCCGGTCTTCTCGCGTTCATCGAGCGCGATACTGGGGGCGAAGCGCGACGGCACCTCGGCTGCGCCGGGTTTGGGCTGGTAACTGGACAGGTCAGGCGCTGCGAGCTGGCGCACCGGCAAGGCTGAAGCGGCGTTTTGCGCGAAGCTCTTGTAACCACGCGCCGCGCCCAGGCTGTAGGCGGTTGGCGCGATGCGCAACGCCGCATCCACTGCGGCGGTTTCGTTCTTGGGCTGGCGCAAGGCGAGCGACGCAGCGCCGATATCGCCCAGCCGCACGGCAACCGTTACCACCGAGCGATCCGTGCCGCTTGGCAAGGCAGCGGGGGTGAAGCGGAACGAACGGCCTGCGGACAGCGAGCGGACGGTAATCGACCGCGCCAGCCGCGGATCGACCTCTGCCGGAATGAAACCGCTGCTGGCAGCGGTGCTCGCGCCCATGAATTTCGGCCCATCGTATCGGCTGGCAAAGGCGAGCAAGGCGCTGGGCAAGGCCAGCACGCTGACCGCACCGCACAGCAGCATGGCGGCGGCCGTGCCGCTGCGCTTGCGCTTGGTTGCTATCAGCTGGGTCATGCCTGTGGTTTCGACTCCAAGTTAGGGATGTCGTGCATAATCGCGCAGTTCGCACCCGCATTGCAAGCGGCGAGTGAATGAGCGGGGCTGAATTTAATCTGAACCCATGCCTCCTGCCCCATCATTCAGCAGGCATTCAGCGCCAAGACGGGCAAAGAGCCAAGGCAGGGCTTGCCGCTCCGCCCGCCTCGGTTATAGAGGCTCGGCGCGTGCAGGCACGCCGTACAGATTACAGCGACAGGACCCGGAGAACGCAATGATTGCCCCCAACTCAGCCCGCGCCAGCACTCTCCGCATTCTCGGCCGCGCCGGACTCGTCGCTCTCGCCGCCGTTTCGCTGGCCGCTTGCGGTCACCATGGCGGCCGCCCGAAGGCCGATCTTGCCGCATCGAAGATCACCACGATCGGGGTCAATTCGTACCTGTGGCGCGCCAGCCTTGAGGCGGTGACCTTCATGGGGTTGATCCAGGCAGACAGCAATGGCGGGGTGATCGTGACCGACTGGTACATCAACCCGAACAATCCGAACGAGCGGATGAAGGTGACCGTCACGATCCTCGACCAGGACCTGCGCGCCGACGCGCTGCGGGTTGCCGCCAACCGCCAGACCAATGCGAACGGCGTGTGGGTCGATGCCCCGGTTCAGGCCGCCACGGTGCAGAAGCTGGAAGACGTGATCCTGACCCGCGCCCGCGATCTGCGCCGTCAAGCCTCCGGATTAAAGTAAGCTCTCTCCCTAGGGCATAGTTGCCCACCCCGACGCGACTGGCCGCGCTTGCGCTCGGCGAATCTCGCCCCCCCTCCCGCATGCGGGAGGGGTTGGGGTGGGCCTTGCGCCGAGCGTCCTAGCCGCTAGAGCACCGCCCATGACCAGCGAACGCTTTGATTCCGCCAGCGCCGATGGCCGCTGGCAGCAGCTGTGGGATGAACAGCAGACCTTCCGTGCCGACGATGCGTCGGCCAAGCCGCGCTCTTACGTGCTTGAGATGTTTCCCTATCCCTCGGGCAAGATCCACGTTGGCCACGTCCGCAACTACACGATGGGCGACGTGCTCGCGCGCTACAAGCGGATGCAGGGCCACGAAG
>JAYUCG010000083.1:0-10199 GCA_043740455.1 Novosphingobium sp. | reverse complement strand
GTTCTGCACTTCCTCGCTGCGGATGAGCCGGCGCAGCGCCTCGCGCTTGTCCTGCTCGGCCACCAGCACAATGCCCGTCGTGATGGTGGTCGCCACCGTCGCCGGCTTGGAGACCGTGATCTCCTTCGGGTTCTGCAAAAACGCATCCGCCAGACGGCGGATTTCCGGCGCCATGGTCGCCGAGAAGAACAAGGTCTGTCGGTTGGACGGCAATTGCGCGACGATTTTCTCGACATCGGGGATGAAGCCCATGTCGAGCATGCGGTCGGCTTCGTCGATCACCAAGAGATCGCAGCCGGTGAGCAGGATCTTGCCGCGCTCGAACAGGTCCATCAGCCGGCCCGGGGTGGCGATCAGCACATCGACCCCGTCCTTCAGCGCCTTGACCTGGTCGCCCATCTGCACGCCGCCAATCAGCAGCGCCATCTTGAGATCGTGGTTGACCCCGTACTTGGTGAATTCGTCGGCGACCTGCGCCGCCAGTTCGCGGGTCGGTTCAAGGATCAGGCTGCGCGGCATCAGTGCGCGGCGGCGGCCATGTGAGAGCACGTCGATCATCGGCAGCACGAAGCTGGCGGTCTTGCCGGTGCCGGTCTGGGCCACACCGATGATGTCGCGCATCATCAGCACGCTGGGGATCGCTTGGGCCTGGATTGGCGTGGGCGTATCGTAACCCTTGGCGGTAACCGCCGCGAGCAGTTCGTCTGACAGGCCGAGATCGGCGAATTTCATAGGTTTCTTCAAAGCTAGGGGAACGGGTCCGGCACCTACCGAAACGGGCGGCATCCAGCAGCCTCGCCCTAGGCGCTTTCTGCCGCTGGAGTCAAGGAAACCCGAGGATTACCCCTCCTCAGTCGTTGGGTCAGTCGCCAGCATCGACCAATTGGCGAAAACCGCTCACCTGGCAATTCGACCCGCTGCGCGACAGCAGCTCGTCACGGTTGACGCAGACCTGGCCGTCGACGTTCCGTTTGACGATGAATCCAGAGTAGAACTCGCGCGCCTCGCAGCCCTTGGAAAGCTTGGCGGTAAACAGGCGATTGTCGCGCAGGATCAGCAGCAACCGCCCGGCATCGAGCGGCTGAACCCCAGCGATCGAACCGAGCGGCAGGCACTTGCCGGCCTTGCGCTCGACCATGCGGGGTTCGCCGCCGCTATCGGCCCCGGCAGCGACGAAATTGGTCACGTTCGGCATCGGGGCGGGCCGCGGGTTGATCCGGATGGTCACCCGCTGTTCTATGCTGACCTGTTCGGCGCGCTCGGCCACCGGAATCGGCGCCCGCTGCAGCGGGGCCTGCTGGTCCACCGCAATGGCAGCGGGGAACAGCAAGGCCAGCGGAGCCATGAGTTGCGCGACAGGATTCATGACGGTGTAAATAGCCCCAGTCTTTGAACCATCGCTTAACCCGGCTGGCCTGCGTTTGCAAAGTGACCGCGCAGGGGCTGGCAAGGCGCGGCGGTTGTGCCATAGCCGCGGCAATGTCCGCAGCCGATCCTCACTTCATCGAAGCAGCCGCCGCGCTGCTGGGACCGCGCGGCTGGACGATCGATCCTGAGCTGATGGCGCCCTGGCTGACCGACTGGCGCGGACGCTACACCGGCTGCGCCTGCGGCCTCGCATCACCGGCCGATACCGCAGAGGTTGCAGCCCTTGTAGCGCTCTGCGCCAGCCACGATGTCCCGATCGTCGCCCAAGGCGGAAACAGCGGGATGTCGGGCGGTGCTACCCCGGATTCGAGCGGCACTGCGCTGCTCCTGTCGCTGCGCCGGCTTAGCTGGAGTGGCGAAATCGATACCGCCGCCCGGCAGGTCTCCTGCGGCGCGGGGCTGGTGCTGCAGACCTTGCACGAAATAGCCGAACGCGCAGGTCTGCGCTTTCCGCTAACGCTGGGCGGCAAGGGTTCGGCAACCGTGGGCGGGCTCATTTCGACCAATGCCGGGGGCAGCCAAGTGCTGCGCCACGGCTCAATGCGCGCACAAGTGCTGGGTCTCGAAGCCGTCTTGGCGGACGGCAAGGTCTGGTCGGCGCTGACCCCGCTCAAGAAGGACAACCGCGGGTTTGACCTCAAGCAGTTGTTCATCGGCAGCGAAGGTACCCTGGGGATCGTCACCGCGGCGACACTGAAGCTCGAACCGGCGATCGCGCAGCGCCGGGTGGCATGGGTCGGGCTCGGCAGCATCGGCGCGGCGCGCTCGCTCTTGCTGAAGGCGCAGGCCGAACTTGGCGCAGCCCTCGAAGGGTTCGAGGTGCTGCCCCAGAACTGCCTTGATGCGGTGCTTGCCAACAATCCGGGCGTACGCGCACCGATTGCCGCGCCCCACACCTGGCATGCGCTGATCGAGGTGACCAGCCCGGCGGCCGGCGCGGGCCTTCAGGGCGATCTTGAAGCGGTGCTTCAACAGGCGCTGGAAGACGGAACGATCAGCGATGCGACAATCGCCGCGTCGGAAAGCCAGGCCGAGGCGTTCTGGGCTCTGCGCGAATCGATTTCGGGTGCGCTACGCGCCAAAGGTGCGGCGATGCAGCACGACATCTCGGTACCGGTAGCCCGGATGGCGGACTTCATCGCCTTTGCCATTCCCGAAGTTGAGCGGGCCTGGCCCGGCTGCAGTGCTTTTGCCTTCGGGCACTTGGGCGATGGCAACGTGCATTTCCACGTGACCGCTCCTCCAGGTGCGGTGCGCGGCGAATGGGAGCTGGATCAGGGCAAGGCGGTGAGCCGCTTCGTACATGACCTTGTCACGCAGTGGCATGGCTCGATTTCGGCCGAACACGGCATCGGGCAGATGAAGGCGGCTGAGCTTGCCCGGCTGGCCGATCCGGTTTCGCTGGAGCTGATGCGGCGGGTCAAGGGTGCACTTGATCCCGCCGGCCGGTTCAATCCCGGCAAGCTGCTTGCACCGCGCGAAACGAGCGCCTAAAGGCGCGGGTTCGCGCCGGAATCACCCCGGCTTGATGTGATTTCAAACCCGGAGAGTTACCATGGCCAGCGCGCCGCAAGCCGCCAATCTGCCGATGTTCTACAACGACCTGATGCCGCTTAACAGCCGCGATCATGCGAACTGGAGCGCCCGCTCAACCGAAAACGCGACCTGGATCGTCGGCCAGCACGCGATTCCCCTCACTGCCGAGGAATTCGTGCACGCTTCGCGCGCTTACCCGATCGTCTTTTCATCGGCTGAAACCCCGGTGCCGCTGGCGCTGATGGGGCTCAACGAAGGGGTCAACACCTATTTCGACGATGACGGCAAGCTGACCGAGACTGTCTATGTTCCGGCCTATGCCCGGCGCTATCCGTTCATGCTCGCCAAGCTGACGCCCGATAGCGAAGAACTTTCGCTGTGCTTCGACCCGACCAGCGATCTGATCGGCGAATTCGATGACGGTAACAAGCTGTTCGACGGCGAAAAGCCCAGCGAATCCTGCCAGGCAACGCTCGATTTCTGCCGCAACTTCGAAGAAGCCGGCATGCGCACCACGGCCTTCGTTGAAGAGCTGATGAAGCATGACCTGCTGATGGAAGGCGAAGTGGCGATCCAGCAGACCGGCAACGAGCAGCCTTATGTCTATCGCGGCTTCAAGATGATCGATCAGGAAAAGCTGCGCGATCTGCGCGGCGACGTGCTGCGGACGATGAACCAGAACGGCATGCTCGCGCTGATCTTTGCCCACATGTTCAGCCTTGAACACATGAGCGAGCTGTTCTCGCGTCAGGTGCAGCAGGGCAAGGGACCGATTCCCGCCCTCACCAACTGATTCGGTTCATCAGGACCAGCGATGGCGCGGTTCCGGAATGCCGGAATCGCGCCATTCGTTTGCCATGACGTTCAGATTGCTTGCATCCCTGATAATCGATGCTTATCTTCGACGGGTCGGGTCGTGCTGCCCTCATGGCATGGCCGGGCTTGGTGCACTCCGGTGCACCACCTCCCTGAACCTTGGCCACCTCGTGCATCTGCACGAGGTGGTTTTTTATGGGCTTATTCGGCAGCGTCTGCCCAGGCATGGTCGCTGCGCAATTGCCCCAGTTCGGCGACTTCTCCGGCCAGCCGCCGGATCAGTCCGGTCAGCAAGGCAGCCATTGCCGCAAAGCCGTTACCCGGCTCAACCAGCGCGGCATCGAGATAGGCCGACCGATCGACCTCGAGCTGCACGGCATGGATGCCCGCCGCAGGATCGGCGTGGCGTTCCAGAACATAGCCTCCGGCGTAAGGCCGGTTATGCGCAGCGCCGCGCTGCATTTCCGCAAAATAGGCGAAGCATTGGCCGACCAGCGCACCGCTGCACGATGCGCCAAAGCGGTCACCCAGAACGAAATCTGGCGCCTGTTGCCCACCGCGGAAGCCCAGCGGCGGCATCGAGTGCAAATCGACCAGCAAGGCCGCCCCCCAACGGTCGCGCAGACGCGCCAGAGTGGCCGACAGGCAAGCATGGTAGGGCTCATGAATCGAAGCGATGCGCGCGGCGAGTTCCTCGTGATCGTGGCGGCGCTTCCACAATTCGCCTAGCCCGGGCAACCGGCGCGGGATGAGGCCCAGACCGCTGCGAACCCGCATTCCGGGCGTGAATCTTACCACCTTGTCAGGATGGCCGCGGGCGAACATGTCCCAATCGACATCCTCGGTCGCGCGGTTGAGATCGATCATCGCACGCGGCGCATGGGCCACCAGCAACGCCGCACCGGTCTCGCGAGCGATATGTTCGGCGAGCCGGTCGACGTAACGATCCTCCAGCTTGAGCGTCGCAAAGCGTGGGTTGCGCATGCGTTCGATCAGGCTGCCCGGATAAGCACGGCCGGCGTGCGGCACCGCAATCAGCAGCGGCAAGGCAGAGGGTTGCGGCGCCACCAGCGTGAAGGCCGGAACACCGTTGCTGCCCGGTATCTTACCGCCATGGTGCCGCGGCGAATCGTCAGCCTGCCCGTTAAGTTCGATCATGCACTTACGCTGGCGCGTCGCATCGCCTGTGTCAAAGTGTGCCACCACCCATCATGGGCGAGATTATTAACCCGGATAGGTATATAAGGTCGTCAAGCGTGAGGTTTGCGTGACCCGCGTATGCTTAACCTGATGGAATCGAAAAGCGATGATCCGCATCCTCCTCGCCGAAGACGAAGACGCTATGCGCACCTATCTGGCGCGCGCGCTGGAAAACGCTGGCTATGACGTGACCGCGGTCGATCGCGGGACGCTCGCCGTTCCGCTGCTTGAAGACGGCGACTACGATCTGCTGCTTTCGGACATCGTGATGCCGGAAATGGACGGGATCGAACTGGCTCAGCGCTGCGCCGAGATCAGCCCGCGGACCAAGGTGATGTTTATCACCGGATTCGCTGCGGTCACGCTCAAGGCCAGCCGCGAGGCCCCGCAGGCCAAGGTGCTTTCCAAGCCCTTCCACCTTAAAGACCTGGTGATGGAAGTGGAGCGCCTGTTCGGCCAGCCGGCACAAGCCAGCATCTAACTGCTTGCAAGCTGTGGGGAGCCTCGCTAATTGCGCTCCCCTGTCCGGGGCGACGGCCTGGGGCAGACCTGAATGGTGCGGGCGTATAGCTCAGTGGTAGAGCACTATGTTGACATCGTAGG
This sequence comes from Novosphingobium sp., assembly GCA_043740455.1. Classification (GTDB taxonomy): domain Bacteria; phylum Pseudomonadota; class Alphaproteobacteria; order Sphingomonadales; family Sphingomonadaceae; genus Novosphingobium. The sequence continues at coordinate 4,616 of JAYUCG010000083.1, read as the reverse complement.
GGTCGCAAGTTCAATCCTTGCTACGCCCACCATTCGCTAAAAAGGCCCCGGAAACCCGGGGCCTTTTCGTTTGTCCAGAAGGTGGTGCCTACTTGCCCTGCCAGTTGGGCTTGCGCTTTTCGGCAAAGGCCAGCGAGCCTTCGCGGGCATCGGCACTGACGAACACCGGGGCGATGTAGGCCGCCTGCTTCTGCCACATCTCCTCGTCGCTCCAGCTATGCGAATCGCGCACGATCGCCTTCGAGGCGATCAAGGCGAGTGGTCCGTTGGCGGCGATCGCGCGGGCCAGTTCCTTCGCCCCTTCAAGCGCGGGTTCTTCGGTCACGCGGTTGACGAAGCCTAGCTCGTAGGCGCGCTGCGCGGTGATAAAATCACCGGTCAGCGCCAGTTCCATCGCGATCCGCGGCGGAATCTGGCGGGGTAGCTTGATCAGACCACCGGCTGCGGCGGCAAGGCCGCGCTTGGCTTCGGGAATGCCGAACTTCGAAGCCGAATTGGCGACGATCAGATCGCACGACAGCGCCAGTTCCATCCCGCCGGCCAGCGCGTAGCCGTCCACGGCGGCGATCACCGGCTTCTTCGGGGTCCATTCGGTAAGGCCGCCAAAACCGCGTCCTTCGATGCTCGGGCGCTCACCGCGCAGGAACCCCTTGAGGTCCATCCCCGAGCAAAAGGTGCCCCCCGCCCCGGTCAAAATCGCGCAGCGCAAATCGTCATCGGCTTCAAGCCGATCCATCGCAGCGCTGATGCCTTCGGCCTGAGCCTTGTTCATCGCGTTCTTGGCTTCGGGCCGGTTCATCGTGACGATCAGCACGCCGTCTTCGACTTGGGTCAGCACTTGTGCTGCGGCTTCGGTCTCGCTCATCGGGGAAATCCTCTCGCTGGTTGTTAATCGAACGATTAAAGGTCCGCCTCGCGTCCGTCCAGCCCTTACTTGCGCAGGCCTATTGCTCTGCTAAGGGAACCTGCAAACTCCCCCGGGAAAGACGAGACAGCGCATGGCGAAGATCAAGGTGAAGAACCCCGTCGTCGAGATCGACGGCGACGAAATGACCCGCATCATCTGGCAGTGGATCCGCGAGCAGCTGATCCTGCCTTACCTCGACATTGACCTCAAATATTACGACCTCTCGGTCGAGATGCGCGATGAGACCAACGACAAGATCACGGTCGATTGCGCCAATGCGATCAAGCAGTACGGCGTTGGCGTGAAGTGCGCGACGATCACCCCTGACGAAGCGCGCGTCGAGGAATTCAAGCTCAAGAAGATGTGGAAAAGCCCCAACGGCACGATCCGCAACATCCTGGGCGGCGTGGTGTTCCGCGAACCGATCGTGATGCAGAACGTCCCCCGGCTGATCCCCGGCTGGACCGATCCGATCGTGGTCGGTCGTCATGCTTTCGGCGATCAATACAAGGCGACCGATTTCCTCGTCCCCGGCCCGGGCAAATTGCGCCTGGTCTGGGAAGGCGATGATGGCCAGAAGATCGACGAGGAGGTGTTCCACTACCCCCTCACCCGGCGTGGCGCTGGCCATGTACAACCTGGATGATTCGATCCGCGATTTCGCCCGCGCCAGCCTCAACTATGGCTTGGGCCTGGGCTGGCCGGTGTACCTGTCGACCAAGAACACCATCCTCAAGGCCTATGACGGGCGCTTCAAGGACCTGTTCCAGGAAGTGTTCGAAACCGAAGGCTTCAAGGAAAAGTTCGATGCGGCCGGGATCGTTTACGAACACCGCCTGATCGACGACATGGTCGCCTCGGCGCTCAAGTGGTCGGGCAAATTCGTCTGGGCCTGCAAGAACTATGACGGCGACGTCCAGTCGGACCAGGTTGCGCAGGGCTTCGGCTCGCTCGGCTTGATGACCTCGGTACTGATGACCCCGGACGGCAAGACAGTGGAAGCCGAAGCCGCGCACGGCACCGTGACCCGCCACTACCGCCAGCACCAGCAGGGCAAGGCGACCAGCACCAACCCGATCGCCTCGATCTTCGCCTGGACCCGCGGCCTGATCTATCGCGGCAGATTCGATGATACGCCCGATGTGGTGCGCTTTGCCGAAACGCTCGAGCGGGTCTGCATCGATACTGTCGAAAGCGGCAAGATGACCAAGGATCTGGCGATTCTGATCGGGCCCGATCAGGCCTGGCTAACCACCGAAGGCTTCTTCGCTGCAGTGGTGGCGAACCTTGAAACCGAGATGCAGAACTGGAAGTGAGCTAGCCGTCCACTCGGGGTGAGCGGACGTGCTCCATGCGGATCCCGTGGCCGATCAGATAGCCCGGGATGCGGCGCAGCAGCGGGAAGCGGTTGAACAGCCGCACCGCCAGCGGTGGCTGCGCGGCGTTAATCAGATCTCCCTGCAACAGCGGCCGCAGGACTCGCTCATGCATCGCGCGCTGCGCCCCTTGCACCAAGCGCGTCGGCAGCCAGCGCCGTGCTTGTACTTTGGCCAGCAGAGCATCGATGGGTTCACCGCGGGCCAGCGGTGCGGCAAGCGCGTTGGCGGCCGCGACCGCGTCCTGGATCGCGAGATTGATCCCGATCCCGCCGACCGGGCTCATCGCGTGCGCGGCATCGCCAATCGCCAGCAAACCGGGCCGCGACCACCGCGTCAGCCGGTCGAGCGAGACGCTGAGCAGACTGACCTTGTCCCAATCGGGCAGCGCGGCCTCGAGCCCGGTTAAGTCGGGCGCGGCGATCAAAATGGCGGCGCGAAATGCCGCAATCCCGCGCGCTTTGATCGCCTCGGCCCCGCCCTTGGCGATCAGGAAAGCGCATTGCCAATAGTCGCCCCGGTCGATCATCACGATCAGTTGCGGCCCCAACACGACCCCGCGCAGCTCGTGGCCCTGCCCCTGCTTGGGCACGGCAAACCAGAAGACGTCTATCGGCGCGCCGAGCGATTCAAGCGGGAGCATGGCGCGAGCGAGCGAGGTGCGGCCATCGGAGGCAATTGTAAGACTGGCGCGTAGTTCGCTGCCATCGCCGAGCCGCACCCCGGCGATCCGGTTACCTTCATCGATAAAACCGCTGACCGACGCCGACATTCGCAGCAAAAATCCGGGCAACTTTGCTCCTTGCTCGCGCAGGAAATCAAGGAAGTCCCACTGCGGCATCATCGCGATGAACGGCGCGGCCATGTTGAGGTGCGACAAATCGCCAATGATCATCTCGCGGCCGTTCCAGGTGAGCGCGGCGCGGTCGATCCGGTGATGCGGGCGTTTGAGGAATTGCTCCAGCAAGCCCAACTCCGCGAGCACCTGCATCGTCGAAGGATGCACCGTGTCGCCGCGAAAATCGCGGAAGAAATCGGCGTGCTTCTCCAGTACCGTCACCCGCACGCCTGTGCGCGCAAACAGGAAGCCTGCCATCATGCCGGCCGGGCCGCCGCCGACGATCAGGACGTCGGACGGATGGTTCACGTGCCGATCACTTCGCCGGGCAATGGTCGACCGTGGGGCCCGTCCACAGCTTGTTGCCGCCGTTCTCGCTCGTATCGACGCGCAGCTTCATGCCGCTGTCGAACATTGTCGCCGCCTTGCTGCAAAAGCCGCCAACGAACGCTGCGCTCAGATCCGCAGGCGACATGTCTTCACGCCAGCCGGATTCGCCATCGACGCTGATCACCGGCGTTTCGCTGTCAGCCTTGATCGAAGTGATCGTGAACGGGCTGCCTGCCTGCTTGCCTACCAGGCCTTGCAAGGCATCGGCCATGCTCGCGGCAAGATCGCTCGCGGGCGTGGCAAAAGCGGCCGCCGGTGTAAGTAGTGCGACACTCGCCGCGGCCATGACTATCGACTTACCCATCATCACTCTGGTTCCCTCTGTTTAAACATTGCCGCGAAAATGTGCGGCAAGGACGCCATGTGGTCAAGCTGGCGAGGTGACATGGCGGGCCTGCCACTCTACCCATGCCCGATGGCCGCACCCACCCAACTTGTTTCAACGTCACTCCTCAGCGACGGACTGGTGATCCTCGCTGCGGCAGGAATCGTCATTCCGCTGTTCGCGCGGTTCAGGATTACGCCGGTGATCGGCTTTATCCTGGTCGGAATTCTCGTCGGCCCGTTCGGCCTCGGCAAGGCGGCGCTTGACTATCCCTGGCTCCATTTCGTCACGATCAGCGATCCGCACCGGCTGGAGCCCTTCGCCGAATTCGGCATCGTGTTGCTGCTGTTTTCAGTCGGACTGGAGCTCTCCTTTAAGCGGCTGTGGGCCATGCGTGCGGCGGTGTTCGGACTGGGGTCCAAGGAGCTGTTCGGCAGTGCGGCACTGATCGCCGTAGTCTTGATGGTGCTGGGCAACTCGTTGGCCACGGCGGCGGCGCTGGGCCTGGCCCTGGCGTTATCTTCAACCGCACTGGTGCTGCGCATCGCAGATCAGAATACCCCGGTCGGCCGGGCGGCGCTGGCCATGCTGCTGTTTGAGGACATCGCGCTGGTCCCGATCCTGTTTCTGCTTTCCGCGCTAGGCCGCGACGGGGAGAATGCCGGGCTTGGTCCAATGCTGCGCACGCTCGGCCTTGGCGCATTGGTCGTGGCCTTGCTGCTGGTCGCCGGGAAGGTCGTCCTGCCGCGCCTGTTCGACCAGGCGGCGCGCACCAAAAGC
>JAYUCG010000082.1:0-9539 GCA_043740455.1 Novosphingobium sp. | reverse complement strand
CACCAGGACCCGGCGATGATGCGGCGCAAGGGGCAGGAGGCGGAGACCTTCTTCCGCAAGACCGGGATCACCTTCAACGTCTATGGCGACGATGCCGGCGAAGAGCGGTTGATCCCGTTCGACATGGTCCCGCGGATCATCACTGCCGGCGAATGGCGCAAGCTGGTGAAGGGGATAGAACAGCGGGTGCGTGCTCTCAACGCGTTTCTGCATGACATTTACCACCGTCAGGAAATCATTCGCGCCGGCCGGGTGCCGCTCAGCCTGATCTCCAAAAACGCCGCGTTTCTGCCGCAGATGATGGGAATGACCCCGCCGGGCGGGGTTTACACCCATATCGTCGGGATCGATCTGGTGCGCACCGGGCCCGACGAATTCATGGTGCTCGAAGACAATGCCCGCACGCCTTCGGGGGTCTCCTACATGCTGGAGAACCGCGAAACGATGATGGCGATGTTCCCCGAACTGTTCACCGCAATGGACGTGCGGCCGGTGCAGGATTACCCGCGGCGGCTGGCTGAAAGCCTCGCCGCCTGCGCTCCCGCGGCAACCCGTGGGAACGGCGATGGCCGCCCGGTGGTCGCGGTGCTGACGCCAGGGATCTACAATTCTGCCTATTTCGAACATGCCTTCCTCGCCGACCAGATGGGCGCCGAACTGGTCGAGGGCAGCGACCTGCGCGTGGTCGACGGGCGCGTCGCGATGCGCACTACGCGCGGCTTCGAACCGATCGACGTGCTCTACCGCCGGGTCGACGACGATTATCTCGATCCGCTGACCTTCAATCCGGGGAGCCGGCTGGGCGTGCCCGGGATCATGGACATCTACCGCGCGGGCGGGATCACCATCGCCAATGCGCCGGGCACCGGGATTGCCGACGACAAGGCGATCTATTCGTTCATGCCCGAGATCGTCGAGTTTTACACCGGCGAGAAGCCGCTGCTGGCCAACGTGCCGACCCATCGCTGCAGCGAACCCGACAGCCTGGCCTATGTGCTCGACAATCTGGCCGACCTGGTGGTCAAGGAAGTCCACGGTTCGGGCGGCTACGGCATGCTGATCGGGCCAACCAGTTCGAAGAAAGAGATCGCCGCCTTCGCCGCCAAGCTGCGCGCGCGGCCGGACAATTACATCGCGCAGCCCACGCTCGCACTGTCGACCGTGCCGATCCTGACCAAGGCGGGCCTCGCCCCGCGTCATGTCGATTTGCGGCCGTTCGTGCTGGTATCGCCCGAGGGCATCCAGATCACCCCAGGCGGGCTGACCCGCGTCGCGCTCAAGTCGGGGTCGCTGGTGGTGAACTCGTCGCAGGGCGGCGGGACCAAGGACACCTGGGTGCTGGCCGACTGATGGGCGGGGGACTTTCCTGATGTTAGGGCGCACTGCCAATGGGGTGTTCTGGATGGGCCGCTTCCTTGAGCGGGCGGAGAACACCGCGCGGCTGATCGAGGCTGGGTTCCGCATCGCGCTGACCCGCGATCTGGTCACCAGCCAGCAGGAGTGGCGCTCGGTGGTCTCGACCGTCGGGCTGACCAAGCAGTACGAGCTTTACAACGGGACCTACACCGGCGTGCAGGTGTGGAACTTCCTGCTGCGCGACCGCAACAATCCGGGCTCGGTCCTGGCGATGATCGAAGGCGCGCGGACCAATGCACGGTCGGTCCGCACCGCGCTGACCCGTGAGGTGTGGGAAGCGGTCAACGAAAGCTGGATGGTGATCCGCGAGCTGCTGTCTCGTCCGGTGCGCGAGGCGCAGCTGGGCCAGGTGCTGGGCGTAATCCGCCGCCAGACGATGCTGGTGCGCGGCGCGATCGACGGATCGATGCTGCGCAGCGAGAACTTCAACTTCTTCCGCATCGGCACCTTCATCGAACGCGGCGACAACACCGCGCGGATCCTTGACGTGAAGTATTACGTCCTGCTGCCTTCGCTCGCCTGGGTCGGTTCGCGGCTCGACAATGTGCAGTGGGAATCTGTGCTGCGCTCGGTTTCGGGCGAGCGGGCCTATCGCTGGCTCAACTCCGGATCGATCGACCCCAAGGGCATCGCTGAATTCCTGCTGCTCGACCGCCGCTTTCCGCGCAGCCTCAACTTCTGCCTCGATAAGCTGCAATCCAACCTTCGGGGCCTGGCACACCAATACGGGCATGAAAGCAGCTCGCACGAGGTGCTGCGCGGGGTCAGTAGCCGCTTCCATAACACTTCCATCGAACAGATCTTCGAATCCGGGCTGCACCAGTTCATCCAGGACTTCATCGCCTGCAACCGGCAGGTCGCACAGGCGATCGAGCGCGATTACAGGTTCTACGCGTGAGGCTGCGAATCGAACACACCACCCGGTACGAATTCTCGCGGCCGGTGGCGCACGGGCTGCAGCGATTGCGGCTGACCCCCAAGAACACCCAAGGACAGAAGGTGCTCGACTGGACCATGGACCTCACCGGGGCGCGGGTCGAGGTTGAGTATGACGATCACAATCACAACCGCACCGCGCTGATCTCGGTCGAACCGGGCGCGCGGGTGCTCGAAGTGCGCTGCAGCGGCACGGTCGATACGGCTGACAATTCCGGGGTGATCGGGCAGCATTCGGGGCACATGCCGCTGTGGTCGTTCCTGGCGCAGACCCCGTTGACCCGGCCCGGGCCCAAGCTGCGCGCGATTACCTCCGCGCTCAGCACCCCGCGCAGCGAGACGCTGGCGCTGCTCCACGAACTATCCGCCACCGTGCTCGATCAGGTGCCCTACACGGTGGGCGAGACCGCGGTGCACACCACCGGCGAAGAGGCCGCCGCTCTGGGAAAGGGCGTGTGCCAGGATCACGTCCACATCTTCCTCGGCGCGGCGCGGTCGCTGGGGATCCCGGCGCGCTATGTTTCGGGCTATCTAATGATGAATGACCGGGTCGAACAGGAAGCCGGCCACGCCTGGGCTGAGGCCCATGTCGACATGATCGGCTGGGTCGGGTTCGATGTCTCCAACCGGATCAGCCCGGACGAACGCTATGTTCGCGTCGCCACGGGCCGCGACTACAGCGAAGCGGCACCGATTACCGGACTGAGTTATGGAGCGGGGGAAACTGTGCTCGAAGTGCGGCTGGCGGTTGAACAGCAACGGATCGAACAGTAGGCGGTGCGCCAAGGGGATTCGCGGCTTGACCTATTGTGTTGGAATGATGCTCGACAAGGGCCTGGTTTTGATGAGCGACACCCGCACCAATTCCGGCGTCGACAACATTTCGATCTTCCGCAAGATGCAATCGTGGTCGGTCCCGGGCGAGCGGATCATTACGGTGATGACCGCGGGCAACCTTGCCACCACGCAAGGGGTGATCAGCCAGCTTGAAGAGCGCAACAAGGCAGTGGCCGAGCGGCACAATTCGCTGCTCGAAGCTGAATCCATGTTCCAGGTCGCCACCATCGTCGGCAAGCTGCTGCGCGAGACGATTGCGGCGTGCCGCAACGAGAACGCTGGCGAAGAGGCCTCGACCCCCTCGTTCACCGCCTCGATGATCGTCGCCGGGCAGATCAAGGGCATGGAGCCGCGGCTGTTCCTGGTCTACCCCGAAGGCAACTTCATCGAAGCCGGGTTCGACACCCCGTTTTTCCAGATCGGCGAGACCAAGTACGGCCGCCCGATCATCCTGCGCGGCTATCACCGCGACATGAGCTTCGAAGACGCGGTCAAGCTGCTGATGGTCAGTTTCGATTCGACGATCAAAGCGAACTTGTCAGTGGGGCTGCCGCTCGACCTGATGGTGATCGAACGCGACAGTTTCGAACCCGCGCACAAACGCCGGATCGGGGTTGAAGATCCCTATTACCGCGCGATTTCGGTAGGGTGGAGCGAGGCGCTCAAACTGGCGTTCGAATCGCTGCCCGACTATTCGTTTTTCCAGGGCAAGGAAGGCTGAGCGCGGCGCTACCGCTGTTGGTCATGGCCGCCGCACTGGCGTTTCTCCTCGGCTATGCAGTCAATCAGGCTAGTACCTGCGCTGTGGCAGCGGCCAAGTTGCTGCTCCACGATTCTGAAACCGGATTGACCATCGGCTTTCTCCTGGCGGTTGCTGTGGCGGGGGTGGTGACCCTGCCGCTGGCGTGGTGGCTCGGCCCGCAGGCGCATCTCGCACCGTGGACGATGATCACGCCGGGGCTGCTCGGCGGGGCCGTGCTGCTGGGGATCGGTGCGGTGATCAACGACGCCTGTCTGTTCGGCACGCTGCACCGGATCGGCGATGGGCAATTGCGGTTTCTCGCGCTGCCGGTGGGGCTTGGACTGGGGTTTGTGCTGGTGGAATTCCTGCCTGCGCTTGTTGCCGCGCCCAGCAGGTCCAATCCACTCGCTTTACCGGGGCCGAACGGTTGGCTGGCGCTCGCCCTGTTCGCGCTGGCCGCACTAGTTGCAGGACGGTTTCTGGCTGTTCGTGAGAAGTTTCGGTTGCGCTCGGCGAGCTGGCCTTTTCCCATGACAATGGTTCTGTTCGGACTTGCCGGGGCGCTGCTCTACGCGCTGGTGCCGGGCTGGACCTATGCCGACGCGGTGCGCCGGGCAGTAGGCGCAGTACCTTCAGCAATGGCCGGGATCGCTGCTGCCGTGTGCGCGTTGGCAACGTTGGCGGGTACGCTCAGCGCGGGATTACGTTCGGGCAGCTTTCATTGCCGCGCACCTACGCCGATCGGTATCGTTCGTTCGCTGCTCGGCGGCACGATCATGGCGCTGGGCAGCGTGCTGATCCCGGGGGGCAGCGATACGCTGTTGTTCGCCGCGCTGCCGGCGCTGTCACCGGGCGGGATCGCGGCCTACCTTACGATGACAGCCACTGTGCTGGTGCTGCTCTACGCAATCCGGCGGCTGACTGCGCCTGACTATTTGCAGTAGCTGCGGCCGCTCACCTCAAGATGCAGATGGTCGTGGTGCGCCACGTTGTAGGCCGGGGTCAGCACGGTGCCGAAGCGCTTGCAGGCGCTTTGCCGGATCGTGGTGAAAAAGCGCTGCACTTGCGGTGACTTATCGGCCCAGTTTCCGGAAATCGTTATCCGGCGTCCGTCGGCGAGGACGAAGCCCGAAATGTCCACCGCATTGCCAGTGGCGTGGGCCGAGCGGCGCGGTGATCCCGCGATGTTGCGGCAACTGTAAGTCCCCATGGTCTCGATCTTGACCAAGGGCGAGCCAAGGATCTGTTGCGCTGCGCGGTCCACACCGAAGCGCGCCCACCCAGCCAGCGTATCGGCCAAAGGGCAGGTCATCGGCCCTAGGCCCACCAGCCGCAAGTCCGCCCGATCGCTGCGCAACGACGCAAGTCGGACCGAGCCGACGGTCGAGCAGCCAGCGCCATAGTACTGGTCCGGCAAGGGCGTGAAATCGGCCTGGCGCGTGCCGAGGTCGGCAAAACAGACCTGCGCCTCCGGTTTCGCCGTTATAATCGAGGTTGAGCGGGCGGCCGCGGCCTTGCGCGGGGCTGGGGCTGACGGGATCGCCTCGCACCCGGCGAGCAGGGTTACCACCAGGCACAAGGCGATTTTCCTGCGCATGCCCGGAAATGTGCCATGACGATGGTTAACAAAATGCCACCGCGCCGATCATTTCACCGCATAAGGTGATCGCAGTGGGCGCGCCGCGCTTGACTTGCCCCGCTGCGCCACTAATTGCGGCGGCGGGCCACGCGGTCCCAACGCCGCGCGAGCTCTCTGCAAGGAGAGACTACAATGACTGCACTGCCAACGCGCAAACCCGCGCGTCCGTTCTTCTCTTCCGGTCCCTGCGCCAAGCCGCCGGGCTGGGCCTCCGAAAAACTCAGTACGGACTCCCTCGGCCGCTCGCACCGCGCCAAGATCGGCAAGTCGCGTCTGCAGTACTGCATCGATTTGATGCGCGAAGTGCTTCAGCTGCCGGACACCCACCGCATCGGGATCGTGCCTGGATCTGACACCGGCGCCTTCGAAATGGCGATGTGGACGATGCTGGGGCAACGCGGCGTGACTGCGTTGGCGTGGGAAAGCTTCGGCGAGGGCTGGGTGACCGACGCGGTCAAGCAGCTCAAGATCGACCACACCGTGATCCGCGCCGACTATGGCCAGCTGCCCGATCTAGCCTCGGTCAACTGGGACGACGACGTGCTGTTCACCTGGAACGGCACCACCTCGGGCGTGCGCGTGCCAAACGCCGACTGGATCGCCGCTGACCGCAAGGGGCTGAGCTTCGCTGACGCAACCAGCGCGGTGTTCGCTTACGAAATCGACTGGGACAAGATCGATGTCGCGACATTCAGCTGGCAGAAGGTGCTGGGCGGTGAGGGCGGCCATGGGGTGATCATCCTGGGCCCCCGCGCTGTCCAACGGCTTGAAACCTATACCCCGGCCTGGCCGCTGCCCAAGGTGTTTCGGCTCGTTTCTAAGGGCGCGCTGGCCGAAGGCGTGTTCAAGGGCGAGACGATCAACACCCCCTCGATGCTTGCAGTCGAAGACGCGATCTTTGCGCTCGAATGGGGCAAATCGGTAGGAGGCCTTGACGGCCTCAAAGCGCGCTCGGACGCCAATGCAGCGGCGCTGCAGAAGATCGTTTCGGCCCGTGCTTGGCTCGGCAACCTTGCGGTAGATCCGGCAACCCGGTCGAAGACCTCGGTCTGCCTGACGGTCGAAGGCGCGGACGAAGTCATGATCAAGACCATGGCCGGCGCGCTCGAAAAGAAAGGTGCGGCTTACGACGTCGCCGGATACCGAGACGCCCCGCCGGGCCTCAGGATCTGGTGCGGCGCGACGGTCGAGACCGCCGATATCGAAGCGCTTGGGCCGTGGCTCGACTGGGCTTACGCGATCGCCAAGGCTGCCTAACCATCGTCCCGGGCTCGACCCGGGACCGCTGGCCGCACTGACGCGATGCCCAGCATTTTCGACACCGGTCCCGGATCAAGTTCGCGACGACGAAAGAACCAAACCAATGACTAAACCCCGCGTACTCATCTCCGACTCTATGGACCCCAAGGCCGAGCAGATCTTCCGCGAACGCGGCTGCGATGTCGATGTCATCGCCGGTAAGACTCCCGAGGAATTGGGCGAAATCATCGGGCAATACGATGGCCTCGCGATCCGCTCGACCACCAAGCTGACCAAGGAGCTGATCGACAAGGCGGTCCGGCTCAAAGTCGTCGGTCGAGCCGGGATCGGGGTGGACAATATCGACATCCCCGCCGCTTCGGTGAAGGGCATCGTGGTGATGAACACGCCGTTCGGCAATTCGATCACCACCGCCGAACACGCCATCGCGTTGATGTTCGCGCTCGCCCGTCAGCTGCCCGAAGCCAATGCCCAGACCCAGGCGGGCAAATGGCCCAAGAACGACTTCATGGGCGTCGAAGTCACCGGCAAGACGCTCGGCCTGATCGGTGCGGGCAATATCGGCTCGATCGTCGCCAGCCGTGCGCTGGGCCTGCGGATGAAGGTTGTTGCCTTCGATCCGTTCCTCTCGCCCGAGCGCGCGGTGGAATTGGGGATCGAAAAGGTCGAGCTCGACGACCTGCTCGCGCGTGCCGATTTCATTACGCTGCACACGCCCCTGACCGATCAGACCCGCAACATCCTGAGCCGCGAAAACCTCGCCAAGACGAAGAAAGGCGTGCGGATCATCAACTGCGCGCGCGGCGGCTTGATCGATGAAGTGGCGCTCAAGGACGCGCTCGATTCGGGTCAGGTTGCTGGCGCGGCGCTCGATGTGTTCGCCAAGGAACCGGCCAAGGAATCACCGTTGTTCGGCACCCCCAATTTCATCTCGACCCCGCACCTCGGCGCCTCGACCGACGAAGCGCAGGTCAATGTCGCGATCCAGGTGGCCGAGCAGCTGTCGGACTACCTGGTCAATGGCGGGGTGACTAATGCGCTCAACATGCCCTCGCTGAGCGCCGAGGAAGCACCCAAGCTCAAGCCCTACATGACGCTCGCTGAAGAGCTCGGTTCGCTGGTCGGCCAGCTCACCACCGGGGCGATCCCGCGCATCTCAATCCACGCCGAGGGCGCTGCGGCAGAGCTTAACATCAAGCCGATCGTCGCGGCGGTGCTGGCCGGGTTCCTGCGGGTCCAGTCGGACACGGTCAACATGGTCAACGCCCCGTTCCTCGCCAAGGAGCGCGGCATGGAAGTGCGCGAGGTCAAGACCGAGAAGGCAGGTGATTACCACACCCTGATCCGCGTTTCGGTCAAGACCGAGGCGGGCGAGCGCTCGGTTGCCGGTACGCTGTTTTCAAACAGCGAACCGCGCCTGGTCGAACTGTTCGGGATCAAGGTCGAGGCGGAACTCAACGGTCCGATGCTCTACATCGTCAACGAGGACGCGCCGGGCTTTATTGGCCGAATAGGGACTCTGCTGGGCGAAAACGCGATCAACATCGGCACCTTCAATCTTGGCCGCCGCGATGCCGGGGGTGAGGCGGTGCTGCTGCTCTCGGTCGACAGTGCGGTCCCGGCCTCGGTGCTGGAAGCGGCCCGCGCGATCCCCGGCGTGAAGCGGGTCATGGCGCTGGCATTTTAAGGCCAATTCGGGCAACGGAGCGCGCGTAATGCAAGATAACGATCGCGATCTGTTGCCCGAAGGCCTCGAAGACCGGCTGCCGCCCAGCGCGGCTGCTGCGGCCAAAGTCACGCGCGCGGTGCTCGATTGCCTTGACGGGCACGGTTACGACCGGGTTCAGCCGCCGACGCTCGAATTCGAGAAGTCGCTAGCCAGCCGCATGGCCGGGATCAGCCCGCGGCGGATGTTCCGCTTCGTCGATCCCGCCAGTCTGCGCACCTTGGCGCTGCGCAGTGACATCACCCCGCAGATCGGGCGGATCGCCTCGACCAGCTTGGCTGGCGCGGCCCGGCCCTTGCGGCTGTGCTATGCCGGGCAGGTGGTCACGATCAAGGGCGACGGGCTCGATCCGGCCCGCGAACGCCTCCAGCTTGGCGGCGAGCTGATCGGCGATGATAGCGTCGCCGCTGCGGGCGAGGTGGTCGCCGCTGCGATTGAGGCGCTGAACGCAGCCGGGGCGACCGGCCTGTCGGTTGATTTTACGCTGCCGGATCTGGTTGATACACTGGCGGCAAAAGCCTTGCCGCTCGGTGCCGACAAGATCGAGGCGGTGCGCCGCGAACTTGATGCCAAGGACGCCGGCGGGCTGGTAGCCGCGGGCGGAGCGGCCTACTTGCCGCTGCTCACCGCCATCGGGCCGTTCGGCACTGCGATTGAGCGCCTCGCCGCAATCGACGCAGGCGGTGCTCTGGCCAGCCGGATTTCAGCCTTGCGCGAAATTGCAGCGCGGGTGCAGGGCAAGGCGCGCCTGACGCTCGACCCGAGCGAACGCCATGGCTTCGAATACCAGACCTGGTTTGGGTTCATGATTTATGGCGACGGAGTGCCGGGTTCGCTCGGGCGCGGCGGCAGCTACACGATCAGTCCGAGCGACGAGCCGGCCATCGGTTTTTCGCTCTATCCCGACCGCCTGATCGACGCGCTGGCCGCTGGCGAAGCCCCGCGTGACAAGCTGTTCCTGCCATGGGGCCACGATCCCGACC
>JAYUCG010000081.1:0-5273 GCA_043740455.1 Novosphingobium sp. | reverse complement strand
GGTACGTGCTGCGCGATCCGGAAGAGCAATCCTTAGCCGCTTAGCACTCAAGATGAAGCACATTATTCTGCGGACTTGGGACGAAAAAATGTTGCTGGTTGAACTACCGGAGCTCATCGAGCGGAACTATCGCGTTACGCGCCAAATACCTGACTTCACACAAATTTCCTCACGAGCACGAAGCGCTCTTGGTCGAGATGAGTCGCGTTTGAATATGATTACGTGAATGTCGACGGATTGCACCGCACCAGCTGCAAAGCTCATATCCTCACGAGATCATGGGAACTATCCGGATTAAGCCTGTACCCATGTTAAGCGCTGCCACCTCGTACCAACCAAGTGTAATCCCCATTAGACAACCAGTTTCCGAGGTACAGGCCGGTATCCGTTGAAGCTGGGGTGAGCGGATAATTCCTATGGCTATGTGGTAGTAGGTTTGAAAAAAGCCTGGCTGAGAAGATGGTCTGTGGAGTGTGTGCAGGATGGTGGTGGTGACGTGTGTGGCCGAGTTATGGTCACCTGCGGTGACCTTTGCATGGGGCTTTCGTCATATACGCGTTCGCACAAGCCCTTATTGGGCCTCGACGGACCGAACACTATCTTATGGCTGAAATTATGGCATTGCTGACAATGTCGAAATTTATTATTATATAACAACGTTTATTGGCTCCCTCCGTCTCCGCCAGCGTTTGCCTGGAAATTTAAGCCTCGACGCACCCTTCCGCTGCGGGCGGCGCTAGCCCGCCGGGCAATCCGCGTTTGCCGGTCCGCTATCGATCCTTGCGCTGCGGATAGTGATCACCAGGCCGGCTTGCGCTTCCACCTTGAACGGCACGCCGACTGCGCCAAGCTTGGCTCCGGCTGCGGCGAAGCAGCGCAAGGGAATGCGGGTCTGGGGTAGCTGGAATGCGCTGCCCAACAACAATGTCCCTTCGCCAAGCGAGAGGCGTACCGGCCCGCTCGCGCCCGGTGCCACGCGCCAGTCAAGCACCAGTGCAGCGCCGCTATCGGCAGCCTTCGCGAGGTCGATCGGCGGCCCTTCGAGCGAGACGAGGCCCGGTCCGGTCCAAGTGAACTGGCGGGCATCTTCCTGCGCGTCCATGTCGACCTGCCGCACCGCGATCTGCCCATCGCTGGAGATATGCCACGGCGCGGGAACCGTCCCGCGATCGAAGAACACGGTGGGCGCGGCACCGCCCTGAAGGTTTAGCCCCGGATTTTCATTGACCATGCCGAGCCGCTGCGGATGGCTGTAGTCAAGCCCATAGCCGCGCGGGAACAGTGGCGTGACCACTGGCGAGCGCGCGTCGCGGGGCCAAGCGAAGGGCAACCGCCCGGTAAAATCGCGCAAAGTCTTTCCGTTCTTGCCGGCAACCAGTACATCGGCAACGCCTTGTCCCTGTGTGCCGGGCAGCCAAGCTGCGACGAAGGCATCGGCCTGGTTAATCAGCGGTCCGGTGAACAGCGGTCGGCCCGAGAGGAAGACGATCACCACCCTGGTCCCTTGCGAGCGCAGCTTGGTGATCAGCGCCTGGTCGGCATCGGCCACCTTGTAAGCCAGGTTGGCGCGGTCGCCCTGATATTCGGCATAGGGCGGCTCACCGATCACCACCACGGCGACATCGGGCTTTCCGGTGAACGCACCGCCCGGCGAGAGACTGGCCCGCCCGCCACTGGCCGTTACCACCGCAGCGATGGCCCGGCCCACGGTCTGGCCCTTGGGAAAGTCAGCCGAAGTGGTGTCGGTGCCTTGCCAGCTGATCGTCCAGCCACCCGCTTGCATCGCCATGTTGTCGGCCGCGCTGCCGGTGACCAGCACCATGGCACCGGGCCGCAGCGGCAGCAGTCCGTCATTGTTCTTGAGCAAGACCAGCGACTTCGCCGCCGCTTCACGCGCGAGCGCAAGATGGCTGGGCGCGCCAATGGCGGACAGATCGCCGCGCGCAGTCGGCTGCGATCCCATCAGCCCCAGCTTGAACTTGACCCGGAGGACCCGCCGCACCGCATCATCGACCCGCGCCAGCGGAATGCGCCCGGCCTTGACGTCGGCAACGGTCGCGTCGAACAGCCCGCGCCAACTGTCTGGCGCCATGACGAGATCGACCCCGGCATTAATCGCTGCCGGGCAATGCGTGATGCTGCACCCTGGCACTTGACCGTGCCCGTTCCAATCGCCCACGACCAGACCGGCAAAACCCATCCGGCCCTTGAGCACCCCGGTGAGCAAGCTGCCGTTGCCGTGGTTCTTTTCGCCGTTCCAGCTGGAGAAGCTGGCCATCACGGTCAGCGCCCCGGCATCGATTGCGGGCGGATAGCCGGCCGCATGGCGTGCGATCAGTTGGCGTTCGGGAACACGGGCGTCGCCCTGGTCGCGGCCGTCGGCAGTGCCGCCATCGCCAAGATAATGCTTGGCGGTTGCTGCAACCGACTTTGCGCCCATCGGCTTGCCAGCAACCAGCGGTCCCTGCAGGCCCAGCACCATCGCGCGTGAATAGGCGGCAACCAGCGTGGTGTCCGACGAGTAGCTTTCGTAGCTCCAGCCCCAGCGCAGGTCCTGCGCGACCGCGAGGGTCGGCGCGAAAGTCCATTCGATACCGGTTCCGGCGACTTCTTCCGCAGTGGCAGCGCCAATCCGGCGGACCAGCACCGGATCATGCGCGGCGCCAAGCCCGATGTTGTGCGGGAAGACGGTAGCGCCGGGCAGGTTGTTGTGTCCGTGGACGGCATCGACCCCGATCAGAACCGGGATACCGGCGGCGTACTGGCGCGAGGCGGCGCGGTATTCGCTGACCATCTTCAGCCACGCCGCCGGGTCTGCACGTTCATTGCCGAAGGGGCCGGAATTGCCCCCGGCCAGGATCGAGCCGAGCGGGTAGCGCGCAAGATCGGCTGGCGTGATTGCGCTGATATCGGCCTGAATCATCTGGCCGACCTTTTGCTCCAGCGTCATCCGGGCGAGCAGGGTGTCGATCGCTGCTTCAGTCCGGGCGTCAGAGATTGCAGCGGGGCTATGCGCCGCCGGCCAGAGCGCGGGATGAGCCACACTTGCTGCCGGCTGATCCGCGCCCGTTTGCGCCACCAGCACCGACGCACCGGCTCCAAATGCCAGCGCCGCAAAGCCCGCGAGCCACTTTCTGACAGCCATCCCATCCCCAACTTGTCGTTCTTTTTGTGAACGTTCTCAATGCCACGGACGCATGTAGCAAGTCAAGCTCCGGCTCAATTGTGCCGGGCGATAGATCTCAATAGCAGTCCAGCCCCGCCCGAGAGCGCGGCCAGCAGGAGGAAAAGCGCTGGATAGCCTTGTTGGGGAACGAGTCCCAGAGCGAACCAGGGCATGAGCAGCGAGGGAACCGTATTGGCAAGGTTGAACACCCCGAGGTCGCGCGCACGCCGATCCGACCGGGGCAAAAGCCGCAGCGTCTGCGCCGAATGGAGCGCCAGGAAAACCGAACTGGCGAAGCCGAACAGGATGTATCCGCCAATGGCGATGGCGATGCCTTGCGACAGGCTCATCACCACCAGGCCCAGTGCAGCGATGCCGGCACAAGCCTGCAGCGGCACGAGCGGGCGGTTGGTACGATCAGACCAACGCCCGGCAACCAGCACGAGCGGTGCCGAGGCGATCATGACCAAGCCGAACAGCTGCGCGGCCTGATGATCGCTGATCGAGCGATCAAGGCTGAGCAGCCAGAAATAGAGATAGGAAAACAGGCAAGCTTCGGCGATCTGCACCGCCAGCCGCGCAACCCACATCCGCACGACATTTGCCTCGATCGCATGGCTGTGGCGTGACTTGTCAGGCTGCGGCTGCGTTCTTGCTGGCACCAGTGGCGGCAAGGGCACGAACAGGACGGGCAGGACACACGCAACGACCAGCGCCGCAACCAGCCACAGCCTCGTTTCGAGCGCATGCAGCAAAGGCAAGGTCACCAGCGCGCCGGACAAGGCTCCGAACGCCGGGGCGAAGGCCATCAGCCCGCCCAGCATCCCCTTATGATCGTCGGGTACGCGGTCCCCGGCCAGCGCGGCCAGCGGCCCCAGCATCATGTTCAGCGCCAGCTGCCAGCACACCACGGACAAGGTGATTCCGGCGCGCGTATCGGCCGTGCCGATCACGCCGAGCATCAGGCATGACAGCGCCAGCCCGGCGACGATCCATCCGCGCCGGTTGCGCGCAAGATCGCTGGCATAGCCGAACAGGATACCACCCAGGCTGGCTGCCAGAGCGCCCGCCAGCGTGATTCCCGCCAGCCAGGCCAACCCGGCATCAGCCCCGGCCAGCGCGGCGACCTTGCCCGGCAGCAGGATCGTCAGAGCGGAGTGTAGGCAATGGTCCCGCCGGCCCAGGCCAGCGCATAAAGCGGGACGAACAGGTTGACCTTGGCAGCGCCGCGCCCTTCACTCACCAGCCGGTGCCGCCGGCGGCGCAACCGAATCGCGCTCGATGATTGTGGCCGGGACGATGGTCAGCGTGGGCGCGAGCGTATCGCCATTCTGCGCCGCGATGATCAGTTCGACCGCCTTCGAGGTCGTCGCGGCGATCGGCTGGTCGATGGCGGTCAGGGGCGGCTGCGTGAAGTGCACCAGCGGCGTGTTGTCGAAGCTGATCAGCGACAGATCGTGCGGGACTGCAAGGCCCAGACTGCGCGCGACATCGAGCGTAGCCAGCGCCATCTGGTCGTTGCTCGCGATGATCGCGCTGGGGCGGTCAGCCCGGTCAAGCAAGCTGCGCGCCGCCGCCTCGCCTGAGGCATAGCTGAAATCCCCGGCGGCCAGCAGTCCGGCAGTATCGAGGCCCGCTTCGGCCATCGTTTCACGCCAACCGTCGACCCGCCAGCCGCTGAGATCATACTCGCTCGACCCGGCGATGAAGCCAATGTGGCGGTGGCCGCGTTCAATCAGGTATCGGCTCGCCTGACGCGCCGATCCCTCGTCATCCATCGACACCGGAATGCCGACGTCGCTCTGCTTCGATCCGATCCGCACGAAGGGTATCTTCTGCTGATCGAGCAGCGACACGATCTGCGGATTGTCGGAATGCGGCGGGGTCAGGATGATCCCGTCGGGCTGGAGCGCCGCAATCGCGCCCAGCAATTCGCGCTCGACATGGTCGCTGTGCGTGTCGACCAGTTCGAAAATCATGCGGTAGCCGAGCTCGGCGCACTTGAGCATGCCGCCAAGCAACATCTGGTCGACCCAGTCAGTACCCAGCCGCGCCTGCCAATCGGCAATCGTCCGGTCGCGGTCGTTGATCGCGAGGATCAGGTAAG
>JAYUCG010000080.1:0-2736 GCA_043740455.1 Novosphingobium sp. | reverse complement strand
GTGAGAGCCCGCCCGTCCATTTGCGGGCGCGCAATGCGAGCGCTGGTCTTGCCGTTGAAAGCGACGGCTTGGAGCCTGGGCAGGGCGGAAACCAGTGTGGCGAGCCCAGCCGCTTCGACCGCGCGGATCGCACTGTCCAGGCTTCCGTCGCGTGTCGCCGAGGCGACCGCGTCCCGCAGGCCGATACCCCTGGTCAGCAGCGCCGCCAGCCGCTGCTCGTATTCCAGCTCGGGCAGGTCAGGCCGG
Organism: Novosphingobium sp.; assembly: GCA_043740455.1. GTDB lineage: Bacteria > Pseudomonadota > Alphaproteobacteria > Sphingomonadales > Sphingomonadaceae > Novosphingobium. The sequence goes on along the minus strand of JAYUCG010000080.1, from coordinate 2,490 downwards.
TCGATGACATCGCCAACCAGGTGCCAGAAGCGGTTGCGCGGGTTGGCGTAGTATTCGTTTGCGGCCAGAGACGCGTCGCCTGGCAGGCTGCCCAGGATCAGCAGGCGGGTATTCGCATCAACCACCGCCGCGAACGCTGTCTTGCGTTCGTTCACCGCGCGCTGCGCTCCATGCTCTGCCACAGGATGCCGCGCTGTATTTCGTTGGTGCCAGCATAGATCGATCCGGCCCGGTCGTTGAGGTACTTGGGCATGGCCTTGGCGGTATAGCTGGTGCCAACGCCTGAGTTGTCGCCCGGCGGATCGAATCCGGGAACGTCGCCTCCCGGCGTGGTCAGGTGCGGCTGCCACGCCGCCGCATATTGCCCCGCGCCTTCGAGCTCGAGCTCGGTCAGCCGCTGGCTTAGCTCGGTCCCGATTACCTTGAGCATTGAGGCTTTGACCCCCGGCGCGCCGCCGACTGAGAGGTTCGACATGAACTGCAGCTCGAACGCATCGAGCGCCTCGATATCGGCCATGATCAGCGACAGCCGCCGGGTCATCCCGCTGCTGCCAGCGCCGTCATCAGTCAGGAAACGCTGCAGACGCGTCACCCGCGTCCGCATGCTCGGCGAATAGACGCTGCCGCCGCGTTCGAATTCCATCAGGTATTTGGCGACCGTCCAGCCATCGTCGACCGCGCCGACGACGTTCGCGACTGGTACGCGGACTTCGTCGAAGGTGATGTGGTTCTGCACATGCTCGCCCGAAAGCGAGAGGATCGGGCGGACGCTGACCCCAGGCGCCGACATGTCGATCAGCAGGAAAGTGATCCCCTTCTGCGGCTTGTCGAGCTGCGACGTGCGCACCAGGCAGAAGATCATGTTCGCCTTGTGACCGTGGGTGGTCCACAACTTGTGCCCGGTGCAGACGAAATGGTCGCCGTTCCGTTTGGCTTTCATCCGAAGCGAGGCGAGGTCGGAGCCGCTCTCGGTTTCCGAATAGCCCTGGCACCACAAGTCATCGCCACCCAGCATCCGGGGCAGCCAATAGGCCTTCTGCTCAGCTGTGCCGTGGCCGATCAGCACCGGTCCGCACATCCCGATCCCCATTGGCGAGAGTGGCGGCGCGCCGGCCTCGGCCATTTCGCGGGTGAAGATATAGCGCTGGACCTGGCTCCACCCGGTCCCGCCGTATTCCTGCGGCCAGGCCGGCGCCGCCCAGCCGCGCGCGTGAAGCTTTGCCTGCCACGCCATGGACAATTCGACCGGCGCATAGACGCTGGTCATCTTCGCGGTGGCTGCGCGCATTTCAGGGGTTAGCTCGGCCGCAATGAAGGCGCGTAGTTCTTCCCTGAAGGCAAGGTCGGCGGGGGTCCAGTCAAGGTTCATGGCCACAAACTGACAGCTTGGCGGCGCACTGGCAATGGTGATTTAATCGATCAGTTAAACAGAACGCACCACGGTGACAGCGTCTGCCGGGGCAGCTGGCAGGCGGTGAACGGGCACGCCTTTAAGCCACAGCCTGAATGCTTCCCAACCGATCCCGGCCACAACCTTGAGCGTCATCAGCGGCATCGCCGCAAAGGTTCGCAGCAGGGCTCCATCGGTCAGCGCTTCGCGGCGCAGATCAAGCACGGCGCTAAGTAAGGGGCCGCTGGCATCGCGCGAGGTAATGGCGAGCGCCATCCGCTCGCCCGGCGGGATCAGCCGGAACGCATAGTGCTGGTCCATCGCCATGAACGGCGAGACATGCAGTCGCTTGGGGGCATCCTGGTGCACTGCGACCCCGCGCCATTCTGCCACTTCAAGCAGGTAGGTGTGGCGCTGGCCGAAGGTATTGCTGACCTCATACAGCACCGCCGCAAGCCGGCCATTGCCATCGTGGCAGAAGTACAAGCTGATCGGATTGAAAGCGAAACCGAGCAGGCGCGGCATGGTCAGCAAGCTGGTCTTGAGCCCTGGTACGGTGATGCTGCCTTGCGCCAGCCGGACAAACACCTGCTGCGTCAACGGCGTATCGCTGCCGTCGCCGTAGTCGCTCTGGCGCAAGGAGAAGAGGTTGAAGCCGCCAAGCGAGAACCAGCGCAGGCGCTGGTCGAGCTTGTCCAGTTCATCCAGATCGAATAGCACCATCGCCAACCGGTAAGCTAGCCGGTGCCGCTTTGGCCGCAGCCGCCGGTGCATCACCCGGCCGCGGTAAAGGGCGGAGCCATCGGTCATGCGAACGCCGCCGAACGTCTACTCACGGTGATCCGGTTGGACGGTTCGGCCAGCTGCCACGGACGGGCCACACCGCCCAGCTGCTCGGCCACCGCGAGGCCTGCTTGGAGGCCATCCTCGTGGAAGCCCGCTCCGAAATAGGCACCGCAGAACCATGTGTTGCGCTGGCCTTGCAGAGACCATAGCTCGCGCTGGGCCGCAATCGCCGGGCCATCGAATACCGGATGATGATAACTACCCTGCCAGTGGACCAGTGCCGGATCGGGCGGGGCGATCGGATTGAGCGTGAC
>JAYUCG010000079.1:0-4876 GCA_043740455.1 Novosphingobium sp. | reverse complement strand
AAAGCGATAAGCTCAAGAAATGGATGCCCGACGAGGATTCGAACCTCGATTAACGGTGTCAGAGACCGTTGTCTTACCTTTAGACGATCGGGCAATCAGGCGCGTGCCTCTAGGAGCGGGCGGCGCACTCGTCAAGGCGGCGCTTGCCGTTCGGTGCGCCCGCGTCTATCCCGACTTCAGGTATCTGCCGCGTGGGGCAGGCATAAAGATAAGAGTGTACGTGTCATGGCGGACGATTTTCCGCCGGTGCAGCGCGAAGCGGAGGTAACCGGAAGCGAATTTCGCAGCGCAGCGGGCGAACTGCCCGCAGCCGCCGCGCTTCCCGATCCAGCAACGCGGCCGCCCGGTGGCCGAAGCAAGGCCGAATCGCCCCAGTGCGTGGGCGCCGCCTCCGGCTCGGCAGGTGATGCGCTGCAGCGCCCGGTACCGTTCCATCGCCAAGCCTTTGCCGCGATCGATCTTGGCACCAACAACTGCCGCCTGCTGATTGCGCGTCCGGCGGGCGATCATTTCACCGTCATCGATGCCTTCAGCCGAGTGGTGCGGCTTGGCGAGGGGCTGGCGCAGAGCGACCGGCTGAGCGACGCGGCGATGGACCGGACGCTGAGCGCGCTGCGGATCTGCGCCGACAAGCTGCAGCGCCGCCAGGTTCACCTCGCCCGCTCGGTCGCCACCGAGGCTTGTCGCCGCGCGGAGAACGGGGCCGAATTCATCGACCGAGTTGGCCGCGAAACCGGCATCCTGCTCGACATCATCAGCGCGCAGGAAGAAGCCCGGCTGGCGGTGATGGGCTGCCACCTGCTGCTTGAGGAAGGCGATGGCCCGGCGATCATTTTCGACATCGGCGGCGGATCGACCGAACTGGTGCTGGTCGAGGCGCGCGCCGGCTTGCCACCGCAAATTCATGACTGGCAGTCGGTGCCGTGGGGCGTGGTCTCGCTCACCGAAAGCTGCATGGCCGAACCGGAAGACGCGCTGGGTCGGGCGGCGCGATATGACCAGATGTGCGACCTGGTTCGCACCAGCCTCGCCACCTTTGCCGAGCGGCTAGCCGAAGCCGCCGCCAAGGTCGCGCCGGGGCAGTCGCTGCGCCTGCTCGGCACCAGCGGGACGGTGACCACGCTGGCCAGCCTGCACCTCGCCCTGCCGCAGTATGATCGGCGCGCGGTGGACGGCCTGATCGTGCCTTCGGATGACATGGCCCAGCTGTGCCAGCGTCTCGCCCTGATGAGCCCGGCTGAGCGCTGCGCCCAGCCGTGCATCGGGCGCGAGCGGGCCGACCTGGTCGTGGCTGGCTGTGCGATCCTGCAGACGATCTTTGCGCTGTGGCCGGCCGACCGCCTTGGCATTGCCGACCGCGGCATCCGTGAAGGCATCCTGCGTTCGATGATGGCCGCAGGCGGCTCCGGCGAGAAAAGCCGCGCGGCGCTGCGCAATGCGCGCAGGAGCCGGATATGAGAAATACAGGCAAGGGCCCGGAGCGGCTCAAGACCGGCAAGAACCGCTCAGCCAGCAGCGTGCGCTGGCTGACCCGGCAGCTTAACGATCCCTATGTCCGCCAGGCCAAGGTTGACGGCTGGCGTAGCCGCGCTGCCTACAAGCTGATCGAACTTGATGAGAAATACCACTTGCTGCGCGGGGCCAAGCGCGTGGTCGATCTCGGCATCGCGCCCGGCGGGTGGAGCCAGGTGGTGCGCAAGCAGGCGCCGGGCGCGGCCGTCGTGGGCATCGACCTGCTCCCGACCGAGCCGATCGAAGGCGTGACGATCTTCGAAATGGATTTCATGGCCGATGCGGCCCCGGCGGCGCTGGTCGAGGCACTGGGCGGCGCGCCCGATCTGGTGGTCTCGGACATGGCGGCGAACACCGTCGGCCACAAGCAAACCGATCACTTGCGCACAATGGGCCTGGTCGAAACCGCCGCGCATTTTGCGATCGAGCAACTTGCGCCCGGCGGCGCGTTTATCGCCAAGGTCCTAGCCGGGGGGACCGATGCCGACTTGCTGACCCTGCTCAAGAAGCACTTCACCACGGTGAAGCACGCCAAGCCCCCATCGAGCCGCAAGGATTCGTCTGAGTGGTACGTGATTGCGCAGGGGTTCAAGGGGTAACTTGATCCTCTCCGTTTTTGCCGAATGGCACAAATGGGTGAGGTGGCAGCGGCGCAGCCGCTGACGGAGGGGTATTGCCCGTCCGTCGATACCCCTCCGTCAATGGCGATGCGACTGCTACCTCCCCATTTGCACTACGTGAAAATGGAGAGGATCTAGAGGAACCCTACTTCGCGGTCTTGAGGTAAGCGATCACGTTGGCGCGTTCCTGCGGATCGGTGAGACCGGCGAAGCTCATCTTGGTGCCCTGAACATAAGTGCTCGGGCTGGTCAGCCATGCGTCGAGGCTGGCATCGTCCCAGGTTCCGCCCATGGCTTTGAGCCCATCGGAAAAGGCAAAGCCGCCGCGGCCTTCACCCTTCTTGTCGCCGAAGATACCGGCCAGGTTCGGGCCCTGCCCGTTGGGACCGCCCGGCGCGATCGTATGGCACGAGGCGCACTTGGCGAAGCTCTTCTGGCCCTTGGCGGCATCACCGACCAAGGCGACGGCCGGTGCTGCTGCGCCCGCGGCCGGGGTCGCCGGTACCGCCGGCAGCGGCAGGTTCGAACCCTTGGAATTCAGGTACACCATCACGTTGGCGCGTTCTTGCGGGTCGGTCAGCCCGGCAAAGCTCATCTTGGTGCCGCTGGCCATGGCGCTGGGGTTGGTCAGCCAGTGGTTCAGGCTGGTCCAGTCCCACTTGCCGCCGACGCCCTTGAGCGAATCGGAGAAAGCGAACCCGCCGCGGCCCTGCGCGATGCCGTCACCCAGAATGGCGTAGAGGTTCGGGCCCTGCCCGTTGGCGCCGCCCTGTTCGATCGTGTGGCAGCTCATGCACTTCTTGAAGCTTGCTTCACCCTTGGCGACATCGGCCTTGGCCAGGAAGGCTTCGAACGGTGCGGCAGGCGCGCCGCCACCCTTTTCATCGTCCTCGGTCACGCCAGCGATGGTGTAACCCGGATGCTCGGGCTTCTCGAACTTGCCCGCCTCGAAATAGTGACCCGCGATGCTCGACAGGCCAAGCGCGACGATGCCTGAAAACAGCGTCCAGCCGGCGATGGTGTTAAAGCGGTCTGCCATCCGATAAGCCCCGTTGGGAAATGCACGTGTGCGTTCGCGCGCCGCTCTAGTCAGCGCGCGCACGGCTTGCAAGGGGCATTGCGGCGCGGGGCGAACCGCTTTAGCCACTGCGTCATGTTTTCCTCGCTCCTGATTGCCAACCGCGGCGAAATCGCCTGCCGGATCATTCGCACCGCCCGCGCGATGGGTATCCGCACCGTCGCGGTCTATTCCGATGCCGATGCCAAGGCGATGCATGTGCGGCAGGCGGACGAGGCGGTGCATATCGGCGCGTCACCCGCGCGCGAAAGCTATCTGGTCGGTGCGAAGATCATCGCTGCGGCCAAGGCAACCGCCGCGGAAGCGATCCATCCGGGCTATGGCTTCCTCTCCGAAAACGCCGAATTTGCGCAGAGTGTTATCGACGCCGGGCTGATCTGGGTCGGGCCCAAACCCGCCAGCATCACCGCGATGGGGCTGAAGGATGCGGCCAAGCAATTGATGCAGGATGCGGGCGTGCCGGTGACCCCTGGTTACCTCGGGGCGAATCAGGACCCGGCGCATCTCGCCAAGGAAGCCGCCAAGATCGATTATCCGGTGCTGATCAAGGCCGTTGCCGGCGGCGGCGGCAAGGGCATGCGGCTGGTTGAGGCAGCGGGCGACTTTGCCGATGCCTTGCAATCGTGTCAGCGTGAGGCGGCCAGCTCGTTCGGCAACGACCATGTGCTGATCGAGAAGTACATCCAGCGCCCGCGCCATATCGAGGTGCAGGTGTTCGGCGATTCACACGGCAATGTCGTCCACCTGTTCGAACGCGATTGCAGCCTCCAGCGCCGCCACCAGAAAGTGATCGAAGAAGCCCCCGCGCCGGGCATGCACGAAGCGACGCGAGAGGCGCTGTGCGCCACCGCGGTGAAAGCGGCCAAGGCGGTGAACTACGAGGGCGCCGGCACGATCGAATTCATCGCTGATGCCTCAGAAGGACTGCGCGCCGACCGCATCTGGTTCATGGAAATGAACACCCGGCTGCAGGTCGAACATCCGGTCACCGAGGAGATCACCGGGATCGATCTGGTCGAATGGCAATTGCGGGTTGCGGCGGGGGAAGTGCTGCCCAAGCGGCAGGATGAGCTGAGCATCAACGGCTGGGCGATGGAGGCACGGCTCTATGCGGAGGACCCGGCGAAGGGGTTTTTGCCTAGTACGGGACCACTTACCTTGCTTTCGCTTCAGGAGTGCGACCGCGTTGAAGCCGGGGTCGCCGAAGGTGACGCTGTCTCAACGTTCTACGACCCAATGATCGCCAAGCTGGTCTGCCACGGCGCAAACCGAGAGGAAGCGCTCAACAAACTCGCTCTTGCCTGCGAGGCAGTTGAATGCAGCCCGGTAAAGACCAATGCCTGGTTCCTGGCGCGCGCGTTGGCCAATCCGGAATTCAAGCTCGGCAAGATCACAACGAGTTTCATTGCCAACAATCTGGATGCGCTCACTGTCCCACCAACGGCGACCGAAGAGCTAAAGCAGGTTATTGCCGACGTGATTTGCTGCGATCCAGAAACAGGCAAGCCGAACGTACCAGCACTGCGAGGTTTTCGTCTGAACCGGGCTGCCGCACGTTCGGTCAATATTCTGCTCGATGGTTTGGCCGAAACGGTGGACCTCGTCATGAGCGAAGATGAATTGCTCGATGCCGGATGGGAGCGTCCGTCGGTCTATCAGGACTCTG
>JAYUCG010000078.1:0-10655 GCA_043740455.1 Novosphingobium sp. | reverse complement strand
ACCGCGTGTTCACCGAGGTTGAGCGGGCCAAGGCGGCCCGGCGGCCCTATACCCGCGCCGGGACTTACGCGAAGCGCTTCGCCGCCAAGGAGGCTTTTTCCAAGGCGGTGGGAACCGGGTTCAAGGCCGGGGTGTTCATGAAGGATATCGGCGTGATCAATGCGCCATCGGGAGCACCGACATTGAAGCTTACCGGCGGGGCCGCAACCCGTCTTGCCGCGATCACGCCCGCAGGGCATGAGGCGGTTGTCCATCTCACCCTGACCGACGACCACCCCTGGGCGCAGGCCTTCGTGGTTATAGAGGCCCGCAAACTTTGACCGACGCACCCGAACCTGCCGACCTGCCCGAACCGGCGCCGATGGCCGAAGCCGATGCCGCCCCTGCCGGGCAGACCGCCGAAAAGGACAAGGTTGACTGGCTGGGCGAACTGCGCGGCCTGACCTGGATGCTGCTGGCGGTGCTGGCATTCCACAGCTTTATCGCCAAGCCGTTCTACATCCCCTCGATCTCGATGATGCCCAATCTGCTGGTGGGTGACCGGCTGGTGGTGTCAAAGTTCCCCTACGGCTGGAACTGGGCCTCGGCGAGCTTCCACGTGCTGCCGCGCGGCAAGTGGCGGGTGCTGCCCGGCACGCCCCAGCGCGGCGACATCGTGATCGTGGTTCCCAAAAACCGCACCGACGATCTGATCAAGCGCGTGATCGCAATTCCAGGTGACCGGATCATGCTGGTCAATGGCCAGATCATCCTCAACGGCAAGCCCGTGCCGCAACTGGCCGAAACCAGTGTCCAGCTTGATGCCGATCCCAGGCTGATGTGCACCGAAACCGGCGCGCCGCGGTGGTGCTATCAGGAATTCAACATTGCCACGCAGCGCCTGCCCTCGGGCCGTACAGTGCTTGAATTGCCGACTTACCGCGAAGTGCTGCCCGGCGGCGCGACTTATCTGATCGTAAAAGATCAGCCTGACGACGAGTTCAATAACATGGCCGAAGTGATCGTCCCTGCAGGCCATGTCTTCCTGATGGGCGACAACCGCGATCACTCGGCGGACAGCCGGGTACCGACCTGGCGTGAAGGCCTGGGCGGGCCGGTGCCGCTGTCCGACGTCGGCGGGCGAGCAGAATTCGTTACCTTCTCGCTCGATGGCAGCCAGGGGTGGAACCCGCTGACATGGTGGTCAGCCTTGCGTTCGGACCGCGCCTGGACCAGCCTGCGCGCCGTTCACCTGACAAAGGAACCGTGATGCCGCCGGCCAGTCGCACCCCCAAGCTCAGCGCCAGTTCGAAGGCCGTTTCACGTGCCGCCGACAAGTCTTTGCGCAAGATCAGCGTCCGCGAGGATGAACAGGACGCTGCCAGCGATTCCGAAATGCCGATTGCCGAACACGCCGGACCGACCGACATCCATGATCCCGCTGTGGTCAAGGAAGCCAAGCGCGCGGCGGTCTGGATCGGCCTTGCCGCAGGCCTTGCGCTCATCGTCTATCTCGCCGAACCGCTGCTGATCATCTTTGGCGGCATGGTCTTCGCGGCGATGATCGATGGCGGGGCGCGGCTGCTGGGGCGGGTTCTGTCGATCGGACGCGGCTGGCGCGTTGCGATGGTGGTGATCTTCGCCGGGGTATTCCTGGTCTGGACCATCGGCTTTGCCGGCGCCGCAATGGCCAACCAGGCCGCGCAACTTCCCGCGGTGATCCAGGCCCAGGCGCTGAAGATTATCGCTTGGCTGCAAGCGCATGGGGCGGTCATCAATAGCAAGTCCCTGCAAGGTCTGGTCGAAAAGGCCGCTGGATCGGTTGGCGAAGTGACCAGCGCGGTGGGCGGGGTGATCGGTTGGATTACCACCGCTTTCGGGATCATCGTGCTGGGCATTTACATCGCCGCCGAACCGCATCTCTACCGCCGCGGCTTCGCGTGGCTGCTTCCGGCCAACGAGCGTACCCGCTTCGAAGTTACCGCTGCCGCCATGGGCAAGACCTTGCGGCGCCTGCTGGCCGGACGCCTGCTCGGCATGTCGGTGGAAGGGGTAACAACCTGGCTGCTGCTCGCATTGTGGGGGGTGCCGCTGTCGGGCGTGCTTGGCCTGCTCACTGGGCTGCTTGCCTTCCTCCCCAACATCGGCGCACCGATCTCGGGCTTGCTGATGGTGCTGGTGGGCTTTTCTGAAAGCACCAATACCGGGCTGTACTGCCTTGGAGTCTACCTTGCGGTGCAAACCATCGACGGCAACGTGATCGTGCCGATGGTGGCCAAACGCACCGCCGATCTTGCCCCGGCTCTGGTGCTAGGCATGCAGCTGATCATGGGCACGCTGTTCGGGATTCTGGGCCTGATGCTCGCCGATCCGCTGGTCGCGATGCTCAAGGTGGCGCTGAAGCGGCAATCACTGCGCAACGAGGAAGGCGCGTAGCAGCACGATGGCGCGCAAGTTTCTCTATCTGATTGCCTTCATCATTGTGATCGTGGTCGGCGGCCGTTTGGCTTTGACCTTCTATCCCGATGCGATGACCCGGATCGCAATGACGCCGTCAGAACGGTTCGAACCGCTACCGGCGCTGAAGCCCAATGCCTACGCCGATCCCGCGATGTGGTTCGCGCGGCCCGGCATGACCGGGCCCGATCCGGTTCAGTGGCAGCCCGAGGCTATGTTGCCTGACACCGAGAAGGCGGACGTCGCGGTGTTCTTTGTCCACCCGACCAGCTATCTCAAGAAAGCCCACTGGAACGCGCCGCTGGACGATCCGCAGGCCCGTCAGATTGGCGAGGTAACAGTCCGCGCGAACGCCAGTGTGTTCGCGCAGGCGGCCGAAGTCTGGGCTCCGCGCTATCGCCAGGCCACCTTCGGCGCCTTTCTGTCGGACGATCCTGCGGCGCGGCAAGCGCACGATCTGGCTTATACCGACGTGGCCGATGCCTTCGCCGCGTTTGTCGCCGCGCAACCGCCGGGACGCGGAATCGTGCTCGCCGGACACAGCCAAGGCAGCTTTCTCATCAAGCGGCTGCTTAAGGAAAAGATCGCCGGGACGCCGCTCGCACAGCGCATCGTGGCCGCTTATCTGATCGGCTGGGTGGTCGATACCGCGCGCGATCTACCTGCGATGGGCCTGCCGGCTTGCGCACGACCGGCGCAGCCCGGCTGCGTCATCAGCTTCCTCTCGTTCACCGACGATGCCGATACCGCAATGATGCGCGATGCCTATGAACGGTTCGCCAATGCCCCCGGTGCGCCGCGCGGCGTGCCCCACTACTTGTGCTCAAACCCGCTCACCGGTGGGATCGGCGGCAGCGCCCCTGCTTCGGCAAACCTTGGTGGCATCGTCCCCGATCTCAAGATGGAGCACGCCCGGGTCACCCCCGGACTGGTCGGCGCAAGCTGCAATGGCGATGGCACGCTGCGGATCGGCGCGGGGCCGGACATGGGCCCCTTCGTGCTGCCGGGGGGCAATTATCACGTTTACGATTACGCGCTCTATTGGACCAACTTGAAGCGCGACTTCGCAGCGCGGGCGGCGGCATGGCAGACGGCGCACTGATCGCGGACCGCGCGGACTTGTTCCGCGAAGTGCTGCCGCAAGGCGGCGGACTGCTCGGGCTCGACCTTGGCACCCAGACCATCGGCACCGCGTTTTGTGACGCGGGCTGGCGCTTTGCCTCACCTGGCAAGACCTTGAAGCGCGGCAAGTTTGGTGCAGACAAGGCCCTGCTGGTCGAACTGATCGCCGCGCGCCAGATCGTCGGCGTGGTCATTGGCTTGCCGCTCAACATGGACAGCAGCGAGGGTCCGCGCAGCCAGTCTAGCCGGGCCTATGCCCGCAACCTCTCAGTGCTCGGCCTGCCGATCCTGCTGTGGGACGAACGCTGGTCGACCGCGAGCGCCGAAGGCGCGTTGATCGCCCAGGACATGAGCCGCGCCAAACGCGCCGCGCGGATCGACTCGGCGGCAGCGGCGGTGATCTTGCAGGCCGCGATCGACGCGCTTACCGGCGGATTTTAGGATGGTCGATTTTTTGATCCAAGTCCTCATCGACAGCCTGCCGCGCCCAGTTCGCATCGCAGTCTACTCGCTAATGGGATTTGGCCTCGCAGCGTTGTTTGTAGTCGAACACCATCATGACGATCAGCGTATCGTCCGAGCTCTGGACATGCGCGGTGTGCGCCAGGCTGCCGAACATGCCGGTAATGGTATTGAAGTCGGGCAGGGCGGAAATGCCGATCTTGGACAAATTCATGGACTGTCCCCTTTGTGGTCTTGAACCCGCGGAGCACCTTTGCTGCCGCGCCGCCTCCATCCCGCCCGCTCGGCCCGAACTGAAATTAAAAGATTGTAAGTCCGCTGTGCGCGCAGCAGAGAAGCCCGCGATGACTGCCGCTGATGCGCCCCAGAGCCTGCATGACCTGCTCGCCGATTTCGTCTTCGATCCGGGCCGCGCCTCGCGCATGATGACGCGCGGCGGCCATGGCGGCTGGCTCGGCATTGCCTATCGTGATCACGGGCCGGACTGGGTCGAACTGGCGCTGCCGTGGCGTGAAGAGCTGGTCGGTGTGGCCGAAACCGGGGTGCTCGCCTCGGGCCCGATCATCAGCCTGATGGACAATGCAACTTCGATGGCGGTGTGGACTCTGGCCAAGCGGTTCACCCCGCACGCTACGCTTGACCTGCGGATTGATTACATGCGCGCCGCACAGCCCGGCAAGACAGTGATCGGCCGCGGCGAATGCTACAAGCTGACCCGCACGATCAGCTTCATCCGCGGAATCGCGCATGACGGCGATCCACTCGATCCGGTGGCGCACGTCATCGGCACCTTCATGGCGACGCATGGCACTTACCTGTGAGTTTCGCACTGCCCCCTTACGCCGCCGCGATCGGCATCGGCATGGAACCCGGCGCTGAAGCACCGGTGCTGTGGTTCGACTATTCGGAGCGCGTTTCGGGCCGCCCCGGCTTCCTTCATGGCGCGGCGATGAGCGGGCTGATGGAAATGGCCGCGATCGCCGCGCTGCAGGCCGAACTCGACCGCCGCGGCGAAACCATGCGGTTGAAGCCAGTCAACGTCGCGGTGGAATTCATGCGCGGCGGGACCGAGCAGCGCACCTTCGCCAGCGGCACGGTGACCCGCGCGGGCCGGCGCGTGGCGCTGGTCAATGCAACGTGCTGGCAGGACGATCCGGCCAAGCCAATCGCGCTGGCGCAATTGAAAGTACTGCTCAGCGCGAGCGAATAACGACGACGCTGGTGCCCGGTGCAAGCTCAGGCGCAGCTGAGCCAAGCACCAGCCGCACCGCATCGGCGCGCGCCCGGTTGAGGATCGCCTCGGGCACTGAAACATCGTGCATCACCACATCGGCCCCCAGCAGCAGACGCGCCTGGCGCAGCGTCAGATCATCAGGATCGCCGCTCGCCAGCGTGAATTCGGTGATGGCGGAAGCGCCATCCACCGCGCCATCTAGCCAGCGCTCGACGGCATCTGCCGGATGTTCGGCGAGCGGATCGAGCGGACCGCCGGCGCTTAGCGCTGCATCGAGCGCGCGGCGCCGCGCTGCGACATCAGGCCAGCGCTGCCGCAGCCGCGCCCGCGCTCCGCCCAAAGCTTGCGCCAAGCCACCAAGGCTCGCGGGAAGCAGCGCCTCAAGCCCGATCCTGAGCGCCTTGGCGAGACCTGCGGAAACCCCGCCGGTCCCCACCGCAACCAGTACCGGACCGCGTTCGAGCAGGCTGGGAACGGTAAAATCGCACAGCTCGGGTCGGTCGACCACATTGACCAGAATGCCGCGCGCCTTGAGCGAGGCGGCGATTTCCTCGGGGTCGTCAAGCGCCACGAAGGCCAGCTGTGCGGGTCCAGCCGGGTCATCGGTCACCGTGCCGCCGGCGCGTTCGACCAGCCTGCGTTTTGCGTCGGCCGCATCGCCCGAGCCCACCACGATGACCGGATTCCCGGTGATACGGTGGAAGAGCGGGAGGCTGTTCATGCGTTTACGCCAGCCACTCCGGCACCCGCTCGGCGTCGGAGATCTGCGATGGCAGGATTCGGTCGGCCACGACGGCAAACTTGTCGCCATCGACCATCACCTCGGCAACGAAGCCGCGGCTGTTGTAGCTTGAAGCCATGGTTGCGCCGTACGCTCCAGCGGTGCGGAATACTGCAAGATCACCCGCCGCAAGCGCATCGATATCGCGCCCCATGGCAAAGGTGTCCCCAGTCTCGCAGATCGGCCCGACCACGTTGGCGACCATCCGGCTGCCGCTGGGCTGAACCGCGTCGAAATCATGCCAGGCGCCGTACATCGCCGGGCGGGCAAGATCGTTCATCGCCGCATCGACCACCACGAAGGGGGCGCGGTTCGAGCTGCGCTTGACCCGGATCACCTCGGTCAGCAGCACCCCGGCATTACCCGTTATCGCCCGGCCGGGTTCGAACATCAGCCGCGTCTCCCAGTCTGCCGTTACCCGCCCAACCATCGCCCCGTATTCCTCGGGCGTGGGGAACACCTCGCCCACACGGTAGGGCACGCCAAGCCCGCCGCCCAGGTCCATGGTGGTCACGCTTTGCCCGCCCGCGCGAAGATCGCGCAGCAATTCGCCCATCTTCGTGAAAGCTATCTCGAGCGGTTCGAGACTTTGCAGCTGGCTGCCGATGTGCACCGCCAGCCCGCGCATTTCGAGGCCTTCGAGCTGCGCCAGGCGGCTGTAGATTCCGCCGACCCGATCATAAGGCACACCGAACTTGTTCTCGGCCTTGCCGGTCGAAATTTTCTCATGCGTCCCCGCATCGACATCCGGATTGACCCGCAACGCGCAGGCGGCGCGCAGGCCGCGAGAAGCAGCGATCGCAGCAAGCTCGACCCCTTCTTCCTCGCTTTCGATGTTGAACTGGCCGATCCCGGCCTCGAGTCCCTGGATCATCTCGCGCGGCATCTTGCCGACGCCAGAGAAGACGATGTCCTGACCCGCCATGCCGGCGATCAGTGCACGCGCCAGCTCGCCGCCTGAGACCACGTCCGCACCCAGCCCTTCGCGCTGCATCACCTTGAGCACCGCTAGGTTCGGGTTGGCCTTGATCGCAAAGGCGATGTGGGCGTTCGGCAAGTGCGCCAGAGCTGCCTTGAATACGCGGGCGTGGCGCTCCAGCGTGGCGCGCGAATAGACGTAGACCGGAGTGCCAACCTCGCGCGCAATTACGCTCAGCGGCAGGTCTTCGGCGTAAAGCACGCCGTCGCGATATTCGAAATGGTTCATCTGAAAAGCTCTCAGTCGGAAGGAGGCAGGTCGAACGGGTCTTGCGTGCGTTCTTCCGAACGTTTTCGCAGTTCGACGCTGCGTTCCGGCGCAGCCTGAGGGCCAGGTTTGAGCAAAACTTCGGCGCTGGGCTTCTGTTCGGTGCCATAAGGCGCGACCGGCAGCGATTGCCCGGCTTTGGGCTTGAGCGGCGCGTTGGCTCCGCAGCCCGCGAGGGCAACGATCAGCGCAGTGGCCACCAAGCGGTGCATCGACATCACTCCAGGCCCAGCGCAACACGCGCTTCGGCCACCCGCGCCTTTACCTGCTTGGGCGCGGTTCCGCCATAGCTGGCGCGCTCGGCGACCGAAGATTCGACCGAAAGCGCTGCAAACACGCGGTCATCGATCCGTGCATCAATCGCCTGCAAGTCATCCAGCGTCAGCGCATCGAGCGCGCAGCCGCGGCTTTCGGCCAGCTTCACCGCGGTGCCGGTGATGTGATGCGCCTCGCGGAACGGCACGTTCGCCTCGCGCACCAGCCAGTCGGCGAGGTCAGTCGCAGTGGCATAGCCAAGCTCGGCGGCGGCGCGCATGCGGCCCGTTCGGAATGTCGCGCCGTCAATCATCCCGGTCATCGCGGCGAGGCACAGTTCGAGCAGCCCGGCGGCTTCGAACACCGGCACCTTGTCGTCCTGCATGTCCTTCGAATAGGCCAGCGGCAGGCCCTTCATCGTCACCATCAGGCTGGTCAGCGCGCCGATGATCCGCCCCGAATGGCCGCGCACAAGCTCGGCCGCATCAGGGTTCTTCTTCTGCGGCATGATCGAGCTGCCAGTCGACAGGTTGTCCGGCAAAGTGACGAAGCCGAATGGTTGGCTCGCCCAGAGGATCAGTTCCTCGGCCAGTCGCGAGAGGTGCAGTGCGCATTGTGCCGCTGCAGTGAGGTAATCGAGTGCGAAATCACGGTCTGATACACCGTCGAGGCTGTTGCGCGTCGGGCCATCGAAGCCCAGCGCCTGGGCAGTGGCTTCGCGGTCAATCGGAAAGCCGGTTCCGGCGAGCGCGGCCGAGCCGAGCGGGCACTGGCTCGCCCGGATGTGCGCATCGACGAAGCGCGAGCGATCGCGCTCAAGCATTTCGTAATAGGCCATCAGGTGATGCCCCAGCGTCACTGGCTGCGCGGTCTGCAAATGGGTGAAGCCGGGCATGATGCTGCCGGCGTGTTCGCCCGCGCGGGTGACCAGCGCGACCTGCAGGCCGCCCAGCGCCGCACCTGCCGACAGGCAAGCTTCGCGCACCCATAGCTTGAAGTCGGTCGCCACCTGATCGTTGCGCGAACGCGCGGTGTGCAGTCGTCCTGCCGCCGCGCCGATCAGTTCGGCAAGGCGGCTTTCGGTGACCATGTGTATGTCTTCAAGGTCCCAGTTTTCGGGAACGCCATGGGCTGCGTATTCGGCGGCGATAGCATCGAGCCCGCCGGAAATCGCCGCTCCGTCCTCAGCTGAAACGATCCCCTGTGCAACGAGCATTGCCGCGTGCGCCTTTGACGCGGCGATGTCTTGTCGCCACAAGACCTTGTCGAACGGGATCGACGCATTTATCTCGCGCATGATCGCCGACGGCCCGCCCGCGAACCGTCCGCCCCACATCGTATTGGAGCTACCCTTGCTGTCTTCGCCGTCGCTCAAGCTCGCAATCCTCGGCTACGCCCTGCTGCTTGCCGGGTGCGATAGGCAAAGCGCGGACAAGGCGCAACCGCAGAGCTCTGCCAGCGAAAATGCAGCGGCGGCGGTCGGCGGGATCGATCGCAGCCACGCAGGCAGCGCACTCCCCGATTTCCAGCTCAAGGATCAGTCGGGACGGGAACTCAATTTCGCCAGTCTCAAGGGACGGCCGGTGCTGATCAACCTGTGGGCGACCTGGTGCGCCCCGTGCATCGCCGAGCTGCCCCAGCTTGATGCCATCGCGGCGCATGCCGGCGGCCCGAAGGTGCTGACGATCGATCAGGATACCGAGAAGCTTGATGGCGTGGCAAAGTTCCTGGCCGAGCGCGGTGTCAAGAATCTTGAGCCCTGGCTCAACCACGACAATTCGGTGATGTTCCACTACGAAGCCGAAATGCTGCCAACCACGATCCTCTATGATTCGGCTGGCAGGGAAGTGTGGCGCACCTCGGGCCCGCGCGATTGGGCGAGCGCGGCAAGCACGGCCTTGATCGCCGAGGCAAAGTGATTTCCGCGAAAACTGGTGGTGGTTGAAGTCAACGGCGAACCCGTCTCCACCGCCATGTTCCCTGTTATGTGGGAATTTACAGGGAAAATGTATAATTTGGGGGGACAAAATCAATCATTGAGAGCCGAAGACCTACCGTTTTCAGCCACTCCTTGGCGAAATTCCCTGGAGTCACAACAGGGAAATTTAAACTCGGGATCAGGGAATTCGTCACCGCAAAACAGGGAACGCATCGCGCGCTATCAGCGAACGCTATGTGATTAGACTTCCATCGACGGCGGTGTAGCAATCTCAATGATGCGAACCCCTTTAGTGCTCGGTTTGGATTCGAAGGCTGCGCACTTTTTTCAAGGCAAGTTCAAGCTCATCCTCAACCTTCTCGAGTTCCAGTGTCACCTCGAATTCTTGGTGACCTGCGAGCCTGAGAAAGGTCATCATCACCGGCAGGCATTGCGATGCCAAGACCAATAGATGCAAACCGCTCGGTGTTGATTTGCCGTTGAGCCATGAGCGGGCGGTATGGTCGCTTACGCCGGTCCATTGCATTATCGTCTTGGTCGCTCGTCGGCTCGCTCCAAGCTCGCCCTGCAGCGCATTGCCGACATAGGTTAGTTATATATGCACGATCAGCAAACGGCGCGCGCCTCATCCCGGTTCGGCGGGAGCCTGCAGCGCCTGTTCGATGGCGCCGGTCAAAGCCACGGCGGTGTAGGGTTTCTGGAGCACGATCGCGTCCGGGTTGTGCGCCAGCACGCGGAAACAATCGCCGGTCGCAAAGATGTGGGGCACGAACCGCATTTCGAGGATTTCGGTGACGGCGTCGATCCCGCTACCCTCGCGCAGGCCTTCGTCGACGATCAGCAGGTCGGGCGAATGCTCAATGGCCGCCGCAACAGTGTCGGCCTGATCTGCCACGACCGCACAGACTTCGTGCCCCATCGCGACAAGCAGTTCCTCGAGGAACATCGCAATCATGAAATCGTCTTCTGCGATTAGGATGCGTACGCCTCTCATGTCGCCGCCTTAAAGAATAGCGGAGCTCAATGGCTAGGTTCGGAATTTACCCAGTCGTGCCGGACGTCCCTCTTAGATATGACCATGCTAGGAGGCGTTGACAAATTGGCGCATCCACAGGCGGATTGAGACGATGTGGATGAAGCCGAGATAGCTGTCGGCGGTTTTATCGTAGCGGGTTGCCAG
>JAYUCG010000077.1:0-20676 GCA_043740455.1 Novosphingobium sp. | reverse complement strand
CCGCCTTCCAGCGCCCGGCGCACCGCGATCCTAAGCTCGCCAACTTCTATCTCGTCGGTGCGGCGACGCACCCCGGAGCGGGGGTTGCCGCGGTGCTGGCCGGTGCTAAGGCGACCGCCACCTTGATCAGCCAGGACAATCCATGAAACGCCTTGCCGTCTATTGCGGGTCTGCCAGCCCCGCCGATCCGCGCTATCTCGACCTGGCCTACGATGTCGGGGCGGAGCTGACCCGGCGCGGGATCGGGGTGGTCTATGGCGGCGGGCGGCTCGGGCTGATGGGGGCGGTAGCGAAAGGCGCGCTCGATCTCGGCGGCGAGGTCATCGGGGTGATCCCTGAAGCGCTCGCCGGAGCGGGCGGGCGCGGCGGCGAGGTGGCCAACCACGACTGTACCGAGCTGCACGTGGTCAAGGACATGCACGAACGCAAAGCCGCCTTCACGCGCTTAAGTCACGGGTTCCTGACCATCCCCGGCGGGGTGGGCACGATGGACGAGCTATGGGAAGCGGTCAGCTGGGCGCAGCTGGGCTATCACGCCAAGCCAGTCGGCCTGCTCAACGCCTTCGGGTTCTACGATCACCTGATCGCATTCAACAGCCATATGGCTGCGGTCGGCTTCGTCCGGCCCGCGCATCAGGGGATCATCATCGCCGAGAGCGAGCTTGACCTGCTGCTGACCCGGATGGCCGCGCACGAACCGCATACGCCTATATTTGCGATGAAATCTTCCGAGCTTTGATTCTGCGCTAACGCACCAGATAGTGCGCCAAAGACACACATATGTAACAATCGATTAGGACATATCCTGCAATCGTTGACATGCGCGACCCTTCGCATAGCGACTACATTACCGCAGTATATCCGTAAACGGGAGCTGGGGGGGTAACCTAACACGGAGTTTTCCATGCGATTCAACGCAAGCCGCAAGGCCGCACTTGCCGTAACCGCCGCAAGTCTGGCGATTTTCCTCGCCGATCCAGCCTTCGCCCAGGCCAAGCCCGCAGATACCGACACATCGGCGACCGACAATTCGGATTCGATCGTGGTCATCGGCACCCGCCGCACCGACCGCAGCGTTACCAATTCTCCTTCACCGGTCGATGTCGTCGGCGCTGATGAGCTCAATGCCCAGCCCGCTGGCAACATGCTCGATATCGTCAAGAACATCGTGCCTTCGTTCTTCGTCGGCCAGAACTCGATCTCGGACGCTTCGACTTTCGTCCGCGCGCCTTCGCTGCGCGGCCTCCCGGCTGACGAAATCCTCGTCATGCTCAACGGCAAGCGTTACAACCGTTCAGCGCTGGTCCAGGTCTACACCGGCGGCGATACCGCACTGTCGTTCGGCAGCCAGGGTTCGGACATTTCGGCCATTCCGTCGATCGCGATCAAGAACCTGCAGGTCCTGCGCGATGGCGCGACCGCGCAGTATGGTTCGGACGCCATCGGCGGCGTGCTCAACTACGGCCTGCGCGAAGATGCCGGGGTCGAACTGCAGGCCCGCTATGGCCAGCAATACGACAAGGGCGACGGCAAGAGC
Organism: Novosphingobium sp.; assembly: GCA_043740455.1. GTDB lineage: Bacteria > Pseudomonadota > Alphaproteobacteria > Sphingomonadales > Sphingomonadaceae > Novosphingobium. The sequence continues at coordinate 19,139 of JAYUCG010000077.1, read as the reverse complement.
TACCAGATCGCCGGCGATGTCGGCGTCAAGCTAGGTGACCGCGGCTTCGTGAATCTCGCGGCCGAATACAATGATGACGGCCAGACCAGCCGCGGTACCGATCGTGCGATCGCCAAGGTGTTCGCCACCAACAACCCCGGCCTCGCCTCGCAGCTTCCCGGTTACCCCGGGCCGCAGCAGATCTGGGGTTCCTCGCCCAGCCATGGCTACAAGGTGCTGCTCAACTCGGCGCTTGAAGTCAGCGACAACAGCAAGCTCTATCTGTTCGTCAATGTGGCCCACAGCCGCGCGAACGAAAGCTTCAACTATCGCGCCTCGCAAAGCGTGACGACGCCTCTGGCGGTTAACGATGGGACCGGCGTTGCGGCGACCAAAAGCCCGGGCAAGAACGGTTCGTTCAAGGACATCTTCCTGACCGCTTGCCCAACCGGCAGCATCGGCTGCCCGACCGGCGGGTACGTGTTCAACACCAACACCTACAACTTCGCGACACTGTATCCGGCCGGCTTCACCCCGCGCTTTGTCGGCGTGACGGACGAAGCTTATGGCACGCTGGGTTACAAGGGCAGCAGCGCGAGCGGCTTCACCTATGACCTGTCGGGTTCGCTCAGCCGCAACACCCTCGACCTGTCGATGTACAACTCGCTCAACGCCTCGTTCGGTCCGACCAGCCAGACTGCCTTCCACTTCGGCAAGCTGATCCAGAAGGAAATCGACGGTAACCTCGATCTGACCTATCCGGTTGATGCCGGTTTCGCGAGCCCGCTGACCCTGTCGGGCGGCCTTGAATACCGCAAGGAAACCTACCAGCAGACCGCTGGCGATACCCAGTCCTATGCTGCCGGTCCCTATGCCGTTCAGCCGCTCTATTCGCAGACCGGCCCGACGACTTACACCGCGCTGCTGACCACCAACCCTCTGTGCCCGACGTTCAATGCCCTGGCATCGCCGGCCTCGGTCTGCACCGTCTCCAAGTCACCGGGGGCAAGCGGGTATGGCGGCACCAGCCCGGCTTCGGCCGGCAGCTTCAGCCAGAACAGCTACGGCGCCTACCTCGGTCTTGAAGGCGATTTGACCAAGACCTTCTCGATGGGCGTGGCCGCACGCTACGAACATTACAACAGCTTCGGTTCTGCCTTCGTCACCAAGCTCAACGGTATCTGGCACATCACCGATACCTTTGCGCTGCGCGGCACGGTTGGGACGGGCTTCCACGCTCCTTCACCCGGCCAGAACAACGACGAAATCCTGACCACCAACTTCGTGGCCGGGAACCAGGTGCAGACCGGCACCTATCCGGTGACCAGCGCGATCGCCCAGTACTATGGTGCGGTATCGCTGAAGCCTGAGAAGTCGACCAACTACGGTGCAGGCTTTGTCTTCAACCCGACCAACGTTCTGTCGCTGACGGTTGACTGGTACTCGATCAAGGTCACCAACCGGATCGGCGTTTCGCAGAACTTCAACGTGACTGCGGCAGATCTGCTGGCACAGCCGGCACTTGCTGCAGTCGGTCTGGGCGGCGCGGTCAACTACTTCACCAACGGGTTCTCGACCCGGACCCAGGGTGTCGATGTGGTTGGCAGCTACCGGAGCGATCTGGGCGGTGGCAAGCTTAACCTGACGCTGGCCTACAGCTACAATATCAGCAAGGTTCTGCCCGGGTTCAACGCTGCCGTCATTTCAGGGGCGCAAATCTATGACATTGGGCACCTCGCCCCGCGTCACCGGGTGAACTTCAACGCCAACTGGCAGTCGAACGGCTTCGCGCTGAACTTCGCCGAGCGCTATTACAGCTCGTGGGGCGATGCCAACGACTACCCGGTCAACAATGCCACCAACACCGGCACCAATTTCGGGGTGGGGCAGACCTTCAAATCGAAGTTCGTCAGCGATCTTGATGTCAGCTACACCTTTGCCGATCACTACACGCTGTCGGTTGGGGCGAACAACCTGTTCAACACCTACCCCGACAAGATCGCGCCGAGCATCGCGAACCCGATCTACGCGCTGACCGGCGGTACTGCCGATGGTCAGATCTATCCGCGCAGCGGTGGTCCCTTCGGGATCAACGGCGGGTTCTGGTACGTCCGCGTCAAGGTCAAGTATTGATCTAACGCGGGTCCGGCAGGACTACAGGATCGGGCGGGGAGGCTTCGGCTTCCTCGCCCTTTTCTTGTGCGACAGGATTGGCCTTTTGTGGCAGGCCAAAGCCAAGGCACATCCGGGGAGGGATAGGACAAATGCGTACACTCAGAAACGCGGCGGCTTCGCTGGCCTCACTCGCGCTGGTCGCTTCGCAGGTCCAGGCCGCAGCGCCGGCCCCGGTCGCGGCGGAGCACGGCATGGTCGTCTCGGCGCACCGGCTCGCCAGCCAGGCCGGGATCGACGTGCTGAAGAGCGGCGGCAACGCGGTCGATGCGGCGGTTGCAGTGGCCTATGCGCTGGCGGTGACCTTCCCCGAGGCCGGCAACATCGGCGGCGGCGGGTTTATGACCATCCGCATGGCCGACGGCCGCACCAGCTTCATCGATTTCCGCGAAATGGCCCCGGGCAAGGCCAGCGCGACAATGTATCAGGACAAGAACGGCAATGTAATCCCGCTGCTCTCCACCCGCGGGCATCTTGCGGTCGGGATTCCCGGCACCGTCGCCGGGCTTGAGCTGGCACGCACCAAATACGGCACGCGGCCCCGCGGGCCCTTGATGGCGGCGGCGATTGCGCTCGCCAGCAGAGGCTTCGTGCTCGACCAGGGCGATGCCGACATGCTGACCGAAGGGGCCGCGGATTTCGCAAAAGACCCGGCCAGTGCAGCAGTATTCCTCAATCACGGCAAACCGTGGCAAGCGGGCCAGCGCTGGATCCAGGCCGATCTCGGCAAGACGTTGCAGGCGATTGCAGTGGGCGGCAACCAGGCATTCTACAACGGTCCGATTGCGGCCAGGATCGCCGCCTCGAGCCAGCATCACGGCGGGATCATTACCGTCTCAGATTTCGCCGCCTACAAGGCGGTCGAGCGCAAACCGATCGAATGCGATTATCGCGGCTTCCACGTGATCTCAGCGCCGCCACCAAGTTCGGGCGGGGTGGTGATCTGCGAAACGCTGGGGATCCTTGAAGGCTATCCGCTCGGCAGCCTCGGGTTCCATTCCGCGCAAGGCGCTCACTACACCACCGAAGCGCTGCGCCGCGCCTTCCATGACCGCAACATCCAGCTTGGCGATCCGGACTTCGTGAAGGCCGACACCGCGCGGCTGATCAGCCCGGCCTATACCGCCGAGATGCGCAGCAGCATCTCACCAGACAAGGCCACGCCGTCCTCCAGCCTGCCCGGACCGGGGCAAGGCAAGGAAGGGCAGAGCACCACGCACTTCTCCGTCGTCGATGCAGCGGGCAACGCGGTGTCGCTGACCTATACGCTCAACGACTGGTTCGGCGCGCGGGTTACCGCCGAAGGCACCGGGATCCTGCTCAATGACGAGATGGACGATTTCTCCGCCAAGCCCGGCTTTCCCAATATGTACGGCCTCGTCGAAGGGACCAACAACGCGATTGCGCCGCGCAAACGCCCGCTCTCGTCGATGACCCCGACGATCCTTACTCACGACGGCAAGCTGGCCATGGTGATCGGAACCCCGGGCGGCAGCCATATCCCTACGGGCGTGCTGCAGGTGATGATCAACGTGATCGATTATGACATGACCTTGACCGAAGCGGTCGATGCCCCGCGCATCCATGCGCAGTGGCTGCCCGATGTTATCTTTTATGAAAAGGACTCGCTGAGCGCCGACACCATGGCGGTGCTGGCTACCAAGGGGCACAAGCTTGAAACAATGCCCTACTGGAACCAGATCGCCGCAATTCTGGTCGGCGGGCCCTCGCTCAAGGTGAAACCCAATGCAGCGACCGGCAACCATGCGCGCTATTACGGGGCGATCGATCCCCGGCTGCCGATGGGCAACGCGCAGGGTTATTGAGCCAATGCGTATTGATCGCCGTGCAGCCGCACCCTAGGGCCAGCGCCATGCAGAGCTATCCCGCACCCGCGATCGCCCATGTCGAGCAACTTGCCGCCCAAGCCGCCGCCGATCCGGCGCGCGCGGTCTCGTTTCAAGGCGCGCCGGGGTGCAACGGGCATCGTGCCGCGCTGGAATGGGATCCCGCTTGCCTGCCGCTGCCGTGCTTCAGCTTCGAAGACGCGCTTGAGGCAGTGAAGGATGGGCGCGCGGGTCATGCGATCATCCCGATCGAGAATTCGCAGCACGGCCGGGTTGCCGATATCCACTTCCTGCTGCCCGAAAGCGACCTCAGGATTGTGGGCGAGCACTTCATGCCGATCCACCACGCGCTGATGGCTTTGGGGGACGGACCGTTCACCGCCGCCTATTCGCACCCGCAGGCGCTGGGTCAATCGCGTTTCTTTCTGCGGGAACGCGGCTTGGTTCCGCTGTCTTACGCCGATACTGCCGGAGCGGCAGCCTATGTGGCAGAACTCGGCGATCCATCGGTCGCAGCAATCGCACCCAAGATCGCCGCAAAGCTCTACGGCCTCAAGATCATTGCCGAGAACGTCGAAGACGCCGCCGACAATATGACCCGTTTCGTGGTGCTGGCCCGCGAGGGCCGCGATCCGGCAAGCCTGGGCGCGGGACTGATGATGACCACCTTCGTCTTCGAGGTGAAGAACGTACCCGCCGCGCTGTACAAGGCGATGGGCGGGTTCGCCACCAACGGCGTCAACATGACCAAGCTGGAAAGCTACCAGAAGGGTGCGAGCTTTTCCGCGACCACCTTCTACGCCGATATCGTCGGCGCGCCGGGCGATCCGGCGGTCGATCGCGCGCTTGAGGAACTGGCCTTCCACTGCAAGGAACTGCGTGTTCTGGGCACCTATCCGCAGGAACGCGCGCGCGGATAGGCTGCCGCAAAAAAATACATCGGTGAATTCGTTTCGAATTTCGCGAGTTCACTAACCACCAATACTCATTTCTCCAGCTTGCGAGGCTTGTTGCGCCGTGCCACCAGTAACTCAGTGGCGGATCAGCAGATTCAGGGCGCGCAAGCGGAGCAGGATGCAGCGGCAGCGTGGCAGCACGTGCATGCCGATCCCGGCATCCAGTATGCACCGCTGCGGGTAGATATCCCTACACCCAAGACCCCGGAATGGCTGCTCGTGCTGGGAAGGTTCTTTCGCGCGATCTTCGAACCGATCGGCCGCGCGCTTGGGCTTTCGTGGCCGATATTGCAGTGGGTCCTGCTCGCCCTGGCCGTCCTGATCCTGCTTTACGCGATCTGGCGCTTCAGCGAACCGCTTCGACTGGGCTGGCGGCGCAAGGAGGCCAAGGCCGCCGCGCCCGATGACTGGGCGCCCGATCAGGCCGAGGCGCTGGCTCTGCTTGAGGATGCCGATGCACTGGCCCGCGCAGGCCGCTTCGACGAAGCGACGCATCTCTTACTACGCCGCTCGGTCCAGCAGATCGCCGCGGCCCGACCGGACTGGATCGGTAGAGCCAGCACCGCGCGTGAAATCGGGGCGATAAGTGCGCTGCCCGATCGAGCGCGGCAGACCTTCGTGCAGATTTCTGCTCTCGTTGAGCGCAGCCTGTTCGCGTTGCGCGCACTCGGCGCGGATGACTGGCAGGTGGCGCGCACAGCCTATGCCGAGTTCGCGCTCGAACGGATCGCGGCGCGATGAGCGGCGGACGCAGCAGTCCCTTCTCGCCGCGGGTGGCGTTGGCGCTGGTACTGGGCGGGGCGCTGGCCTTCATTGCCCTACTCTGGGCGGTGGGCAGCGGAATGGCCGATCCCGAACCGCAGCCGAGCGGCGCGCACGTCGGCGGCAAGGGGCTGACCGGGTTTGCCGCGCTGTCAGATTATCTGAAGGCGCGGGAGTTCGATGTCACGCAGACCCGCACCCGCGCACCCCAGCGGCAGGGCGGGCTGCTGGTGCTGACCCCGCAGCACAATACGAAACCGGCCGAGCTGACTCGGGTGATCGACGAGCACCGCCAATACGGGCCGACGCTGCTGATCATGCCCAAGTGGATCGCGCAGCCGCTACCGCCCACCGCGACCGCGCTCAACCCCAAGATCAAGCCGGGTTTTGTTCAGCTCATGTTCCCCGTTCTCCCGCAGTGGCCGGGGTTCCACGATGAGGTCAGCGTCGTCATCGGCCCGCTCTCCGGCAAGGCGGAAAAACAAACCTGGTTCGGCATGGACGAGACGGCACCGGTCGCCGATCCCAAACTTGTGGTCTCGGGCAAGGGCCGCTCGCTCGTCCCGCTGGTCAACGCCGGCACCGACGCGCGCATGCTCGTCGGCTATTTCTCCGACGGGGAATATCCCGGCCTCGCGTCCTACGCGCTGGCCGACCCGGCCCCGGCGGACGACGCTCAAGACGAAAGCGAAACTGCGCCTGTCGCCGCGCCTGCGGAAGAGGCCCCTCCCGCCGTCATGGCCGATCCCGACCAGGAGGCGGCGCCCGATCAGGAGGCTGCGCCGGACGAAGCGACTGCCGCCGAGTCGGTGCCGATCACGGTCGCGCCGCCGGCGGTTACGGTCCAGCGCTATCCGGTGATCGTGGTGTTCGATCCCGATCTCCTCAACAACTACGGCTTCGCGCAGCGGGAGAATGCCCTGCTTGCCGAGAATCTGGTCCGCGGCGCGCTCGACGGCCAAAGCCGGCAGGTCGTATTCGATCTCACACTAGCGGGCTACGGCCGTTCGGAAAGCCTGCTGGAGCTCGCGTTCACCCCACCCTTCCTTGCCGCGACGCTGTGCCTGTTGCTCGCCGGCGCAGTGGCCTTGTGGCGGGCCTATCACCGCTTCGGCCCGCCGCTACTCGCCGGGCGCTCGATCGCCTTTGGCAAGCGCGCACTGGTGGGCAATGCGGCGGGGCTGCTGCGGCGCGCGAAGCGGCTTCATCTGGTCGGCGCGCCCTATGCCGATGCGGCGCGCGAGCGGCTGGTCAAGGCCTTGGCACTGCCCCCGCGGCTTGATCCCGCCGCCGCCGAGACCGCAATCGATCGGGCACTGCTTGCCCGCACCGGCAGTGCCGAAGCTTTCTCCACCGCCTCGGCCGCCTTGCGTGCCGCGCGCCGTCCCCGCGACATGCTGCGCGCTGCGCAGATGCTCAATTCTCTCGAAAGGACCCTGCTGCAATGACCGTTCCCGCAATGACATTGCCCGAAGTCAGCCATCTCGCGGCGAAGATCCGCGGCCAGATCGGCAAGGCCGTGGTCGGCCAGGCCGAGACGATCGATGCGCTGCTGGTCGCCTTGCTGGCGCAGGGGCACGTGCTGCTCGAAGGGCCGCCGGGCACCGCCAAGACCTTCATGGCACAGTGCTTTGCCGCCAGCCTCGGGCTGCAGTTCGGGCGTATCCAGTTCACCCCTGACCTGATGCCGGGCGATATCCTGGGCTCTAACCTGTTCAACTTCCAAACCAGCCAGTTCACATTGACGCGCGGGCCGATCTTCTGCGAACTGCTGCTCGGCGATGAAATCAATCGCACCCCGCCCAAGACCCAAGCCGCGCTGCTCGAGGCGATGCAGGAGCGCCGCGTCACGCTCGACGGGACGGCGCACCCGCTGCCGCAGAACTTCATGGTGGTGGCAACGCAGAACCCGATCGAGAGCCAGGGGGTCTATCCACTACCCGAGGCCCAGCTCGACCGCTTCCTGTTCAAGCTCTTGATCCCCTATCCCAGCGCGGTCGAAGAGGCGAAGATCGTCGCCACCTTCGGCGAACGAGCAGGCCCGACACGCGCCGCTGACCTTGGTGTAGAGGCGGTGGCCGATGCCGCGACGATCGCTTCTGCTGCCGCTGCAGTGAAGACTGTCACCCTGTCCGAGGCGGTCACCGATTACGTCGTCCGGCTGATCCGCGCGACCCGCGAGAGCGCCGATCTCTCCGCCGGCGCGAGCCCACGCGCCGCGGTGCTGCTCGCCAATGCCGCGCGCGCGCGCGCGGCGCTTGACGGGCGCGACTATGTCCTGCCCGACGACGTCAAGGCGCTCGCGGCCTCGGTGCTGCGTCACCGCCTGCTGCTGTCCCCGGCTGCCGAGATCGAGGGAAAGCAGGTCGAAGCGCTGGTCGCCGCGCTGGTCGAAGCGACCGAGGCGCCGCGGTAAGCCTCGCGACATGAAGCTGTCCCGTGCCTTTCCTGTTCCAACCGCACGCGCTGCGCTGCTAGTCGCGGCCGCTGCGCCGGTCGTGCTGCTGCTGGCGGTGCTGGTCCCGGGCAGCTGGGCTGCTGCGCCGTTACTCGGCACTCTTGTGCTGGTAATGGTCGCGATCGATGCGGCTCTCGCCGGACGCGCGCGCGATGTCGAGCTGACCGCACTGGGCGATGCCGAGGTGGGCGAAACGGGCTGGCTCGATGTCCTGGCCGTGTTCGGCGGGGGCTGGCGCAGCCGGGTCGATTGCGCGCTCGCCAGCGATGCGCGGCTGTTCCCCGGCGGAGCAACCTCCGCCGCGCTCGCTCGCAGCGGCGCGAATGACTGGAAGACACGGATCGAATTTCGCGCCAGCCGCCGCGGCACGGCCGATGTCGAGGAACTGTGGCTGCGCTGGACCGGCCCGCTCGGGCTCGGTGCGCGCCAATTGCGCCGCGAGCTCAGCGAACGCGTAAGGATTTGGCCTAACGTCGCCCCGGTGCGCTCACCCGCGCTGCAGGCCTTCCTCCGCGATGCCCAGTTCGGCCTGATCGCCCGGCGGATCCGCGGCGAAGGCACCATGTTCGAGGCGCTGAGTGAATTTGAACCCGGCATGGACAAGCGGCGGATCGACTGGAAGGCAAGCGCACGCCATGCCCACCTCTACGCCAAGGAATACGAAGCAGAACGCAACAACCAGATCGTCTTCGCTTTCGACTGCGGGCAGGCGATGTGCGAACCGGTGGCGGGCCTTCCCCGGATCGACCGCGCGGTCACCGCCGCGCTGACCACCGCCTATGTCGCCCTCAAGGGCGGCGACCGGGTCGGGCTGTTCGGGTTCGCCGCGCGGCCCGAACTGTTCACACCGTTCGTGTCCGACGCGCGCGATTTCCGCCGGCTGCAATCGGCCGCAGCGGGACTCGATTACCATGCGCAGGAACCCAATTTCACGCTGGCCTTGGCCACGCTCGCTTCGCGGCTGCAGCGCCGCAGCCTGATCGTGGTCTTCTCCGACTTCACCGATCCGACCAGCGCTCAGCTGATGATTGAAAGCGTCGGGAGATTGACCAAGCGCCACTTGGTGTTGTTCGTGACCATGCACGACGAGGAATTGACCGGGCTGTCGCAAGCCGAGCCGGCCGACATGCAACACCTCGCCATGGCAGTTAGCGCGGATGCACTGCTGCGCCAGCGCGCACTGGTGCTCTCGCAGTTGCGCGCCCGCGGAATCGACGTGATCGAGGCACCCTATCAGGCGATCGGCACGCGGCTGATCGACGCCTACCTCGCGATCAAGCGCAAGGGGGCGATCGGCTGATGGCTATCTTCTCCCGCCTGACCGGCCGCCAAGCCAGCGACGAGGCCGCGCTCGAAGCCGCGGTGTTGCGCTCCGACCGCTTCCGCCAGGAACGGGAGGGTGACTGGAAGCGCTTGGAAGCAATCGTCACGCGGATGGAGAAGGGCTGGCTGCGGCGCATATCGGATGCCGACGTGCTCGAATTGCCAGTGCTCTACCGCACCGTCGCCTCCAGCCTCTCGGTCGCCCGCGAAACCTCGCTCGACGCGGCGACGCTCGCTTATCTCGAAAGTCTGGTCCAGCGCGCCTGGTTCCTCGTCTATGGCCCGCGCACCACGCTGTGGTCGTGGCTGGGGCGCTTCTTCGGCGGCGAATGGAGCCGCGCGGTGCGCTCGATCTGGCCTGAACTGCTGGTGGCGCTGGCGCTGATGGTGGCGGGCACGGTGATCGGCTGGAAGCTCTGCGCTGCCGATCCCGATTGGTATTATGCGATGATGCCGATGGGACCGGGGGACCTGCGCATGCCGGGCGCCAGCCACGATGTTCTGAAGGGTACCCTGTTCGGCAACCAGGACAAGAACGGGCTGAGTGTCTTTGCCGCCGCGCTGTTCAGCCATAACGCGGGGATTGCGATCCTGTGCTTCGCGCTGGGCTTTGCCTTTGGGGTACCGCCGCTGCTGATGCTGATCCAGAATACCACCATGCTCGGCGCGCTGCTCTGGCTCTACCACGGCCAGGGCCTGACGCTCGACGCGGTCGGCTGGCTCTCGATCCACGGCACGACCGAACTGTTCGCGATCCTGCTGTCGGGCGGCGCGGGGCTGCACATCGGTCGGTTGATGGCCTTCCCCGGCACGCGCTCGGTGCTCGAAGCCGCCGCAGCTGCCGGGCAGCGCACCGCCACGGTCATGGCTGGGGTGGTGCTGATGCTGGTGATCGCTGGCATGCTCGAAGGCCTCGGTCGGCAACTGATCGATGATACCTCGGCCCGGCTCGCGCTCGGCTACGGCATGCTCACTTTCTGGCTGGTCTATTTCTTCTTGTTTCGTCGCAGCCCGGCTGGGAGCGAAAGCGAATGAGCGAGACCGTCGTCAAACCAAGGCGGGGTGATCGCCGCCGCGTGCTGGTGACGCCTGAGGGAATCGCGCTGCCGGTCACCCTCGCCAGTCGCGGCACACGCTTTGGTGCACTGCTGATCGACCTCACGATCATGTTCGCGACGGTCCTGATCGTCACGATTGCGCTGGCCTTCATCGCCGGCAAGGTGCTGTCGGATTCACCGTTGAAGTTCGGCAAGGGCGGCACCGCAATGCCGGCGGCGGCGCAGTTTCTGATCATTGTCTACATCGCCTTCCTGTTCCTGCTCCGTTATGCCTACTTCCTGTTTTTCGAGCTTGGTCCGCGAGGCGCGACACCAGGCAAGCGGATGACCGGGGTCAGGGTCGCAGCGCGCGACGGCGGGCGGCTCACCACTGAAATGGTGCTCGCGCGGAATCTGCTGCGCGATATCGAGATCACCTTTCCGATCGCGGCGCTATTCTCGCTTTCCGGGGGCGGAGTCGCCGACTGGGTCGCCTTCGCCTGGCTCGCGGTGTTCGCGCTGTTTCCGCTGTTCAACCGCGACCGTCTGCGCGCCGGGGATCTGATAGCCGGGAGCTGGGTCGTCGAGGCGCGGCGTTTGAAGCTTGCCGACGCGCTCAGCACCGGGGCCGGGGCAAGTGGGACCAGCCAGACCACTGGCGCATCTTACAAATTCGGCGATGAGGAGCTGGCGATCTATGGCGAATACGAATTGCAAACGCTCGAACGGGTGCTGCGCGACAACCGTCAGGAAGCCATGGCCGCGGTGCACGAGGCGATCTGCCGCAAGCTCGGCTGGAACCCCGGCTCGGGCGACGAGCGCGCGTTCCTTGAGGCCTATTACACCCAGCTCCGAGCCCGGCTTGAAGGCGGGATGCGGATGGGTCAGCGCAAGGCCGACAAACATGCCTGAGCGGCAGCAGGGGCAGTGAGTGAAGCTGCCCCTGCCGATCACGCTGCTTCGCTTACTTGAACTTCAATTCCTGCCACAGCTGCCCGCCGATAACGTGACGGTACTTCGCGCGGTCTCCCGACGCGGCTTCCATCTGCGTGTCGGTCGCCTTGACGTGGTCCAGGAACAACTTGTTGCGCCGCTCGCCCTCGGCGCCATCGGGCATGCTCTTGTAGCGGATCACTAGGATCAGATCCGGTTCGCCTGGACGCTTGTGGACATTGCCGAGCACTTCGTAGCCGGTAATCCAGCCCTGTGACTTGGCGAATTCCTGCTCGGCCCGCCACTGCGTTGCGAGGAAGGAGGCGTAGTCAGAGAAGTGACCATCGTCGATCGTGACAGAGCTGACTTCGACATAGTCCCCGCCAACGAACGGATTGCTCTGGGCCATTCCCGGTACCGACCACGCCAGCGCCAGCGATGCGGCCGCAATGGCCAACTTGCGATATGTATTCATTGATGCTTCCTCCTGATCAACCTGCCCGGAAAAAAGATTTCAGCCGGTGTAGGTTTGCTACTCGGAGAGAGGCGACCCCGGATTTCTGCAAATCCCGCCCCCAAAGCAAAAGCGAGGCTATGCCTCCATGACGCCAGAGTCAAAGCCCACTTGCAGTGGCCTTTTGCCTCCGGCAAATGCTAGCCATGCGCGCCGAATTCCAGATCCGCGAAGACGACCTAAGCGGTACGGAAATTGCCGCACTGTTGCAGCTTCACCTCGATGAGATGCACCGATGGTCACCGCCCGAAAGCGTACATGCCATGCCGATCGAGCGGCTGCGCGCGCCCGATGTGACCTTCTATGCCGCGTGGGACGGCGCGCGGCTCGCCGCCTGCGGGGCGCTCAAGCAGCTGGGTGCGGGGCACGGCGAACTCAAGTCGATGCGCGCGCATCCCGATTATCGCGGGCGCGGCGCGGGCAAGGCGATGCTGGCGCATTTGATGGCCGAGGCGCAGACGCGCGGTTACCACCGGGTAAGCCTGGAAACCGGCCGACCCGAGGCGTTCCTGCCGGCGCGGCGGCTCTACGAAAGCCATGGCTTTGCCGAATGCCCGCCATTTGGTGACTACACCGAAGATCCGTTCAGCATTTGTATGACGAGGACCGTTTGAGCGAACTTACCTTGCGCGAGGCCACCTTGGCCGACGTTCCGGCGCTGACCCTGCTTGGCCGGGCAAGCTTCGTCGATGCCTTTGGACACCTCTACTCAGAGTCGGACCTTGCAGCGTTCCTGAGCGAGGCAAAGTCCGAAGCGGCTACTGCTGGGCTGGTCGCCGATCCCGACGGAGCCATGCAGATCGCTGAACGCGCATGCGAGCCGATTGCGTTCTGCAAGATTGGCTACAAGTGCGGCTGGCCCGACCATGCGCGGGGGGCCAGGGCAATGGAGCTCAAACAGCTTTACGCAGCCTCCTCGGCCACTGGCAGCGGCGTGGGCAGCGCGCTGATGGACTGGGCCATGGCCGCCCTCGTCGCCGCCGGTGCCGACGAGGTCCAGCTTTCGGTCTATTCCGGCAATCACGGCGCGCAGCGCTTTTACCAGCGTTACGGCTTCGAGAAGATCGCCGACGTCACTTTCCAGGTGGGCGAACAGATCGATGAGGAATTCCTGTTCTCGAAGCTCCTTTAGACCCTGCACGCCAAGACCATTTGCCGCCGCACCCGCCGCGCCCTATATGCGCGGCCATGTCCTCGATCAGACCCTGGCGCGATATCGCGCGCCGTAGTTCGCGCCAGATCATGGTTGGCTCCGTGCCCGTTGGCGGCGATGCGCCGATCACCGTGCAGACCATGACCAATACCTTGACCAGCGATGCCGCCGCAACGATCGACCAGATCCGCCGCTGCGAGGATGCCGGTGCCGACCTGATCCGCGTTTCCTGCCCCGATGAAGCCAGCACTGCGGCGCTGGGCAAAATCGTCCGCGCGGCGCGCGTGCCGATCATCGCCGACATCCATTTCCACTACAAGCGCGCGCTCGAAGCGGCGGATGCGGGCGCGGCGTGTCTGCGCATAAACCCTGGCAACATCGGTTCTTCCGAGCGCGTCGCCGAAGTGGTCCGCGCGGCCAAGGCCAACGGCTGCGCGATCCGCATCGGGGTCAACGCCGGGAGCCTCGAGAAGGACCTCCTCGAAAAATACGGCGAGCCTTGCCCCGAAGCCTTGGTCGAATCGGCGCTCGATCACATCAAGCTGCTGCAGGACCACGATTTTCACGAATACAAGGTCGCGGTAAAAGCGAGCGACGTGTTCCTTGCGGTTGCGGCCTATATGCAGCTTGCCGAAACGGTCGATTGTCCGCTCCACCTCGGCATCACCGAGGCCGGCGGCCTGATTGGCGGCACGGTCAAATCGTCCATCGGCATGGGCAACCTCTTGTGGGCCGGGATCGGCGACACCATTCGCGTCTCGCTTTCGGCCGAACCCGAGGAAGAAGTCCGCGTCGGCTACGAAATCCTCAAGTCTCTGGGCCTGCGCACCCGCGGCGTGCGCGTCGTCTCCTGCCCCTCCTGCGCGCGGCAGGGCTTTGACGTGATCCGCACCGTCCAGGCGCTCGAGGACGCGCTCAGCCACATCAAGACCCCGATGAGCCTCTCGGTGCTCGGCTGCGTGGTCAACGGCCCCGGTGAAGCGCGCGAGACCGACATCGGCATCACCGGTGGCGGCAACGGCAAGCATATGGTCTACCTCTCCGGAGTGACCGACCACCACGTTCAGGATGCGGACATGATCGGGCACATCGTCAGTCTGGTCGAAGCCAAAGCCGCCGAGATCGAAAGCGGGACGTCTGTCAGCATGGACGTCACGCACGGCAAGGCAGCCTAAGCTTTCAGTAACGCTGTGCGGCTATGCTGGCCGCCATGGCCCGGCTTTACGGCATAGTCTTGTTCGCGATCGGCGCGATGTGCATGGTCGCAGCGTTCCTTGCGCCGCGCGTCGGCGGCGATGCGCCCGCGCCGGTGGCAGCGGCGACGCACAAGGCCGCCAGGCACGAAACCGACGCCATGATGCTGCGCCGCGACAGTTCCGGGCAGTTCCGCCTCGATGCGGGAGTCAACGGCAATTCGGTCAACTTCCTGGTCGATACCGGCGCCGACATGGTTGCGCTGACCGAAGCAGAGGCGGCGAACCTCAACCTCAATGTGTCGCCCGATGATTTCCAGCCGGTGATGCAGACCGCTTCGGGTGTCGGTTACGGCGCCCAGGTCACGCTCGACGAGGTCGAGGTGGGCGGCACCACGCTGCACAACGTGAACGCGATGGTGGTGCGCGACCTTTCGGTCAACCTGCTCGGTCAATCGGTGCTGCGGCAGCTCGGCGCGGTCGAGCTCAAGGGTGACACCATGGTGATCCGCGCGCGCGAAGCTACTGGGGACTGACAAGCGCCGATTGATCGACTAGGGCGCGCGGGATGACTGCGCATCGCCACCACCTGCCGCCACTGCATTTGGCTCTAGCACTCGCGGTTACCGCGGTGTGGGGTTCGAACTTTGTGATCATCAAGTTCGCGCTAGTGCATCTGCCGCCGCTGACCCTGGCGTTGCTGCGCTTCACCCTGGCCTTCGCGCCGATGGCCCTGTTCGTTCCGCGCCCCAAGGTACGGTGGCGCAATTTGGCGGCATACGGCGTGCTGATCGGGGCGGGGCAGTTCGGGCTGCTGTTCACCGCGATGCGCGCCGATATCACCCCCGGGCTCGCCAGCCTGGTGGTGCAGGCGCAAGCCTTCTTCACCATCGGGATGGCGGTGTGGCTGAACAGCGAAAAGGTCGCGCGTTACCAGATCGCTGCCTTGCTGCTGGCCAGCGCGGGGATCGCGCTGATTGCGCTCCACACCGATGCCAGCGCGACGCCGCTGGGGCTGTTTCTGGTGCTGTGCGCCGCGGCGAGCTGGGCCGGGGGCAACATGGTCGCGCGCGCGGCAGGCAGCGTCAACATGCTGGGCTATGTCGTCTGGTCCAGTATGTTTGCCATACCGCCGCTGCTGATCTTCGCGCTGGCGCTAGAAGGCTGGCCGCGGATGTCTGCCGGGATCGCCGCGGCGGACTGGAAGACCTGGGGCGCGGTGGTGTGGCAATCGGCTGGCAACACGATGTTCGGCTATGGGGTGTGGGGCTGGCTGCTGGCGCGGCATTCGGCAAGCCAGGTCGCGCCGCTGTCATTGCTGGTCCCTGTGTTTGGCCTCGCGACGTCGGCGCTGGTGTTGGGCGAGTCGCTGCAGACGTGGAAGCTGGCGGCTTTTGCCTTGGTTATGGCCGGGCTGGCCGTGGGCGTGCTGTGGCCGCGATTGAGGAAACCGGCATGACTCTCACAATCCGCGCCGCCGTTCCCGCCGACCTATCGCTGATCGGCGCGCTGATCCGCGACCTGGCGATCTACGAAAAGCTCGAGCACGAGGTTCGTTTCGATCCTGCGGTGCTGGGCGAGAAGCTGTTCGGCGCGCGTCCTTATGCCGAAGTCGTGATCGGCGAAATCGATGGCACGGCGCAGGGCTTCGCGCTGTTCTTCCACAATTTCTCGACCTTCGAAGGCAAGCCCGGGATTTATTTGGAAGACCTCTACGTGCGCGAGACGGCGCGCGGGTCGGGGCTGGGCAAGGCGCTGCTGGTGCACCTCGCCGCGCTGGCGGTCGAACGCGACTGCGCCCGGCTCGAATGGTCGGTGCTTGACTGGAATGCGCCGGCGATCGGCTTCTACCAGGCGCTGGGCGCCCGGCCGATGGACGAATGGACGGTGATGCGGGTCGATGGCGCGGCGCTTGCCGCGCTGGGCAGCACGGCGCGGCTTGGCGCGCGCCAGCAGTGATCCAGCGTTTTTGGCTGGATTGCCGTTCAGCAACTGGTTATTCACAACTGCTATGGTGGGGACCATGAACCGTCGGAACTTGATTCTGGGTGGAATCGCCGGGGCAGCTGCGCTGTCCGTGTCTGGCCGCGCTCTCGCGCGGATCGGCCAGGTCTCTCCGCTCGCCGACGAATTCGACAAGACTTTCGGGGCCTTACCTGAAACCCCGGCGGTTCCGGCCGCCCCGGCGCTGCCCACCGTCGTGATCCCCAATCCGGCTTATGACCGCAAGGTGCTGAGCATTGCCGCGCGTGAAGTCGAACGCGCCGGCAGCCGCCTGTGGCGCAAGGACATTGTCGGGATTGCTGATTTTGCCCGGCCGTCCACACTGCCGCGGTTCCACTTCGCCAACCTTGAAAACGGCACGGTGCGATCGTTCCTGGTCGCGCACGGTCGCGGTTCGGACCCCGAGCACAGCGGGTTCCTGCAGACCTTTTCCAACCAGTCCGGTTCCGAAGCAACCTCGCGCGGGGCCTACCTCACGGCGGAATGGTACGCGGGCAAATACGGCACCTCGATCCGCTTGGTCGGCATGGACCAGGACAATTCCGCCGCGCTCCAACGCGCGATCGTGATGCACCCTGCCGCCTATGCGACCGAAGAACACATCATCAAGTTTGGCAAGCTCGGCCGCAGCGAAGGCTGCTTCGCGATGAGCCCCGACCAGTTTAACGAGGCGCTGTGGCACCTTTCGGGCGGGCGCCTACTGTACGCCGACCGTATCGGCGACGCTTGACCGCGCAGATCGACCCAAAGCAGCGCCGCTCGCGCCGGATCATGCTGGTGATCGGGGCAGTGGCGCTCGTCGCGCTCGCCGGGCCATGGGTCTGGCGAGCGTGGCAAGAGACGCACCTGACCGACGGCAAGGTCAAAGCGTTCGATGATAGTTCGGCGAAAAGCTCGGTTGATCTTGCGCTGTGCCTGCTCAAACGCCGCCCTAATGGCCTCGCGCTCGAAATTTCGAGCGAGAACCACTTCGTCGATGCCACGCGCGGCACCGTGGTGGAAATTTCCGCGCTCGGCGCGCGCAAGGAAGTCACCGCCTGGCTTCCAGAAGGTGCGAAGCTGCGGGTGGGCGAACTGGCCCATCTCAGCTCCTGCCTGATCTAACCCTAACCTAAAGCGGATTATCCAGCTTGATCACCTTTTCGGTGGTCTGGCGCTGTCCGGTCCACGGCATACGCGCCGCTGCGAACGAGGCAAGCACTGCCCCGTCACGGCTGTAGAGGTCCGGGAAGGTCCCCATCTTGCCGTTGATGTCGCTCGCCATGGTGAAGTACATGATATAAACTGGGAAAGTCTTGGTCATCGGGACTCGGGTGTACTTGCCCGAATTGACGATATCGACCGCATCGCTCGACTTCATCCCCGCGCCCAGGATCGCCATGGTGATGCCCAGTTCCGCCGCGCGTTCGGTCCGCACGCAGCCGTGGCTGAGCGCACGATAGCTTTGCGCAAACAGCCCCCGCGCGGGGGTGTCATGGATGAAGATCGCATGTTCGTTGGGCATGTCGAGCTTGATCATGCCGAGCGAATTGGTCGGCCCCGGCTGCTGGACGACCGAGATCGTGCCGTCCTTGGCGCGGGCAACCTTGTAACCCTGGCGTAGCGCCCCCGCCGGGTTGCCGATCAGCTTGGCGCCCAGGCCTTCGCCCTTCACGATCGACTGCGGCACGGTCCAGGTGGGGTTAAACACCACGCCCTGCACCAAGGCGGAAAGCTGCGGCGTGGCCGTTTTGCCGACCTTGCCGACAATCGTGCGGTAGGACCGGATGATTTCGTTGTTGACCGTCAGCCGCAGCTGGAATTCGGGCACGTTGGTGAGGAGGTAATACTTGCCCAGCTCACGCGGCAGCCACCGCCAACGGTCCATGTTGATGCGGATCAGGCTGCGCTTGGACTTGTTGGTTTCCGGCGTGGTGGCGAGCAAGCCCTTGAGTTCGCCGTAATCGGGCACGGTCGGCGCGAGGCCTTCGATCACCCCGGCAACGTCATGCGATTGCAGCGCCCGGGTCATCACTGCCGAGGTTGGATTGGCATCCAGATCGGTATCGACAACAAACCACTGGAGCCGGGCATCGAACCGGGTGCGTCCGTCGCGCATGTCTTCGACCAGCCAGGCAAACGACTTGCTGGCCTGGGCACCAAGCGCGGCAGGATCGCCCGCCGCGATTGCCTTGCGCAGCTTTTCGGGCTGGTAATCGGCCGGGTTCAAGCCATCGGCGTCGATCCCTTCGATCACGCCCAATAGCGCCTTGGCGTCATTGGCGTTCCATTGCGCCACCGGTTCATCGACCGGCATTTGCGGCACGATCTTGGGCGCGGTGGTATCAGGCGCGATGGTCGGTGCGCTGGTGGGCGCCGGGTTCGGGCTGGGCAGAATGCTCTGCGGTTGCGCCGCGGCGAGCGCCACGGCCGAAGTCAGCCCCGCACTGAGTGCGAGGCCCGTGCCCAACCGATATCTGCCCCAGCCAACCATGATTTGCTCCAACTTTGCGGACTTGCGCGCCGACGTGTTCAGCGCCGCTCTTGCCCGTTTCGCCCTTGCGCTTCAAGCGTTGCGCTAGCCTGAATACACGGCTTTGGCTTGTATGGACCGGTCAGAATGCGGCGAAGCGAAGTCGCTGCGGTGACGGCTCACCAAGGAATCTGCGGCAGATCGCGGCTGACCGTGAGCGAAAACTTGGGCGTGCGTTTTTCGAGGAAGGCGGCGGCGGGCGCTGTCAGTCGGATGGCAACTTGTCTCCGATCGGCGCACCAAGAGCGAGATCGCGGGTGACGTCAGGCGATTAGAGACTGCCACTCAGCTATTGC
>JAYUCG010000076.1:0-16664 GCA_043740455.1 Novosphingobium sp. | reverse complement strand
GAGGCGGATGTCGGTGGCCGGGCTGAGCCAGCGGAGCAGCCAGCCGCGCTGGTAGCTCGAGTTGAGCCGCATCACCGTTTGCGATCCGCCCGCGAGCGCAGCGCGGACTTCGGGTAATCGGCTCAGCGAGCGGCCGGTCTGCCCGCCGCTGACCATCACCCCGTCGCGGTCAAGCAGGACGATCGAGGCGAGGGTGGCGACCTTGGTTTCGGCCACCGCGGGGGCGATGCGCGCCGCGGCGATCAGCGCGGTGGGATCGGGCGGGCCGCCGGCGGTTTGTGCGGGCGGGCGCTCGGGCAAAATGGGTGTGGTGCGCAAGTCGATGCCGGTGGTGATCGCAGCGGCATAGGGATCGAGCCGCGAGCTTTCCTGCACAACCGGCGCGGCGGGCAGCGCGGCGCGCGCGCCGGGCCAGACCAGCGCGGTGGCGGCGCCCAGCGCGGCGGCCTGCGCGCTCACTTCGGCCTCGGTGCGGCGGACCAGCGCGTTCTCGTAGACGCGCAGGCCCAGCGCGGCGATCCCCGGCATCGCGGCGGCGAACAGCAGCACGCCCAGCAGCAACCAGCGCAGCCGGGGCACCGGCCACAAGCGGCGCGCGGTGCGCCGCACCGAGGCGATTAGTCGCCGGATTTGGGTCCTGCTCCGGCACAGGCGCCGAGCCGGTAGCCGACCCCAGCCTTGGTCTCGACCACGTCATGCCCGCCGCAATCGGCAAATTTGCGGCGCAGGTTGCGGATGTGGCTGTCGATCGTGCGGTCGGTGATCGCAAACCCGGGCCCGTGGATCTGGTCGATCAGCTGGTCGCGGCTGAGGATGCGGCCGCCCGCAGAGGCCAGCGCCTTCATCAGGTTGAATTCGCTGACGGTGAGCGGCACTTCGGCTCCCGCCCAGTGCGCGGTCCAGCCCTCGCTGTCGAGGCTGAGCTGGCCGTGCGTCAGCGCCGCGGCGGGGGCGAGCGCGGCGGCGCGCGGGGCCGAGCGGCGCATGATCGCATTGGCGCGGGCAACGACTTCGCGAGGGGAGAAGGGCTTTACCACATAGTCGTCGGCGCCAAGCTCGATCCCCAGCACCCGGTCGAACTCCTCGTCGCGGCTGGAGAGGAACATGACGGGGACTTCGGTGGTGGCGCGCAGGCGGCGGCAAACTTCGAGCCCGTCCATGCGCGGCATATTGATGTCGAGCACCACCAGGTCGGGCAGGTGGCGCGCGACTTCGGCCAATGCTTCCTCGCCGTCGGCGGCCTCGCGCACCTGCATCCCCGCCTTGTCGAAGGCAAAGGCGAGCAGCTCGCGGATGTGCGGGTCGTCGTCGACCACCAGGACGGTGCGGGTCATGCTGCTGTGTGGCGCGGGTGGAGGGGGATGGTCAATCGCGATCATGGCTTGCGTCTAAGCGCACGAGGTGAAGGTGACGTGCAGCGGCTGGTGGCGTTCGGGTGTGGATCGTGTGCAGAGGGCGTGCATCGGTGCTTGCCGCGCCGACCCGTAAATCTGCTAGGGTGGCGCGATGACCGGCCCCGATCCCAAGCTTTGCCAGCGATTGTCGGAGCGCATCCTTGGCGCGCTGGCGGGCCGAGACGGCGGGTTGCTGGTGGTCGGCCTGTGCGGGGCGCAAGGCTCGGGCAAAAGCACGCTGGCTGCCGCGCTCGCCGCCCGGCTGGATGGCGCCGGGATAGCATCGGCCACGCTGTCGCTCGACGATCTCTACCTGACCCGGGCCGAGCGGCAGGGACTGGCGCGCGACGTGCACCCGCTGCTGGCAACGCGCGGAGTGCCCGGCACGCACGATGTGGCGCAGGGGCTGAACACGATCGCGGCGCTGGAACGCGGCGAGCCGGTGCGCCTGCCGCGCTTCGACAAGGCGGCAGATGACCGCGCGCCCACCGCGGGTTGGCCGCTCGCCCCGGCAAGGACGCAGGTGTTATTGCTGGAGGGCTGGTGCCTTGGCGCGCGGCCGCAGGAGCCTTCGGCACTGACCGACCCTGTCAATGGGTTCGAAGCGGCGGAGGACCCGGATGGCGTGTGGCGCACATATGCCAATGCCGCGCTGGCGGGCCCCTATCAGGTGCTGTTCGCCCGGATCGACCTGCTGGTCCTGCTCGCCGCACCTGATTGGCAAGTGGTCGCGGCCTGGCGCGAGCAGCAGGAGGCGCAGCTACGCGCAATCGGCGGGACGCGGGTGATGGCCCCCGCCGAGGTGCGCCGCTTCGTTCAGCACTACGAACGGCTGACTCGCTCCATCCTCACCGAGATGCCGCAGCGCGCCGATGTGGTGGTATTGCTCGATGCCGACCGTCAGCCAACGGGCCCCTGCTAAGCTTTCAGCGCCCGGTCCAGCGCATTCAAGAACGCAATCATTTCGGCGCGCGAGCTGACGGTGACGCGCGAGACATTGGGCCAGATAGCCCACGATCGGCCGATCTCCACGCCCTGCTTGCGGATCGCTTCGCGCATTTGCCTGGCCGAACGGCCGTTCCAGTCGATCATGAACATGTTGGCGCGGCTGGGGATGACTTTGAAGCCGCGCCGTTCGACCTCGCGGGTCACGAAGGCCAGGTTGCCTTCCATGAAGGCGCGGCGCTGGCCGATCAGCGCCGTCTGGCCGAGGCTGGCGGTCGCGCAGGCCAGCGATGGCATCGGCAATGAGCCCGATTGCATGTCGCCGTCATAGCGCTGCATCGCGGCGATGTTGGCCGGGTCGCTCAGCGCATAGCCCATTCGCATCCCGGCCATCCCGAACAGTTTGGAAAAGGTTCGCAACACCACCAGGCCCTGGCTCTGGCCGAACAGGGTCACCGCGCTGGGGCTCCCGGCGAAATGGATATAGGCCTCGTCAACCAGCACTTTGGCCCCCGCCGGCTTGTTGCGCACCAGCCAGAGGATATCGTCCAGCGGGGTGATCGTGCCGGTGGGGTTGTTGGGCGAGCAGATATAGTAAAGTCCGGCCTGCGGATCGGCGGCCAGCATTGCCTTGACATCGTGCCGATAGTCCGCGGTCAGCGGTATCTTCTTGATCGGCACACCAAGATATTCGGCAGTGGTCCAGGCCAGTTCGAAAGTCGGATCGGCGGTCACCAGCCCGCGCTGCGGCGAGGCAAAGGTTACCACCGCGCGGCTGAGCGGATCGCTCGATCCCGGCCACGGCGAGACATGATCGGCGGGAACGCCATCCACCTTCATCACTGCGGCGATGAATTTGTCGCGCTCATTGCCCGGTTCATAGCGATTGCTGCGGGCAATGATCGCCCGCGCCGCCGCCTGGCCGGGCTCCATCGGTCCGGTCCAGCATTCGTTCGAATCGATCATTACCCGGGGCGCCGGTCCTGGCGCAGCCTCTGCCCAAGTCGGCCGGGCGACGGCGGCTCCGACCCCCAGCAGCGCCGCGATCCGCCCCAGATCGCGCCGGTTGTAGCCGCGCCGGAGCAGATCCGCGCTGGCAGCGCAGTCCAATTGCGGTTGTCCGTCCATACACGTTCCCCCGGTTCATCGCCGTTGGCAGGAAGCTAGGCATTCGCTGGCAAGATGCAAAGGGCAGTTGCCGACCTAAAGCGGCGATCCATCCTTGTCGCGGTAGATATCGCGGCGGCCGACGTGGTTGGCGGGGCCGACATAGCCGTCGGCTTCCATCCGCTCGACCCATTTGGCGGCGGTGTTGTAGCCCACGCCCAGTTGCCGTTGGAGCCACGAGGCGCTGGCCTTCTGGCTTTCGAACACGATCTGGCAGGCCTGGCGGTATTTGCGCTCGTCCGGGCTGTCGCTCGCTGTGGCGTCAAGGTCGTCGAACCCGAAGCTGCCGTCCTCGGGCTCTTCGGTGACCGATGTGACATATTCGGGCTTGCCCTGCGCGCGCCAGAAATCCGCGATCCGTTCGACCTCTTCGTCGCTCACGAACGGGCCGTGGACGCGCATGATCGGCTGGGTGTTGGGCTTGTAGAGCATGTCGCCCTTGCCCAGCAGCTGCTCGGCGCCCTGCTCGCCCAGGATCGTGCGGCTGTCGATCCGGCTGGTCACCGCGAACGAAATACGGGTCGGCAAGTTGGCCTTGATTACGCCCGTAATGACGTCAACGCTCGGCCGCTGGGTTGCCATGATCAGGTGGATGCCCGCCGCGCGGCTCTTTTGCGAAAGCCGCTGGATCAGCACTTCGACTTCCTTGCCGACGGTGATCATCAGATCGGCCAATTCGTCAACGATCACCACGATTTGCGGCAGCGGCTGGTAATCGAGCTGGGTTTCCTCGAACAATTCTTCGCCGGTGTCGGGATCGAACCCGATCTGGATGCGGCGGCCGAGCGGCTTGCCCTTGGCGATGGCGGTGGCAACCTTCTCGTTGAAGCCCGACAAGTTGCGCACCGACAGCTCGCTCATCTGGCGGTAGCGGCGCTCCATTTCCTCAACCGCCCATTTGAGCGCGCGCACTGCCTTGCTTGGTTCGGTTACCACCGGGGCGAGCAAGTGCGGGATATCGTCGTAGCTCTTGAGCTCGAGCACCTTGGGATCGACCAGGATCAGGCGGCACTGCGCGGGGGTCAGCCGGTAGAGCAGCGACAGCAGGATCGTGTTGAGCCCGACCGACTTGCCCGATCCAGTGGTCCCCGCGACCAGCAGGTGCGGCATCACCGCAAGGTCGGCGACGATCGGTTCGCCCGCGATATCCTTGCCCAGGATGATCGGCAGCGCGGCCTTGGACTGCGCGAACTTCTCGCAGGCGACCAGCTCCTTGAAGCTGACCATCTGGCGGTCCGCATTGGGGAGCTCGATGCCCATCACCGTGCGGCCGGGGATCGAGGAGACGCGCGCCGAGATCGCGCTCATATTGCGGGCGATATCGTCAGCGAGGCCGATCACCCGGCTGGCCTTGATGCCCGGTGCGGGCTCAAGCTCGTACATCGTCACCACCGGCCCGGTGCGGACTGCGTCGATCGTGCCCTTGACGTTGAAATCGTCGAGCACGGTTTCAAGGAGGCGCGCGTTGCGCTCGAGCGCAAGCTTGTCGACCTTGGGCGCGGAATTGGCCGGGGGATCGTTAAGCAGCGCCAGTTCGGGCAAAACGTAAGTGCTGAACAGGTCGCTCTGGCGGCTCTTGCTGCCGAGCTGCGCAGGCGTGGCCATGCGCGCCGGATCGCTGATTTCCGGGGCCTTGCGTGCGGCGGCGATCTGCTCGCCGTGAGCCGGACGTTCGCGCTTGGCGCGCGGCGCGACCGAGACGAATTCGCCATCACCAGCCACCGTGTCGCGGCTGCGGCGGCGCAGGAATGCGGGCAGGGTAAACAGGTTGCCCCAATCGAACGCAAAGATCCGCGCCGCGATGATCGATCCGCTGGCCAGCGCGGCAAGCCCAGCCAGCGCAGTGAAGATCCACTGCCCGGCGGAGGGCAGCTTGCCCGCGATGAAATGGACCGTGCCGCTGCCAAGCAGACCGGCGATGCCGCCCCACCCGGCGGGGAACACGGTGTCGACATCGTTGATCGCCAGACTGAGTGTGGTCGCAAGCAGCGTCATCGCGAACAGCAATAGGCCGATCGGCCGCCACCAGGCATGGCCCTGATGTTCGAGCGACCCGTTATCCTCCTCGACCAGCCGCCAAAGCCCGCGCGCCATCACGTACAGCAGCGGCAGGAACAGCACGCAGACCGGGCCGAACAGGAACAGCGCACGCTCGGCCGTCCAGGCACCGGCACTGCCCATCCAGTTGACCGCCGGGCCGCCCGCCGCGGTGGAAGCCGAGGGGTCGGTCTGCTGGTAGCTGACCAGCGCGAGCGCCAGAAACACCGCCGAGCCAAGCAGCACCAGCGCGCCCCCGATTTCGGCGCTGCGCCGCGCCGCGCGCTTCAGCGCCGCACGCCAATCGACCCGCGCGCCGCGGTGACTGACTGTTGCCGGACGTGATGCCATGATGCTCCCCTCGCGTAACGCGGTGCGTTATGCGCCGCACGGTGACTCGCGGTCAAGAATCCATATTTGTTCTTGCGGTGAGGTGTTGCTTCCATCCATTGCGAACGGGGGTGAGTCAGTCTTCACAAGTTCGGTTCGCCCTGAGGAGGCGAAGCCGTCTCGAAGGGTCAAGCGCGGCGTGTGGTCCTGCGAGACGCCGCAGAGCGGCTCCTCAGGACGAACGGGGGTGAACTGGTGGCAGATCGATGAACGCATCGATCCCCGCCCAGCAGGCCCAGCCGAGCCGTTTCGCAGTGCGCGGATTCATTCCGCCAAGTGCGATAACCGGTGCCGCCGCGTGCGCCGCCAGCAGCCGGAAACGCAGCGAGCCAAGCGTGACTGTGCCGGGATGCGAACGGGTCGGAAAGACAGGTGAAAGCAGCACGGCCACCGCGCGGCTGGCTCGCCCGATCTCGCGCAGCGAATGGACCGGAACCAGATGGCCGCCTGGGCCATAGGCAAGATCGGCGCCCCAGCGCCTCGCATCGGTTCGGCTTCCGGCCAGCGCCACGATGTGACCTTTGGCCCGCGCGAGCCGCGCCAGTGCGGCAAACCGCGCCCGCCGCTTCGCCTTAGGCAGGTGATAATGGCGAAAGACCAGCCCGCTGCCGCGCGGCAAGCGTTTGAGCGCAGTTTCGAGGACTGCATCGTTGCGCTCGTCGGAAACCAGCCAGATTGCGGGCAAGGGCTTCAATCGCGCCATGGCATCGCTATAGCAGCGCGCGATGACCGATCCAGCCTCCTCCCTCGCCGATGTCAATTCCCGCATCGCGCGCGCCGCCGACATCGCCCGCCGCAAAGCCAGCGAGGTTACGCTGATCGCGGTCAGCAAGACTCATCCGGCGCAGGCCATCGCCCCGCTGATCGAGGCCGGCCAGCGCGTGTTCGGCGAGAACCGCGTGCAGGAAGCGCAGGACAAATGGCCAGCCTTGCGCGAGCTGCACGAGGGGATCGCGCTGCACCTGATCGGCCAATTGCAATCGAACAAGGCGGACGATGCAGTGGCGCTGTTCGATTGCATCCACTCGCTCGACCGCACCTCGCTGGTCACCGCGCTGACCAAGGCGATGGACAAGACCGGCCGCCGCGTGCCGTGTTTCATCCAGGTCAACATCGGCGCCGAGGACCAGAAGGGCGGCTGCGCGATTGCCGAACTGCCCGCACTGCTGACCGAAGCCCGCACCGCCGACCTGCCGGTGATCGGCCTGATGTGCGTGCCGCCGCTCGAGATCGAACCCGCGCCGTTCTTCGCGCTGCTCGACAAGCTGGCGGGCGACCACGGCCTCGTGGGCCGCTCGATGGGGATGTCAGGCGATTTTGAAACGGCCGTGATGCTGGGCGCGACGCATGTCCGAGTCGGCTCGGCGCTGTTCGGAGCGCGCGGCTAGCGTTCCTTCAACTCGTTCCCGCTCAAGGTCACCACGTGCAGCAAGTTGGTTGACCCCGGCGTACCGAACGGAACGCCCGCCAGCGCGATCAGCTTCGATCCGGCGGTGCCGAAACCGTGGCGCAGCGCCATGCGCTTGCCCTTGGCGATCATCTCCTCGAAGCTGCCGATGTCCTTGGTCTGGACCGCGTGCGTACCCCACAGCAAGGCCAGCCGGCGGGCGATCTGGCTCGACGGGGTGAGCACCATGATCGGCACGTCGGGCCGTTCGCGGGCGACGCGCCGGGCGGTGCTGCCCGATCCGGTGAAGACGATGATCCCTTCGACCCGCACCGTCTGCGCGATCGTCGCACTGGCCTGGGCCAGCGCATCGGCGGTGGTCGCGTCGGGGCGAACCTGGGTGAAGTGGACGCGTTCACGATAGCCCGGGTCGTTTTCGACCTGCACGGCGATGCGATGCATGATCGTCACTGCTTCGACCGGCCAGGCGCCGCTCGCGGTTTCGGCCGAGAGCATCACCGCGTCGGCGCCGTCGTAAACCGCGTTGGCGACGTCGGAGACCTCGGCGCGGGTCGGGGCCGGGCTCTCGATCATCGATTCGAGCATCTGCGTTGCAACCACCACTGGCTTGCCGCTGCGGCGCGTTACCGCGACGATATGCTTTTGCAGCGGCGGGACTTCTTCGGGATTGAGCTCGACGCCCAGGTCGCCGCGCGCGACCATGATCCCGTCAGCGAGTTCGATGATTTCCTCGAGCCGGTCGATCGCAGCGGGCTTTTCGATCTTGGCCATCAGCGCGGCGGTCGCGCCGCGCATCAGCTTGCGCGCCTCGGCGACATCCTCTGGCCGCTGGACGAATGACAGCGCGATCCAGTCCGCGCCCTGCTCGAGCGCAAATGTCAGATCGCGCCGATCCTTGTCGGTCAAGGCCGGAACCGGCACCACCGCGTCAGGCACGTTGACCCCCTTGCGGTCCGAAATGACCCCGCCAACCTCGGCCGAGCAGAGGATGTGATCCATATCCGCTTCGATCACCTTCAGCCGCAGCTTGCCGTCGTCGATCAGCAAGCGCTGGCCCTTGTGCAGCACCTCGAACAGTTCGGGATGGGGCAGGCAGACGCGGTTCTCGTCACCCAGTGCGGGATCGCGGTCAAGCGTGAAGTGGCCCGAATGGCGGATCACCGCCTTGCCGTTCTTGAACTGGCCGACGCGCAGCTTGGGCCCTTGCAGGTCGCACAGCACCGCGACCGGGCGGCCGACCTGCTTCTCGATGGTGCGGATCGCCGCGATGGTCTCGGCGTGAGTGGCCTGATCGCCGTGGCTCATGTTGACGCGGAACGCGTCAGCCCCGGCGCGCAGGAGCTTCTCGATCATCTCCGGGCTGCAGCTGGCTGGGCCCAATGTGGCCAGGATCTTGATCTTGCGTCCGCGCAAATCGAGTTTTGCCACTGTTACCTCTTCCCGTTTGAGCTCGGCCTATGGCAAAGAACGACCGAAAACCCAAGGAAACCACGATGAGTTGCTCTGAAAATACGAATGTAGCTGCAAATGACCCGCTTGCAGCGCTGGATGACGCGGTTGCGGCGGCGGCATTCCGGCGGCTGGTGCGGCACTTGCGCCACCGCCATGACGCTCAGAATATCGAGCTGATGGGGCTGGCGGGGTTTTGCCGCAATTGCCTGGCCGACTGGATCGTCGAGGCCGGCGCGCCGCTGGACAAGGCGGCCGCGCGCGAGCTGGTCCACGGAATGCCCGCGGGGGAATGGAAGGCGCAGTTCCAATCAGAAGCGACGCCCCAGCAGCTTGAGCGGATGGCGGCGAGCGTGGCGAGGAACGCTGACTAGGTCCTCTCCATTCTCGCCGAATGGCGCAAATGGGGAGGTGGCATTTGCGCAGCAAATGACGGAGGGGTTTCTGGGCTGGCGTCTATACCCCTCCGTCAGCCGCCTTTGGCGTCTGCCACCTCCCCATTTGGCTACGCAGAATGGAGAGGGCCTAGGATTTCCACAGGCCTGCCTTTGCCCGAATCCCCGCGCCCCGCTACCGCGCCTGCAACCGATTCACCAAACACCCGGAGTTACCTCAAATGGCCGATACCACCGATGATCGCCTGCGCCTGTTGATCGAACGCGTCGAGCGTCTTGAAGAGGAAAAGAAGGGCATCGCCGACGATATCAAGGACGTTTACGGCGAGGCCAAGGCGGTCGGTTACGACGCCAAGATCATGCGCAAGGTCGTCGCGCTGCGCAAGATGAAGCCCGATGACCGCGCCGAAATGGAAGCGATCCTCGATGTCTACAAGGCGGCGCTCGGGCTGGGCTAATTGCCCTTGGCCTAACTCTCGGCTAGGGGCGGCGCAATTCCACCCCTAGCTTTCAAGACGTGGACCCCATGGCCGGCCATTCCAAATTCAAGAACATCATGCACCGCAAGGGTGCGCAGGATAAAAAGCGCGCGGGGCTGTTTTCCAAGCTTTCGCGTGAAATCACCGTTGCGGCCAAGCTTGGCATGCCCGATCCCGATTTCAATCCGCGGCTGCGCGCGGCGGTCAACGCGGCCAAGGCGCAGTCGGTGCCCAAGGACAATATCCAACGCGCGATCGACAAGGCGAGCAAGGGCGACGCCGAGAATTACGAAGAAATCCGCTACGAAGGCTACGGTCCGGGCGGGGTCGCGCTGATCGTTGAGGCTTTGACCGACAACCGCAACCGCACCGCGACCAACGTCCGCACTGCTTTTGCCAAGAACGGCGGCAACCTTGGCGCATCGGGTGCGGTGAGCCACGGATTTGAACGGCTGGGGCTGATCGAATACGGGCCGGAAGCGGGCGATGAGGACAAGGTTCTCGAAGCCGCGATCGAAGCCGGGGCCGACGATATCGAAAGCGATGCCGACGGCCACGCGATCTGGACCAGCATCGAGGAGTTG
The DNA here is from genome assembly GCA_043740455.1 of Novosphingobium sp. Classification (GTDB taxonomy): domain Bacteria; phylum Pseudomonadota; class Alphaproteobacteria; order Sphingomonadales; family Sphingomonadaceae; genus Novosphingobium. Next base: position 6,416 of record JAYUCG010000076.1, on the reverse strand, counting down.
CACCCGGTTTCGCGTGAACTTGAAAAGACACTGGGTGAAGCGGCGGCGGTCAAGCTGGCGTGGAAGCCGGGGCTCAAGGTCGAAGTCAGCGCCGATGACGCCGCAACGCTGCTCAAGCTGATCGACGTGCTCGACGATGACGACGATGTGCAGATGGTCTGGGGCAATTACGAGATCTCGGACGCGGTGATGGAAGCATTGGTCTGATGACGGTCGCGGCCAGCGGAGCAAACCAATAATGTGGGGCTTGGTCGCCAAGGCGCTGCTTTCGGGCGCGCTGATCGCGGCCATTTCCGAGGTGGGCAAGCGCCTGCCAACGCTCGGCGCGCTGATTGCTTCGTTGCCGCTGATCTCGGTGCTCGGCATGATCCTGATCTGGCACGCGCGGCCCGATGCGGAGAACATGGCGGTCCATGCCGGGGCGACCTTCTGGTACGTGCTGCCCAGCCTGCCAATGTTTTTGATGATCCCGTATTTGCTGCGCAGCGGCGTCGGATTCTGGCCCTCGTTACTCGCGGGCTGCGTGCTGACCGTCACGCTGTACGCGGCGATGATGCACTTCGGCCCGCGGCTGGGGCTGAGGCTCTGACATGCGGATCATCGGCCTTGATCCTTCACTGACCTGCACCGGTTGGGGGGTGATCGAGGCGAGCGGCAACCGGCTGACTCATGTGGCCAATGGCCAGGTTAAAACCGACGCCAAGGCCCCGCTGGCCGAGCGGCTGCTCGAGATCGATCAGGCACTGGCGGCAGTGCTGGCCGAATACCGGCCCGAGGCGGGCGCGGTGGAAGAGGTCTTCGTCAACCAGAACGGCCAGTCCACGCTGAAACTCGGCCAGGCGCGCGGCGTGTGCCTGCTCGCGCTGGCCAAGGCCGGGCTGAGCGTCGCCGAATATGCCCCGACTCTTGTGAAGCAAGCGGTGGTCGGCACCGGCCGCGCCGAGAAGGCGCAAGTACAGGCGATGCTCAAGGTGCTGCTTCCCGGCGCGACACCGGCAGGTGCCGATGCGGCCGATGCGCTGGCGGTGGCGATTGCCCATGTGCACCTCGCCGGAACGGCAGCCCGCCTCGCGCGTTAGTATCCGGCAAGGCGCCGTTCATTCAGGCGCGGCTACCTCGCATGCATATCTGCCGGAGGGTACAATAATGCCGCGTTTCAGAATTCTGTCGCTTGCCGCTGTTGCCAGCCTCGTCCTATCAGGCTGCGTCGCCAGCCGTTACCAGATCTCCGACGCGCTGATGCGCTATGGCCTCGATCGCAACCAGGCGAGCTGCGCTGCCGAATTTCTCCACGGCCACCTCAGCACCCGCCAGGTTGACCGGCTGGCAGACGCCGCGCGCTATTATCGCAGCGACAACCAACTGACTGTCGGCGACCTGATCCGCGTCGCCGCTTCCGTGCGCGATCCCGAAACCGCGCTCGAAGTGGGCGGGGCGGCGGTCGCCTGCAAGCTCGGCGCGAACATGCGCATTCCGGGGTTTTAAGCATCACGTACTGACGTTCTGGGCACCATAGCGGTCGGGATTGCTCCCGATTCGCAATGGTGCCATAGAACAAACCATGATCGCTAAGCTGACCGGCACGTTCGACGATTTCGGCCTCGACTGGGTGGTGATTGACGTGGGCGGGGTGGGCTATCTGGTCCATTGCAGCGCCAAGACGCTCGATGCGCTGGGCGCGCGCGGTGACGCGGTGACGCTCCACACCGAACTGCAGGTCTCCGAAAACGACATGCGCCTGATCGGCTTCGCCGGCGGCGAGGAACGCGCGTGGTTCCGCTTGCTGACGGGCGTGCAGGGCGTGGGCAGCAAGATGGCGCTGGCGGTGCTCTCAGCACTGTCGGCCGACGAACTGGCGCGGGCTTGCGCCGGAGGGGATGCGGCGATGGTCGCGCGGGCGCAGGGTGTTGGGCCAAAACTGGCGGCGCGGATTGTGAATGAGCTGAAAGACAAGACCGGCGGCATCGTCGGTGCTGGCGGCGCGGCATTGGCGGCGGTGCCAGCGGGATCGGCCAGCGCAGACGCGGTTTCGGCGCTTCAGAACCTGGGGTTCAAGCCGCAGGTCGCAACGATGGCTGTGGCGCGGGCTATCGAGGAGCTGGGCGAGGGTGCTGGGCTGAATGATTTGGTGCGGCTGGCGTTGAAGAGGGCGGCGGGATGAGCGAGCAGGTCCCAAATGTAAACGGCATCAATCGCGAACTTGCCATCCGTGGGTCCGATCAGAGTTGGGCTGATGCCGTCGATCGGCTGAAATACGCAACAGACTATGCACAAGGCGGACTAAAGGGACTCTTTCTCGCAAATGGAGCCGCGATCGTATCCTCGCTTACATTCTTGGGAAATACAAAAGAGACTCACCTCAACCCAATTGGTGTTTGGTGGGCATTCTTCTGGTTCTCGATTGGACTAGCAGCGGTTCTATTTGCCTACATTCTCGGTTACGTGGCACACGCATCGTACATGCAAGCTGCAATACAATATTCGCGACAGGCTGATCGCGCTGCACACAATCTTGCTCAACAATCGAATGTCAAAAGTTTCGACATTTATGGAGGTTGGGCGGAGAATGTGGGAATAGCCTTGGCCAGTTGTTCCTTGATTGCTTTTGTAATCGGGGCGTTCGTTGCGCTTGATGCAATCAGATGACCGATAACCCCATCCTCACCCCCCAGCGCCAACCCGAGGACCCCGACGCGGCCCTGCGGCCCAAGACTCTTGCCGAGTTCGTCGGACAGGCGGCGGCGAAGGACAACCTTTCGGTGTTCATCCAGTCGGCCAAATCGCGCGGCGAGGCGATGGATCATGTGCTGTTCTATGGGCCGCCGGGGCTGGGCAAGACCACGCTGGCGCAGATCGTCGCGCGCGAACTGGGGGTCGGCTTCCGCGCCACGTCCGGCCCGGTGATCGCCAAGACCGGCGATTTGGCGGCGCTGCTGACCAACCTTGAAGAAGGCGACGTCCTGTTCATCGACGAGATTCATCGGCTCAATCCGATTGTCGAAGAGGTGCTGTACCCGGCGATGGAAGACCGCGCGCTCGATCTGATCATCGGCGAGGGCCCCTCGGCGCGGTCGGTGCGGATCGATTTGCCGGCGTTTACGCTGATCGGCGCGACGACCCGGCAGGGGCTGCTGACCACGCCGCTGCGCGACCGTTTCGGCATCCCGGTGCGGCTCAATTTCTATTCGGTGGCCGAGCTTGAAAAGGTCATCACCCGCGCCGCCGGGCTGCTCGGTATGGGCATTGCCGCCGATGGCGCGCGCGAGATTGCGCGGCGCGCGCGGGGGACGCCGCGTGTCGCTGGGCGGCTGCTGCGGCGGGTGCGCGATTTCGCTCACGTGGCGGGCGATGTGGCGATTTCGCGCGAACTCGCCGACGATGCGCTGACCCGGCTTGAGGTCGATGCGCTCGGGCTCGATGCGATGGACCGGCGCTACCTTACGATGATCGCCGATATCTACAAAGGCGGTCCGGTCGGTGTGGAAACACTCGCTGCGGGGCTCTCCGAACCGCGCGACACGGTCGAGGATGTGATCGAGCCGTTCCTGATCCAGCTGGGCCTGATCGCCCGCACCGCGCGCGGGCGGTGCCTGAACGACGGCGCGTGGCAGCACCTTGGCCTGGCTCCGCCGAGCGGGTCTCAGGCCGGGCTATTCTCCGAGGGAAAATAGCGCTTCGACCGAAGTGTCTAGCGCCGCTGCCAGCTTCAACGCGATGACGGTTGAGGGTACGTAAACGCCATTCTCGACCGTGTTGATGGTCTTGCGGCTGACCCCGATCGTCTCCGCCAGTTGCGCCTGCGTCAGCCCACGCGCCTCTCGCACCTGTTTAAGGGTGCTGGTCAGTTCAGGCATAGGCCCGCCGTTCGAGCAGGCCAAAGCGCATCAAGGCCATCACGATCCCGGCGCTGACGATCAGGTGGATCGCCTCACGCGCAGTGAACTGCGCCGCGCCCTGCAGCACATAGACCACGATCCCCGCCAGCATGGCCGCGACGAAGCCCCAGTGCATCGCACTGGTGCGGTTGGCGCGGGTTACCTCGTCGTCGATCATCGCGCGGACCTTGGCGGGGCGGAACCAGAACCCGCGGCTGTTGAGCACGAACAGGATTACTGCGGTCATAGCCACCCAGGCGCCGATCCGCACGTGATCGACCAAGCGTTCGGCCGGCGGATTGGAGAAGAACGCCGCCTGCTGGACCAGGAACAGCATCGCCAGCACCGGGAACATCCGGGCGCGGAAGCGGCCGAGACGGTCGACGAGATCGCTGTCGCTTGGTGAGTCGCTCATGTGGAATCCCTTTTCTTGTAACTTAAGGGTTACATGTAACCTTGGGGTTACCTGGGATCAAGCGATTCCGTAGGATGCATTCGCACCTCCGGCCGCTTCAGTGCCACAATGGGACAAGTGCCCGCAGCGCTGCATCTAAAATGCACAAGTCCCGGTCCGGGACCGGAAAATCACGGTTAACACGATTGTCGGCTTAACTTTCCTCTGGCCTTTTCGCTCTAATGCCCCGGCAACATCGTGTGGCCGTTAGAGCACGCCAAACAGGGTGAAGAGAGAGCAGTTATGTCAGTACGGATGGCTCTGGTTAAACTCGCAGCGTTTGCAGCAGGCGGCGCCGTGCTGGGCGGCGGTGCCGTTCACGTGGCCGAAGCTCCCGCAGCGACCGTGCAGTATGTGAAACACAAGCGCCATGCGGCAACCGTTCCGCACCAGATCAAGCAGCACAAGGCCAAGCGCCTCGTCGCGGACCGGCCCAAGGTGCGCAAGATCCGCCGTGTCGTCACCCGCACCACCACCTGCTGCGATGCGTCGCAAATGGCGATGATGCAGGTGCCCCAGTTGCCCGCGCAGCCGATGCCTGAAAGCGGCGGCGGCGGCCAGACGGTGATCGTCGGCGGCGGCAGCGGCGGCATGGGCTTTGGCGGCGGCTTCTTCGGCGGCTTCTTTGGCGGCAGCAGCGGCGGTTCGAGCGGCAGCATTGTCATCACCTCGACCAGCAACGGCTCAACCTCAAGCTCGGGCGGTTCCAGCTCGACCTCGGGCGGTTCGACCTCGACTTCGACCGGCGGGCTGACCAGCACCTCTACAACTGGCGGCATCACTTCCAGCTCGACCACTTCGACTGGGGGCGTTTCGACCTCGACCGGCGGGGTCTCGACTTCGACTGGCGGCGTTTCGACCTCGACCGGCGGCGTCACCAGCACCTCGACCTCGGGCAACATCAGCTCAAGCTCGGGCAACTATTCGTCGACCTCATCGTCGGGCAACGTTTCCTCGTCTTCGTCCACTTCGGGCAATGTGTCGTCCTCGACTTCGAGCAGCACTTCATCGTCAACCTCGGGCAACGTTTCGACTTCGACCAGCAGCTCGACCTCGGGCAACGTCAGCTCGTCGAGCTCAACCTCGTCGTCGACCAGCACCTCGACCTCGAGCGGGACTGACACCAGCACCTCGACCAGCACCTCGACCTCGAGCGGGACCGACGTTCCGGCGCCGCCGATGCTGCTGCTGTTCGGTGCGGCTGCGGCCAGCATCGCGGGCCGTCGCCGCTTCGCCAAGAAGGCGGCGGCATAGACCCGGCAATCCCGTTTTCAGTGGGGCAAAGGCGGTTCGATTGAGCTGCCGTTGGTTTTTGTGCGATCAAGGCGAGTGGAACCGTTTGCCGTACGAACCGCTCGGGCCATCCCCTCTGCACTAACGCTTGGGCGCTTTGTTCATTTACAGGAAACGATTGTCGCAGCAGGGCTGCCCGGATTTTTGGGGGCGTAGGAGAAAGCTTGATGAATCTTGTATCCGCAAAGCCTGGCACACTGATCCTTGGTGCCCTGCTCGCTGCAGCACTTCCCGCCGGGCTTGCCGCACGGCAGCCGGCCGATCCCACGATCGTCGTCACCGGCGAAGTACCGCCCGCCTTTGCCGGGCTTCCGGCCGGGCCGGACCTCAAGGGCGTGATCACCGCGCGCAATGCCGACAAGCTCAAGGTCACCGCGCCCGACGGTACTGCAACAGTGGTTGCGGTGAGCAACGAAACCAAGGTCAAGGCCAGCGGCGGGCTGTTTGGCGGCGGCGCCAAGCTGACCACCGAAGCACTGCTCAATGGCTTGCCGGTAACGGTCAAGACCGCACAGTGGTCCGGCGGGCTCGTCGCGACCCAGATCACCTTCAAGAGCGGTGACTACAAAACCGCGCAGATGATCCGCAACGGCACCGACCAGCGCTTTTCCGAGCAGACCGCAGCAACCGAAGCGCTGCGCAGCCGCGTTGGCGATATCGACAATTACAACATCAAGAGCACCACCAACGTGTTCTTCGATACCGGCAAGTCGGCGTTGTCGCAGCAAGGCAAGACCGAACTGTGCCAGGCCGCCAGCCAGGCCGAAGGCACCAGCAATGCGCTGCTCCTGGTG
>JAYUCG010000075.1:0-15640 GCA_043740455.1 Novosphingobium sp. | reverse complement strand
GGTGGTGGACAGGGGTGGATTCGAACCACCGTACGCTCTCGCGGGCAGATTTACAGTCTGCTGCCATTAACCACTCGGCCACCTGTCCACACCAGCTTGCCGGCGTCGGGTTGCCCCGCGTTGTGCGGCCCCAAGAAGGAGCCATCCGGCCGAGGAAGCGCGCATTTGGCGAAGGTGCGCGCACCTGTCAATGCCGCAATGGCCGCTCGGCGGGTTGCGGTGGGCAGTTTGGGGCATTAGGACCCCGCAGATGAGCGAAATTACCCCCGTCATCTCGGCGACCGGGCTCTTCACCCCGCTGGAATCGATCAGCAACGAAGAACTGGTCGCGAGCTTCAACGCGTATGCCGCGGCGTTCAACGCCGAGCATGCCGCGGCAATTGCTGCCGGTGATCTCGCTGAAATCCCGCCCAGCTCGGTCGAATTCATCGAAAAGGCGAGCGGGGTCAAGTCGCGGCACGTGGTGAGCAAGCAAACCTTGCTCCATCCCGCGATCATGGCCCCGCGCTGGGACGAACGGCCCAATGAAGAGCTTTCGGTGATGGCCGAAATGGGGGTCGCCGCGTGCCGTGACGCCTTGAGCCGCGCTGGGCGTGACGTTGCAGATGTCGATGCGGTGCTGTGCGCCGCATCCAACATGCAGCGCGCCTATCCGGCGATGGCGATCGAGATCCAGGATGCATTGGGAATCGAGGGCTTCGCCTTCGACATGAACGTTGCATGCTCCTCGGCCACCTTCGGGATCCAGACCGCCGCCAATTTCATCCGTTCCGGCGCCGCGCGCGCGGTGCTGGTGGTCAGCCCGGAGATCTGCACCGGCCATAACAACATGCGCAACCGCGACAGCCACTTCATCTTCGGCGATGTGGCCACCGCAGTGCTGGTCGAGGCGAAGGACATGGCACCGCACCCGCACTGGGAGATCGTCGGCACCCGCCTGAAGACGGTGTTCTCCAACAACATCCGCAACAATTTCGGCTTTCTCAATTGCGCCACACCTGAAACGATCGGCACGCCTGACAAGTTGTTCGTCCAAGAAGGGCGTAAGGTGTTCAAGGAAGTGGTGCCGATGGTCGCGGCGATGATCGCCGAACATGCGGCGGACCTGGGAATTGAACCGGCCAGCCTGCGCCGGCTGTGGCTGCATCAGGCCAACCAGGGGATGAACCGCCTGATCGCGCAGCGCGTGTTGGGCCACGAAGCGAGCGAGGATGAGAGCCCGACTGTGCTCGATACCTATGGCAATACCTCGAGCGCCGGATCGATCATCGCCTTCCACAAGCATAATGATGACCTTGTGCCCGGCGATATCGGGACTATCTGCTCGTTCGGGGCAGGCTATTCCGCTGGAACCGTTTTCGTACGCAAGGTTTCATAAGACATGGCTGGTGACATTCTCGACAACCGCGGCCGCGGCGAAGCAGCTTGGGGCTGGCCTAGCGTCCATCCCGAAGGCCGCAAGTTTGCGCTCGCGGCGGCTGGCCTGTGCGCGGTCTGCGCCTTCATGGCGTGGGAAACCCTGGCCTGGCCGCTGGGCGCGCTGGTGCTCGGCATCCTCGCCTTCTTCCGCGATCCGCGCCGGGTCACGCCGCTGGGCGAAGAGCAGATCGTCTCGCCGGCCGATGGCCTGATTACGCTGATCAAGCAGATGGAGCCGCCGCGCGAACTGGTCGAGGCGGACGGTACTGGTGCGCCTGGGCTACCTGCTGGGGTGGTCACGCGGATATCGATCTTCATGTCGGTGTTCGACGTCCACATCAACCGCGCGCCGGTGGGCGGGACCGTGCGCCGCGTGGTCTATATTCCCGGCAAGTTTCTCAACGCCGATCTCGACAAGGCGAGCGAAGAAAATGAACGCCAGCACATCCTGATCGAGCAATCGGGCGGGGCTGCGGTAGGCTTCACCCAGATCGCCGGGCTGGTCGCTCGGCGGATTGTGCCGTTCGTCAAGCCGGGCGATATCGTTGCCGCAGGCCAGCGGGTCGGGCTGATCCGTTTCGGCAGCCGGGTTGACGTCTACCTGCCGGCAGGGACCGAACCCAAGGTGCTGGTCGGCCAGCGCACCATTGCCGGTGAGACCGTGCTGGCCGAACTGGGCCAGGCGATGCTGATCGAGGGCGCGCGGCAGTGAGTGACGAAGCGCCGCTGCACAGCGGGCTGACGCTGCGCGCGCTGGTACCCAACGCGATTACTGCCGCGGCGCTGTGCGCTGGGCTGACCGGGATCCGCTTCGGGATCACGCACGATTTTGAAAAGGCGGTGCAGGCGGTGGTGCTGGCCGGGATCCTCGATGGGATCGACGGGCGCGTGGCGCGGATGCTGAAAGCGCAATCGCGGTTCGGGGCGGAGCTGGATAGCCTTGCGGATAACGTATCGTTTGGGGTCGCTCCGGCGCTGCTGCTGTTCCTGTGGTCGCTGCAGGACTTGCCGCGGATTGGGTGGTTTGCAGCGCTGGCCTATGCGATCGCCTGTGCGCTGCGGCTGGCGCGGTACAATGCCCGGATCGATCTGCCGGATGAGCCGCGCAAGACTGCCGGGTTCCTTACCGGGGTTCCCGCGCCCGCTGGGGCAGGGCTGGTGTTCCTGCCGCTATACCTGTTTTTCGTGACCGACAACCCGCTGTTCCGCGATCCGCGGTTGGTCAGCGTGTGGCTGGTGGCGATGGGGTTCCTGATGATCTCGAATGTCGCCACGCTGAGCTGGAGCAAATTGCGTCCGCGGCGTGCGGTGCGGCTGGAAGTGATCGCGCTGTTCGGGCTGGTCGCGGCCGGACTTCTGCAGGAACCGTGGTGGACGCTGATCGGAATTTCCGCGGTCTATCTCGCCTCGCTACCGCTCGGTGTCGTGCTGTACTGGCGGGCTAAGCGGCAGCGCGGAGCGGTTGCAGCGCTGCCGGCTTGAAGCGCACCGGCAGGGCGACCACGTTGCCGCGCACTGGGGTTACCACCAGTTGACGCACGGTGAAGCGCAGCTCGCGCGTTTCGGGGCAATTGGCCAGCGCGGCTTTGAGCCCGCGCACTTGCGGCAGGGCCCGGGACACGGCCACGGCGATCACGGCCAGGGCGACAAGTGAGCCCAGGAAGAACAGTGCGGCCAATCCGAAAGCGATCATTGCATCTACTCCGTCGCGCCCTGTGGAGGGACCTGTGGATAACGTGTGGACAGCGCGATAGGTTCCAAACGTGGCTGATGTCTTATAATGTTCCTGATATGTTCCATGCTGTCAAGTAGGGAATTTTTGGCCGTCCAGAGACACTTTTCGCTGGATTTGCGCCGGAAAGCCGGTTAGGGGCGCGCGGCTTGTGCAGGATTGTCCTGTCAGGCAAATCCACATGGGAAGCGCCCATACCGGTGCCGCAGCGGTTTTTGACCGCACGGTTCCAGCTTCCCAGAGGTTCAACCGGAAGGAAATACCTATGGCGGCTCCAGTCGTCTCCATGCAGCAATTGATCGAGGCCGGCGCACACTTCGGCCACCAGACCCACCGCTGGAACCCGCGGATGAAGCCGTACATCTTCGGCGCCCGCAACGGCATCCACATCCTTGACCTGTCGCAGACCGTGCCGCTGTTTGCGCGCGCGCTCGACTTCGTCGACGCCACCGTCCGTGCTGGCGGCAAGGTCCTGTTCGTTGGCACCAAGCGCCAGGCGCAGGAACCGATCGCCCAGGCCGCACGCGCTTGTGGCCAGCACTACGTCAACCACCGCTGGCTGGGCGGGATGCTCACCAACTGGAAGACTGTCAGCCAGCGCATCAAGTACATGAAGGCGCTTGAAGAGCAGCTTTCGGGCGACACTGCGGGCCTGACCAAGAAGGAAGTCCTCAACCTGACGCGCAAGCGCGACAAGCTTGAGCTGTCGCTCGGCGGCATCCGCGACATGGGCGGCATTCCCGACGTGATGTTCGTGATCGACGCCAACAAGGAAGAGCTGGCGATCAAGGAAGCCAACGTGCTGGGTATCCCGGTCGTAGCGATCCTCGATTCGAACGTTTCGCCCGATGGCATCGCGTTCCCGGTTCCTGCGAACGACGACGCCAGCCGCGCCGTGCGCCTGTACTGCGAAGCGATCGCATCGGCCGCGACCAAGGGTCACCGCGATGGCGTGGTCGATTCGGGCGTGGACATTGGCGCGATGGACGTAGCCCCGGTTGAAGACGTGGTTGCCGAGGAAGCCGCTCCGGCTGCCGAAGAACCCACGATGGAAGACGCCGCTGCAACTGCAGACGAAGTCACCGTTGAAGAAACCGCGACCGAAGCCTGAGCTTCCGTTACAATTGTGTAGCGCGCCGGGGCCATCCGCTCCGGCCGCAACACCTATTCAAGAAGGACCTGTCACATGGCTTTCACTGCCACTGACGTGAAGAACCTGCGCGAGCGCACTGGCGCCGGCATGATGGATTGCAAGAAGGCGCTCGACGAAATGAACGGCGACTTCGAAGCCGCTGTGGATTTGCTGCGCGCCAAGGGCCTTGCCGCCGTCGCCAAGAAGTCGAGCCGCACCGCCGCCGAGGGCCTCGTTGGCGTGGCAGTTTCGGGCACCAAGGGCGTGGCCGTCGAAGTTAACTCGGAAACCGATTTCGTCGCCAAGAACGACCAGTTCCAGGACTTTGTGCGCAAGACCACCGAAGTTGCGCTCGGCGCATCGTCGGACGATGTCGAAGCGCTCAAGACTGCGGCCTATCCGGGCGGCGGCACCGTTACCGACAAGCTGACCAACAACGTCGCCACCATTGGTGAAAACCAGCAGGTTCGCCGGATGAAGACCGTTTCGGTCTCGGACGGCGTGGTCGTGCCTTACGTGCACAATGCTGCGGCGCCGATGCTCGGCAAGATTGGCGTGCTCGTCGCGCTCGAAAGCACCGGCGACAAGGCTGTGCTTGAAGCGCTCGGCAAGCAGATCGCGATGCACATCGCGGCAGCGTTCCCCGAGGCGCTCGATGCCGACGGTCTCGACAAGGACGTCCTCGAGCGTGAACGCAAGATCGCGCTTGAAAAGGCAGTCGAGGAAGCAGCCAAGAGCGGCAAGCTGATCCCCGACGACATTCTCGCCAAGCGCGCTGACGGTGCGGTCGCCAAGTTCGCCAAGGACAAGGCGCTGCTCAGCCAAGTCTTCGTGATGGATAACAAGACCCCGATCGCCCAGGTCGTCGCCAACGCCGCGAAGGACGCCGGCGCGCCGGTCGTGCTCAAGAACTACGTCCGCTTCCAGCTCGGCGAAGGCATCGAGAAGGAAGTCAGCGATTTCGCCGCAGAAGTGGCTGCCGCTGCTGGGCTGGGCTGAGTCCTAAATTCCTCTCCATTTTGCGAAGCCAAATGGGGAGGTGGATCGCCGAAGGCGAGACGGAGGGGGATCGACACCAACCTCGATACCCCTCCGTCAGCGGCTTGATGCCGCTGCCACCTCCCCATTTGTGGCCTTCGCCAAAAATGGAGAGGATCGCATAGCAAAGGGCGCGAGCAGCAATGTTCGCGCCCTTTTCTCGTGAATAATCGGTGCAGTTCTTGGCATCGCCAGCCCATCGGTATAAGGTCCCGGAAACCCTGCCGAGAGCGATGTCAGAACCTATGTCGAAGCCTTCCTACAAGCGCATCCTGCTGAAATTGTCCGGCGAAGTGCTGATGGGCAACCAGCAGTTCGGGATCGATCCCGAATTCGTCGCCGAGCTGGCGAAGGAAGTGAAGGCGGCGCAGGAAACGGGACTGCAGATTTGCCTCGTGATCGGCGGGGGCAATATTTTCCGCGGGATGGCCGGGGCGGCCAAGGGCATGGACCGGGCGCAGGCCGATTACATGGGCATGCTCGCCACCGTGATGAACGCGCTGGCGATGCAGAATGCGCTCGAGCAGCAAGGCGTCCACACCCGCGTGCAGAGCGCGGTGCAGATGGACCAGGTGTGCGAACCGGTGATCCGCCGCCGCGCCGAACGGCACCTTGAAAAAGGGCGCGTCGTGATTTTTGCTGCCGGCGTTGGCGCGCCGTATTTCACCACCGATAGCGGCGCAGCCTTGCGCGCGGCCGAAATGCAGTGCGATGCGCTGCTCAAGGGTACCAGCGTGGACGGGATCTATGACAGCGATCCCAAGACCAATCCAAACGCAAAACGTTACGATACAGTCGATTATTCGACCGTCCTCTCACAGGACCTGAAGGTGATGGACGCCAGCGCGGTCGCTTTGTGCCGCGATAACAATATTCCGATCGTCGTCTTCTCGATCCGCGAAAAAGGCAACCTTGCCAAGGTGCTGCGCGGCGAGGGTACACAGACGATCGTCAAGTAAGGACAGCTGCAATGGCAAAGTATGACAAAGCCGATCTCGAACGCCGCATGAAGGGCGCAGTCGAGGCATTGCGCCACGATCTGGGCGGCCTGCGCACGGGCCGCGCCAACACCACGCTGCTCGAACCGGTCACTGTCACCGTATACGGCAGCCAGATGCCGCTCAATCAGGTCGCGACCATTTCGGCGCCTGAACCGCGGATGCTGACGGTGCAAGTCTGGGACAAGACCAACATCGGCCCGGTTGAAAAGGCGATCCGCTCGGCCGGGCTGGGGCTCAACCCGATCAACGACGGCAACACCTTGCGCCTGCCGATCCCCGACCTGACCGAGGATCGCCGCAAAGAACTGGCCAAACTTGCGCATACTTACGCCGAGAAGGCCCGGGTCGCGATCCGCAACGTCCGCCGTGACGGGATTGACAATTTGAAGACCGATGAGAGCAAGAAGGAAATCTCGGAAGACGATCGCAAGCGCGGCGAGACCGAGGTCCAGAAGCTGACTGATGAGCAGATCAAGGCGGTCGACGACGTCGCTGCGTCCAAAGAGCAGGAAATCATGGGGCGGTGAGCCTGCGCCAGGTTCAGACCAAACCGGCGCAAGGCGGCATCGCTGCACGCCATGTCGCCATCATCATGGACGGCAACGGGCGCTGGGCAAAGAAGCGCCACTTGCCGCGCGCAGTGGGGCACCAGCGCGGGGTGGAAGCAGTGCGCGCGCTGGTCCGCGCGGCACGCGAAATGGGGCTGCAGACCCTTACGCTTTATGCCTTTTCAACCGAGAATTGGAATCGTCCTGAGGACGAGGTGTCGGCGCTGATGGGGCTGTTGAAGCGGTACATCCTCGCCGATCTCAAGGAATTCGTTGAAAACAACGTCCGCTTGCAGATCATCGGCAACTGGCGCGCGATGGCCGCGGATGTGGTCGCGCTGCTTGATGATGCATTGGCACAGACTGCGGGCAATGATGGCACCACGCTGGTCGTCGCGCTCAATTACGGCGCGCAAGACGAAATCACCCGCGCCGCGGCCAAGGCTGCTGAGAAGGGCGCAATCACGCCCGAAACGATCGCTGCCGAGCTCGATACCGCCGGTTTGCCGCCGCTTGACCTGCTGATCCGTACTTCGGGGGAGGTTCGGCTATCGAACTTCCTGCTGTGGCAGGCGGCCTATGCCGAGATGGTGTTCACCGACGTGCTGTGGCCCGATTTCACCCCCGATCACTTGCGCAACGCACTCGAAGAATTCGCCGGGAGGGAGCGGCGCTATGGCGGACGCTAAGAAGTCCGACCTGCCGGTCCGCGCTGCATCGGCGCTGGGCATGATCGCCGTAGCGGGCGCGGCGCTGTGGCTCGGCGGCTGGTACTGGACTGTGTTCGTCGTGGCCATCGCGGCGGGCGTGCTGTGGGAATGGTGGGGGCTGGTGAGCAAGTTTGTTACCAGCCTGCCGCTGCGCGCTGTGTGGATGCTCGGCGGGCTGGTGTACATCGGCGTCGCTGCCTTCATGTTCGATGTGCTGCGGCTCGATCCCAAGATCGGCTGGCCAATGTTGCTGATCGTGTTGTTCGGGGTGGTGTTCACCGATGTTGGCGCATATTTTGCCGGCCGCACGATTGGCGGGCCGAAGATCGCACCCTCAATCAGTCCGTCAAAGACTTGGGCGGGGCTGGGCGGCGGGATCCTCGGCGCTGCGACGGGCATTTACCTCGCGCTGATGATCGCGGCGGGCGACTGGTTTACCGGGCTGGTCAACGATGCCGCGCGGCTTGGTCCGGACGACACAACGGTGGTTTCGATCAGCAACATGCCTTCCATCCCTGGCTGCCTTGCGCTCGGCGCGGTAGTTGCCATCGTCGCGCAGACCGGTGACTTCTTCGAAAGCTGGATGAAACGGCGCGCAGGGGTAAAGGATTCGAGCAACCTGATCCCCGGCCACGGCGGCCTGTTCGACCGGGCTGACGGCATGCTGGCGGTGATGTTCGTGGTCGGGCTGTTCGCGCTGTTAAACGTTTCGGCAGGCGGCTGAACGTGCGCTCGATTTCGATCCTGGGGGCGACCGGTTCAATCGGCGCATCCACGCTGGACCTGATCCGGCGCGAACGGGACAAGTGGCGCGTCGTCGCGCTCACCGCCAACTGCCAGGCGGCGGAACTTGCAGCCTTGGCACGCGAATTCTCGGCCGAAGTGGCCGTGGTGGCCGATGAAAGCTGCCTTGCCGACTTGCGCGCTGCGCTCGCCGGTAGCGGGATCGAGGCGGCGGGCGGGGCCGCTGCGCTGGTCCAAGCAGCTGCGCGCGGGGCGGATGTTACTCTTGCTGCCATCGTTGGGTGTGCCGGGCTTGCCCCGACCATGGCGGCGATCGAGCAGGGCAAGACGGTTGCGCTGGCCAACAAGGAAGCGCTGGTTTCCGCAGGCGAGGTGATGATCGCCGCAGTGGCGCGGTATGGCGCCACGCTGCTGCCGGTAGACAGCGAGCATAACGCGATTTTTCAGTGCCTTGCCGGCAATGACTTCGCGCAGGTTCGCTCGATCACGCTGACCGCAAGCGGGGGACCGTTCCGTGACTGGAGCGCTGCGCAGCTCGCCGCGGCGACGCCGGCGCAGGCGGTCAAGCATCCCAATTGGGACATGGGCGCCAAGATCAGCGTCGATAGCGCGACCATGTTCAACAAGGGGCTCGAGCTGATCGAGGCGCATTACCTATTCCCGGTCGGGCTCGATAAGCTGCGGATCATCGTTCATCCGCAGTCGGTGGTGCATTCGATGGTCGAATACCGCGATGGCTCGACGCTGGCGCAGCTTGGCCCGTCCGACATGCGTGTGCCGATCGCCTCGTGCCTCGCCTGGCCCGAGCGGATGGCAACGCCTTGCGCGCCGCTCGATCTGGCGCAAATTGGCGAGCTGACTTTCCGGGCGCCCGATGAGGACCGGTTCCCCGCAACCGCGCTGTGCCGCGCCGCCGCCGAGGCGGGAGGTTCGGCTCCGGCGGTGCTCAATGCCGCGAACGAAGTGGCGGTCGCTGCATTCCTCGCAGGTCAGGTGGCATTCACCCGCATATCGGTAATGGTTGCAGAAGTAATGTCGCGCTATAATCCCGCCGCACCGACTGGCCTCGGCGATGTTATCGCGGTAGATTCAGCCGCCCGGGCCAAAGCGCGCGAACTGTTGGAGCTTGCCTGAATTGGCCCATTCACCGTCCATTTTTCTAACCTTGTTCGCCTTCGTGCTACTGCTCGGGCCGCTGATCGTCCTGCACGAGCTGGGGCATTACTGGGCCGGGCGCATTTTCGGCGTGCGCGCTGAAACGTTCTCGGTCGGCTTCGGTAAAGAACTGTGGCACCGCATCGACAAGCGCGGCACGCGCTGGCGCGTAGCGGCCTTCCCGATGGGCGGCTACGTGATGTTCGCGGGCGACGCCGATCCTTCGAGCAAGCCCAGTGCCGATCCACTGGGCCAACCCGCCGCGCCGGGCACGCTGGCAGGCGCAGCGCTGTGGCAGCGAGTGATCATCATCTTGGCCGGTCCGATGGCCAACCTGGCGACCGCGATTCTCATCTTCGCCGGCTTTGCGATGGTTTATGGAATTGCTTCGTCACCGGCGGTCATTGGCGGCTTTTCCGACGCATCTGCGGCGCGCCGCGCGGGCTTGCAGGCCGGTGACAGGATCGTGGCGATCGACGGCAACCGGATCACGGATTTTGCCGATATCGCTCCCCGGGTAGCGCTTTATCCAGGTGCCTCGGTGAACGTGACCTACGAACGCGCGGGCCGGACGATGCAAGTGCCGGTAAAGCTCGCGCTCGACGTCAGCAAGGATCAGTTCGGCAACGAAATGCGGCGGGGCCTGCTGGGTGTCGCCAGCGCCGGGATTGAGGTCACGCGGGTCAATCCCTTGCGCGCGGTCGGTTATGGCACCCAGCAAAGCCTAGGCATCGCTCGGATGATGGCGATCGGGCTCAAGCAGATCGTCACTGGCGAACGTTCGATCAACGAGATGGGCGGGCTGCCGAAAGTGGCCAAATTCTCGGGTGAAATGCTTTCGCTCGGGTGGCCAGAGTTCGTTGGCTTCGCCGCGCTCATTTCAATTAATTTGGCATTCATCAACCTGCTGCCAATCCCGACCCTCGACGGCGGGCACCTGGCGATTTATGCCGCGGAAGCGATCCGCCGCAAACCGCTGGGCCTTCGCAGTCAGGAATTGGCGTTCCGCATCGGCATGGCCTTCGTGCTCGCCTTCGCGGTCTTCGTCACTGTGAATGACCTTGCCGGGATGTTCCTCTAGAGCGTTGCTCTGATGGGCTGAACTGCGGGTCCGGACTTGGATTTCTGCGGAAGGTTGCAGCAACTTTGCTTGATCGGACGAGACGCATCGGGCAGAGGGCGGCGACATACCTGCACGCTGCGGATCGACTGACTCGGCCGGGCATCAACCGCAGCTCAATTTGACGGGAAAAGCCGTGCTTAATTCTCCTTGTTCGATCTATCGTTCCACCGCATCCGCGGCCGGCTTGCGGCTTGCCGCGGCGTTGATGGGGACGACGATCCTTGCCGGTGTTCCGCAGGCAGCCTTTGCACAGACCGCTACTCCGGCCGCCACACCGGCCGCACCTGCCTTGGCAACCGCTGCCCCGGCTCTGGCGCCTGAAGCACCGGCAATAATCCAGTCGATCACCGTCAACGGGGCCCAGCGGCTCGAAGCCGATACGATCCGTTCATACATCAAGCTGCGCGTCGGCCAGCCCTATAGCCAGGCCACGGCTGACCAGGCGCTCAAGGACCTGTTCGCGACCGAGCTGTTTTCCGATGTGAAGGTCAATAACGACGGCGCCGGGAACGTCACGATCGACGTCAAGGAAAACCCGGTCATCAATCGCATCGTGCTTGAAGGCAACAAGCGCATCAAGGATGAGAAGATCACGCCCGAGATCAAGCTTGCCCCGCGCCAGATCTTCACCCGTTCGAAGGTCCGGGCCGACGTGGCGCGAATCATCGAGCTGTACAAGCGCCAGGGCCGGTTCGCGGCCTCGGTCGATCCCAAGATGGTCATGCTCGACCAGAACCGCGTCGATATCGTGTTCGAGATCAACGAAGGTCCCAAGAGCAAGGTCCGCCAGATCAACATCCTTGGCAACGAGCACTTCTCGGACGGTGACCTGCGCGACCAGATGTATACCAAGCAGGCCAGCCTGACGCGGATCTTCTCGTCGGGCACGACCTACGATCCTGACCGGATGGCCTTCGACCAGCAGAAGCTGCGCCAGTTTTACCTGACCAAGGGCTACGCCGATTTCCGCATCGTTTCGGCGGTGGCCGAACTGACGCCCGACAAGAAGGACTTCATCCTGACATACGTCGTCGAGGAAGGTCCGCGCTACAAGTTTGGCGACGTCAAGGTGGACAGCCAGCTGCGTGACTTCGACGGTGAGCGGCTTTCCTCGCAGCTGCCGATGAAGAAGGGCGACTGGTACGACGCCAAGCAGGTCGAGGATACGATCGACCGGCTCAACGAAACGCTTGGCGCGTTCGGTTATGCCTTCGCCGACGTGCGGCCCGACTACAACCGCGACAAGGACGGGCTCACCATGGGCCTGACCTTCCAGATCGCGGAGGCGCCGCGCGTCTATGTCGAAAAGATCGACGTCAACGGCAATACGCTGACTCAGGACAAGGTGGTCCGCCGCGAATTCCGCCTGGCCGAAGGCGATGCGTTCAACTCGATCCAGGTCAAGCGTTCGACCGCGCGCATCAACTCGCTGGGTTATTTCCAAGAGAAGTTCGAAGTTGAGCAAAAGCCTGGTTCGGCGCCCGACCGGATCATCCTGGAAGCCAATGTCGAAGAAAAACCAACCGGGCAGCTGCAGCTTTCGGCCGGCTATTCCAGCCTTGAGAAGCTGATCTTCCAGGGCTCGATCGAACAGCGTAACTTCCGCGGCCGCGGTCAGACGATCGGGCTTAACCTAGCCTATTCGCAATATTCGAAGCAGGCCGACATCAGCTTCACCGAACCCTATGTGTTCGATCACAACGTCAGTCTGGGGGTCAACGTCTATCGGCGCGACCTGAACAGCTTCAATTACCTTAACGCCAACCGCAACACGATCTATCAGCAGGGCACCACTGGCATCCAGGCGCGCGTGGGCATCCCGGTGACCGAATTCATTTCGGCGGTCGGCAGCTACACGTTCAACTACGATGATGTCAGCGTCGCCCAGGCGCAATACTATTCGACCCGCGTCAACGGCACGCTGCAGTGTGACGTGCTCCTTGCCGGCCGCTATCTGTGCGATGCGCTGGGCAAGCGGACCAGCTCGATCCTGGGCCTGACGCTGATCTACGATTCGCTCGACAACCGGGTCCATCCGGGGCGCGGCCGCTCGATGTCGCTTACGACCGAGTTCGCGGGTCTTGGCGGTTCGGTCAAGTATGGCCGGGTGACCGGGCGTTTTGCCCAGTACAAGACCATCGGCAAGGGCTTCATCTTCTCGCTGCGGGCCGAAGGCGGCGCGATCGTGCCGTGGGGCAACAACAACGTCGCCTCGGGCTCCGATCCGATTCGCTTGACCGACCGCTTCTATCTGGGCGAGCCGCAGATCCGCGGCTTCGACATTCGCGGCGTTGGTCCGCGCGTGCTGCGCAAGCCGTTCGATCCGACGACCAATACCTTCGCGCCTGATCGCAAGAACTGGGCCGATGATGCGATCGGTGGGCGCTATTACTACCTTGGCCATGCCGAGCTTGAGATTCCGCTGGGCTCGGGAGCCAAAGAGCTCGGGCTGCGTCCCTCGATCTTCGTCGATGCCGGGGCAGTGTGGGGGATAACCTCGCCCGATCCGCTGCCGCTGACCTTCCCGTATACGATCGTTTGCAACAGCGTTGCGACCAACGGCTATGCTGGCAGCCAAGCTGGAATTCCGACCCTTCCGGCAACCTGCACCGGCACCAGCGATACAGTGGCGGCGGGTTCACCTTTTCAGGAATTCTTCGTCGGCAACTCACCCAAGCCGCGCGTTTCCGTGGGCATCGGTGTCAACTGGAACTCACCCTTTGGTCCGTTCAGGATCGATTTCGCCAAAACTCTGCTTAAGGTCGATGGGGATAACCCCAAGTCCTTCACGTTCAACGTAGGAACCCAATTCTGATGACCAAGATGATCAAACTCGCCCTCGGCAGCGCACTCGCCGCTGCACTCCTGGCTCAGCCCGCGATTGCCCAGACCGCAAAGAAGCCCGCCATTGCTGCGCCAGTCACTGCCGCGCCGCGCGGCGTGGTTGCAGCTGGGATCGGCACCGCCGACCTGCAGGCCGCAGTGGCTAACACCGCTGCTTACAAGAATGCCGTTGTCGCGCGTCAGAGCGACCCGTCATACAAGAAGATCTATGATGCTGCGCAGGTCCGCCTGACTCAGCTTCAGGCTCAGCTGAAGCCGATGGCAGACCAGTTCAACGCTGACCGTGCAGCGGGCAAGCCCGATGCGACGTTGCAGGCCGAATATGACGCGATCCAGAAGGGCCAGGCTCAAGGCGAAGCCGAGATCAAGCAGATCCTGGCCCCGGCCAATCTCTCCGATGAATACGTCGTCGAGCAGATCACCGCGAAGCTGCCCGCAGCACTGGGCAATGTGATGAGCCGCCGCGGGATCACCCTGCTGCTCAACCCCGAGGCAATCCTGGTTTCGGCACCGGCTTATGATCTCACCGGCGAACTGGTTGGCGAGCTTAACAAGACGATCGCCTCGGCGCAGCTCACCCCGCCCCCGGGCTGGCAGCCGGCCCGCGTCCGCCAGCAGCAACAGCAGCAGCAGGCCGGTACCGCACCTGCCGGCGCAGCCCGGCCAGCTGTTCCGGCGCCCAAGCCCGCCGGTCCGCAGCCTGAAGGCCGCTAACCGCTAGCGGGGGCTGACCGCGATGAGCGAAGACCAGATCCAAGCCGACGCGGGCCCAGCGCCCGCGTCGAGCTGGGACATCCCCAAAATCCTTGCTGCGCTGCCGCATCGCTATCCGATGCTGCTGGTTGACCGGGTTATCAGCCTGGTTGCCGATGGCGAGATTCACGCGGTCAAGGCAGTCAGCTTCAATGAAGGTTTTTTCCAGGGGCATTTCCCGGGGCGACCGATCATGCCAGGGGTGCTTCAGATCGAGGCGCTGGCGCAGGCCGCCGGGATCCTCGCGATCGAGACCCTCGGTCTCGCGGGAACGGGCAAGCTGGTCTACTTCATGGCAATCGAGGAAGCGAAATTCCGCGCCCCGGTTGAACCTGGCGTGCTGCTCGACCTCAAGGCTGGCTTCATCCAGAAGCGCAGCCGCGTGTGCAAGTTCTGGGGCCAGGCCAGCGTCGATGGCAAGGTGACCTGCGATGTGCAATTTACCGCAATGATCGCGGATGCACCCAGCGCTTGATTTTCCTCTAAACCGCAGCTAAGCGCCGCGCTTCCTTTTCAGGCCGGTCGGTACCGGCCGCCAGCGAAAGTACAGATTCATGAAGCCCGATACGCATCCCGATTATCACACCATCAAGGTGCAGATGACCGATGGCACCGTGTTCGAAACCCGCTCCACCTGGGGCAAGGAAGGCGAAACGCTGGTGCTCGAAATCGATCCCACGTCGCATCCGGCCTGGACTGGCGGCACCCGCAATATCGATCAGGGCGGCCGTGTTGCCCAGTTCAACAAGCGTTTCGGTGGACTGACGCTCAAGAAGACCTGAGCGCAGGGCCTCTAGCCGATACGAAAAGGGCGGCCTTCGCGGGCCGCCCTTTTTCGTTGCAGATGTGAAGGCTATCAGTCGCCAGCAATGCTCCGCGCATCGACTTCGCTGATGGCGCGGAGGAATTCCACCCCGCCGATGCCTTCGCGGGCCCAGCGAACGATGGCCTGGATCGACCAGTCAGGCGACAGTTGCAGGGTTATGAAAATGCCGGTGCGCAGCCAGTCGGCTTCGGTCGCGATGCTGCAGCCAAAAACCGACACGTCGCGAATTCGTGCGTGGCTGCGGGCGCCGCCAGCGGTGCGCACGGTCGCCACGGTGCCGGCGATCCGGCGTGTCGTACGGCGCGTGTTGGGACGCGCAGCCTGCGGTTCCAGTTGGTCTATCTTGGACTTCGCGCTCACTACCGGTTTCCCCATTGCCATCGGCGTTACCGGCAAAACTATCCAATGAGGGTTAATTTTTCTTACGCAATTGATCGCTCTGCAATGACTGCAGATGGCAGTTTTTCCTTCACAACGCGCATGGGTTGTGCAAATGCGCGCGCCTGCCTTGCGCCGCGACGCGCGCAGGGCTGTGGCGATCGTAGCTCAGTTGGTTAGAGCGCCGGTTTGTGGTACCGGAGGTCGTGGGTTCGAGACCCATCGATCGCCCCATTT
>JAYUCG010000074.1:0-18238 GCA_043740455.1 Novosphingobium sp. | reverse complement strand
GCAGGCTTGGCACCGAGCCGGTCGATGATCGACTGGACGCAGTACTTGAAGTTGGCGCCAGTGCGGTCGAGCTTGTTGATGAAGCACATCCGCGGGACGCCGTACTTATCTGCTTGACGCCAAACGGTTTCCGACTGGGGCTCAACCCCGGCGACGCCATCAAAGCACGCAACCGCGCCATCTAGCACGCGCAAGCTACGTTCGACTTCGATGGTGAAGTCGACGTGGCCAGGGGTGTCGATGATGTTGATCCGGTGATCGTTCCAGAAGCAGGTCGTTGCAGCCGAGGTGATCGTGATCCCGCGTTCCTGCTCCTGCTCCATCCAGTCCATCGTTGCCGCGCCGTCATGGACTTCGCCAATCTTGTAGGACTTGCCGGTGTAAAAGAGGATGCGTTCGGTGGTCGTGGTCTTGCCGGCGTCGATGTGCGCCATGATCCCGATGTTGCGATACATGCTCAGCGGATGGCTGCGTGCCATGTCGTATTCCTTAGCGGATGCGGGTGGGGAGCCGGAATGACTACCCCGCCCATATGGTTACGAATGTTACCGTTTGAAGGCATCACGCCCCCAAAAGTCTTACCAGCGGTAGTGCGAGAACGCGCGGTTGGCGTCGGCCATGCGGTGCGTGTCTTCGCGCTTCTTGACCGCATTGCCGCGGTTGTTGGCCGCATCGAGCAGCTCGGCCGAAAGCCGCGCCGACATCGTCGTTTCCGAACGGTTGCGCGCGGCGATGATCAGCCAGCGGATCGCCAGTGCCTGGGCGCGCTCGGGGCGAACCTCGACCGGCACCTGGTACGTGGCACCGCCAACGCGGCGCGAACGCACTTCGATCTGCGGCTTCACGTTGTTCAGCGCATCGTGGAACAGCTGGATCGGATCGCTCTTCGCCCGGGTTTCCATGGTTTCCATGGCGCCATAGACGATGCTTTCCGCAACCGACTTCTTGCCGTCCATCATGAGGTTGTTCATGAACTTGGACAGGATCTGATCCTTGAACTTGGGATCAGGCAGAATTTCCCGCTTCTCGGGACGACGACGACGTGACATCGAATGAATTCCTTAACTCAGGCCAGCGCGCATGGGCGCAAGGCCGGTAAACCAGTAAGCGGCAGCGCGCTTATTTCGGGCGCTTGGCACCGTACTTCGAACGGCTCTGCTTGCGGTCCTTGACCCCCTGCGTATCGAGCACGCCGCGCAGCACGTGATAACGCACGCCGGGAAGATCGCGCACACGCCCACCGCGGATCAGCACCACCGAGTGCTCCTGCAGGTTGTGGCCTTCGCCCGGGATGTACGAGATCACTTCGCGCTGGTTGGTCAGGCGGATCTTGGCGACCTTGCGCAAAGCCGAGTTCGGCTTCTTCGGAGTGGTCGTATAGACACGGGTGCACACGCCGCGCTTCTGCGGGTTCTGCTCCATGGCCGGAACCTTGGATTTCACCTTCTGCGGGACGCGTCCGTGGCGGACCAGCTGGTTGATAGTAGGCATTAAAGACTTCACCTTGCTTGAGCCGCAGGTCAGGGAAAGGTGAAGGATCAGCGGAAAGCCGCGAATGCGCGCAAGATGCAGGGGCCAGCCCCGCAGCGCAGCATGTCACGAACCGAAAACACTCCACCCCGCCGCCAGCGGCCGGGTTACTTTGACGGATTACACCGGGCCAAGGCCCCGCACGCACCGCCAATGTTCAGCTCAAAGTTTCCCGAAGAGACCGTCGCCCCTTCGGGAAGTAGAGGCCGTTAGGTGGATTCGCCCGGCAGGTCAAGCGCTATGGCCCACCTCGCCCGGACGCCAGCTTGCCCCCGCCCTGCCCGCGTCCTAGTCTCGCGTCAACAAATGGGGGTACAATGACCGAAACAATCGAAACGGCGCGCGACCTGCTTCGCGAGCAGTTTGCCAACCTGACGAGCGATGCGGGCCGCAAGGCACTCGCGAAGCGGAAGATCACGCTGTTCCTGATCCTGGCCACGCTGCTGGTCACCGCCGCCTACGTCCCGATCCTGCGCGGCGGCGGCGAAATGAAGATGCTGCCGGTCGCCCTGCTGATGTGGATGCCCGGCCTCGCCGCGATCCTCACCCACTTGATCACCACGCGCAGTATAAAGGGCCTCGGCTGGAAACCGCGCACAGGCAAGATGCTCGCCCTCGCGCTGGTGCTGCCCCTTATATATGCGCTGCCGGTCTACGGCCTGACCTAGCTGAGCGGCCTCGGCACCTTCAACCCCGCCGGGTGGAGCGCCGAGGCCGGCGGCCTGAGCGCTCCACCCGCGCTCGGCCTGCTGCTCGCCGCCGGCATGGTCCAATCGCTGCTCACTGCCTTGGGCGAGGAAATCGGCTGGCGCGGCCTGCTCGTCCCCCAGCTCGCCCAGGTGACGAGCCTACGCAACATGTGGCTGATCTCCTCGGTGGTGTGGCTGCTATTCCACGTTCCGCTGATCTTGGGCGGCGACTATCACGGCGACGGCACCCCGCTGTGGTTCTCGCTTGCGTGCTTCACGGCACTGGTTTTCGCAATGAGCGCGGTCATGGCGTGGATCAGGCTCGCGAGCGGGAGTCTATGGCCGGCGGCCGTGCTGCACGCCTCGCACAACCTGATCGTGCAGGCGGTGTTCGATGCTGGAACGAAGGCGGGACCGGTCAGTCCTTATGATACGGGCGAGTTCGGGGCCGGGCTGGCGGTGACGATCGGGATTGCGGGGTGGGTGTTGTGGCGGCGCAGAGGCACACAACTCGTTGGTCGAATTTAATTACTCAATAAGCAATATTGGATTAAACTTAAATAGAATTGAAACAATATTTGATTCTTCTATATTAGCTCTGACATATTGTGAAATATAAGTAACATATTAACGACTCTATGAATCAAGTTTGACTATTTTTTACTATGATAACTTGCCGACAAATCGATCTGCTTCAAGCAACTAACCTTCTCTTCGTCTGAAAATACTCCAATTTCGGGCACATCCGCTTCGTCCTCAGCCAGCGCCGCGCCGCGCGGTGGGATGCGCAAGGGGCGGACTATGCGGCGCTGAAGCCCGGGCATCCGGTCTATGACCGGCTCCGCGCCGAATGGCTGGCCGAGGATGCCGCGCACGAGCAGGAGGATTTCGACGCGATCGACCGGATGATCGACGAGATGCGTGAGCGGACCATGGCGAACGAGGCATTGCTCGAGGGCCCGGCGGTGATGACGGCGAGTTCTAAAGTGCGAAGCTGGGCCTTTGCGCCAGTTTCTCACGCCAGGCGGCCACGGCGGGGCGGCCTGCGTTGACCTCGACCTTGACCCAGCCGGCGAAATCCAGCGCGACCCCGGCGGTGATGTCGGCGAGGGAGAAGCTATCGGTGGCCACCCAGTCGCGGCCGTGCATGTGTTCCTCGAACCGGTCGAGGAAATGGATCAGCCGCGCCCGGCCGCGTTCCGCTAACTCTGGGATCTGCGGGTAGTTGTTCGGCCCGGGCAGCGCGCGGTCGACCATGCCCTTGCTGGTGTTGCGCAGCACTTCGGCGATGGCGGCGAAGCATTCGCCTTCGATTTTCGAATTCCAGCTGGCCACCGCGGCTTTCTCGGTGGGGGTGGTGCCGAGCAGCGGTGGGTTCGGCTGGATGCCTTCGGCCCAGGCGGCGATCCCGGCGTTGTCGGTGAGGACAGTCCCATCATCGAGCACCAGCGCAGGCACGGTGCAAGCCGGGTTGATCGCGCGGTAGGCGTCGGAGAGCTGCTCGGCAGTGCCGAGGTCGACCGAGCGCATTTCGTGGGCGATGCCCTTTTCCGCCAGCACGATCCGCGCGCGGCGCGGGCTTGGCGCGCGCTGGAAATCGTAGAATGTGGGCATTGTGCTCTCCCCGGATTGTGGGGCGAGCGTAGCACCGATGCCCCGCGATGCCAGCCGCGATTGCATACCTTGACAAAGATCGGTCATGTTATACTATCACACACACTAAGCGTCGCCTCTCTGCGATTCGGCAACCCGGCCAGCGGCGGCGCTCCACCAGAGGAGACGGTGCCATGGCCTATGCAGATGTCAACCAGACCAACCGGAAATTCGGCGCGGGCGCGACCGTGCTGGCGCTCGAAGTGGCGATCGCCTGGGCAATCATCGGGGCGCTGGGGATGACGATCACTCGGCCGCCCAAGACCGTGCTGCAAACCTATCCCACTACTCCTGAGAGCCCGAAGCCGCATGATCCAGTGCCACAGCCGAGCACTCATCCGCTCGATCCTGCGCCGCGTCCCACCCTCATCCCGCCGCTCGACCTGGGGCCGATAGCGTTGACCACTTTCGTGCCGCCCGATACCATCACAGATGTCGGCTATGGCGGCGGGATAGCCTCTTCCCTCCCCACCCCGGCGCCCTCACCTGCACACAGCTTCACCCCCAAAGCCGCGCGGCCGCAGGGCAACATGGCGCAGTGGGTAACCACCAACGATTACCCGACCAGCGGACTGCGCGGCGAGCATGAAGGATCGACCCGCTACTGACTGAGCGTGGATGCCGCAGGCAAGGTCACCAGCTGCTCGGTGACGACAAGCAGCGGCTTTGCCGACCTCGACACTGCCGCTTGCGCAGTGCTGGCGCGGCGGGCGAAATTTACCCCGGCGAGCGACGATAGCGGAGCCAAGGTCGCGGGCAACTTCAGCGGGACCGTAACCTGGTTCCTGCCGCAGGATTGAGGCTGCAGCAGGAACCAGCGCCCCGCCTGGCCCGACCGGGCGGGCACCTGCTGCACAACCTGATTTTAACCCGGATCGGCTAGCGCGCAGGGCATGAATACGCCGATCTTCCCGCCCGAAATGCACGAGGCCCTGGCCGCGTGCTATCCGCATGCGCCGGCTAAGCTGACGCACGGCCTGCTGGGTCACCCGCTGCTGACGCTGGACGTGCTGGCCGAACTGTCCGCGCGGCTCCCGGAGGGCAGCATCGAATACAACCCCGGCGCGCTGCCGATCGGGATTGTCCCGGATGCCGTGCCCAAGGCCGCGATCAGCGCTCAGCAGGCGATCCGCGAGGTGGACACTGCGGGCTGCTGGGTGGTGCTTAAACGGATCGAGCAGGATCCGGCCTATGCGCAGCTGCTGCGCGATTTGCTCGATGAACTGGCCGCCGTGGTCATGCCGCGCACCGGGCCGATGCTGCAGCTCGAAGGCTTCGTCTTCATTTCTGCGCCTGACTCCGTCACCCCGTTCCACTTCGATCCCGAACACAACATCCTGCTCCAGCTGCGCGGCTCAAAGACGATGACGCTGTTCCCGCACGTCGACGAGCATGTGTTCCCCGATGAAGCGCAAGAGCTGTTCCACCTTGGCCAGCATCACCGCAACCTCACATGGCAGGATGACTTCGCGCAGCTCGGCCTGCCGATCACCATCCAGCCGGGCGAAGCGATCCATGTCCCGGTCAAGACCCCGCATTGGGTGCAGAACGGGCCCGAACCGTCAATCTCGCTGTCGCTCACCTGGCGTTCCGAATGGTCCTATGCCGAGGCCGATGCGCGCGCCTTCAATCACCTGCTGCGCGGCCTCGGGCTGAGCCCGGCGGCCCCAGCGGCCTACCCGTCGCGCAACACGGCCAAATCGCTCGCCTGGCGGGCGCTGCGCAAGGTCCGCAAATCGGCGTGACCGCACTCTACATCACGATCGACACCGAATATTCGTTCGGCATGGCGCGCCGGATGGGCGGCGGCGGGCGCGCGGAAAACTTCGCCAGCGCGATCATCGGCGCGACGGCCAATGGCCCGCTGGGCGTGCATTACCAGATGGACCGGTTTGACGCGGCGGGGATCAAGGCGGTGTTCTTCGTCGATCCGATGCCGGCGCTGGTCTGGGGGACCGAAGCGGTCGCCGATGTGGTCGGCCCGATCGTGGCGCGCGGACACGATGTGCAGCTCCACCTGCACAGCGAGTGGCTCGAGATTGCGGGGGCCGCGAGCCCGCTGCCAGGCCGCAGGGGTAGCAACCTGCGAGAGTTCAACTTCGAGGAGCAGTGCACGCTGCTCGATTATGCCCGCGCGGTGCTGACGGCTGCAGGAGCGCCCGCCCCGGTCGCCTTCCGCGCCGGCAATTATGGCGCCAACGACGATACCCTGCGTGCGCTGGCGGCGCTCGGCATCGCTTACGATACCAGCCATTGCCCCGGCATCGCGCAAAGCGAATGCCAAATCTCGCTCGGCCCCGATGACCGCCACGTCCAGCGCCACCACGGCACGATCGAAGTGCCGACCGGCTGCATCGGTGCGGCGCATGGCACGCTGCGCCATTACCAGCTGACCGCGCTGACTGACGGCGAACTGCTCGCTGCGCTGCGCCATGCGGTGCGCAGCGGTCAAAGCCAGGTCAGCATGGTTTCGCACAGCTTCGAACTGCTCAGCCGCGACCGCATGCGCGCCAACCGCGTGGTCCAGCGGCGGTTCGACCGGCTGTGCGCTGGCCTTGGCAAAATCGCGGGATTGCTCACAGCGACGTACGCCGCGAACCCTCCGGCCATCGAGGCGAAGGCCCCAGCTCCGCTGCCGCACTCACCGATGCGAACCTGGCGGCGTTATGCCGAGCAGGCCGTGGCCAACGCGCTTTACGGCGCGAAATGAACGATCCGTTCGCCCCGAATTACGGCACCTGGCGCGGCGCCGTGCGGCTGGCGCTGGCGCACGGCGAGGTATTGACCGGCCTGTCGGGCGCAGTGCCGCCCGATCCCGCCAAAGTGCGGCGGCTGGTCTTCGTCTGCCACGGCAACATCTGCCGCAGCGCGTATGCCGATGTGTTGGCGCGACGCGCGGGGATGAATGTTGCAAGCTTTGGCCTGTCGACCAGCAGCGGCAAGGGCGCGTGGCCTGCCGTCAGCCAGATTGCCGCGACGCGCGAGGTCGACCTGTCGGCGCACCGGACCACCCGGATCGAGGACTATGTGCCCCTGCCCGGCGATTACCTGCTCGGCATGGAACCGCGCCACCTGCGCAGGTTGGCGGCGCATCCCCTGACTGCAGTGCTGCCACGCGGGCTACTCGGGGCCTATAGCGATCCCACGGTTCCGCACCTCCACGATCCGTACAAGCTGGATCCCGTCTATATGAAAGTCTGCCTGACGCGGATCGAGCGCGCAGTCGAAGGCTTGGTCAGGCGCTATCCCGCCGCCACAGCCGTCTGACGATCCCGACCAGATCACCGACGAGCGGCTCCGGATCGCTGAGCGACCAGACGTAATAGCGCACGCGCGGATCGAGGAAATCGAGGAAGAAGCGCGTGATAGCGGTGAGCCGGTGCCCGAGTGGCAATGACCCGTCCTGCAGCACCATCACCGTGCGCATGGCATCGGGGATCACATAGCGGGCGCGGCGCTGGCGGCTTGGCCCCTCGCCCATGCCGCGTTCGCCCAGTGCGCCGCAGCGATAGGTCTCCCACGCGAAATGCGCGCCGCAGTGCCAAGCGAGCGGGATCGAGCCCCAGAACCGGCCGTTGATCTCCATCAGCCAATAGGTGCTGGTGGCGGGATCGAAGCGGTACTCGACCATCGCCGGACCCTGCCAGCCCAGCGCGGCGAGCAGCGCTTCGGACTTGGCCATCTGCGCGGCGTGCTCGCTAAGCGGCACAGAAGCGCAGAAGCTCGAGACCCCTCCGCTCGGAGGAAATTCGCGCAGGCGGCGGTGCTGGAAGCGCAGGGTGGCCCGGCCATCCGCCATGTGCAGCATCTGGCCGAGGCCATGGCCTGGGCAATATTGCTGGACAAGCGGCCATGTACCGATCTCATCGTAGCGAGCGAGGATTGCCGTCAACCCGGCGGTGTCCTGCGCATATTCCACCTTCTCGAAGGCGATGCCCGCATCCGCCAGCGCGCCTTGCACGGCATTGGGATCGGCCCATTTGATCGCCACAGGAAAGGCTGTTTCAGCCATGCGCGCGGCAAAGTGCTCGCCCGCGCGCGGCTGCCAGTCGGCGGGCACCGCTATCCCCAGCCCCCGCGCGGCTTCGAACGTCCGCGCCTTGTCGAGCACCAGGCCAAGCCGCTCGGCATCCGGGGTCAGGACCTTGCAGGCCAACGTGCCCTTGAGCGCGGCCAATTCGACGAGATGCCCTTCGGACACCGCCATGACCGCGCCGAGGCGCTGCTCTGCAGCATAACCCGGCAGCCAATCGGCCAGCGGCCGCTTGTCGAGCAGGAATTCCCGGGCATAGCGCGAGAACCGCCCCAGCGCCCGTTCACTCCGGCCGTGCGCGATCACCGCCACGCCGCGCGCGCCCAGTTCGCGCACCACGGTCAGTCCAATCGGGCTGTCGGCCCCAAGGACGAGTACAGGCCGTGCTGCGGCGTCCAAGTCAGCGACCGCCAGCGGCGCCTTTCGCCGATCCTGCACCCCTGGTTTCCTTGGCTCCCTTGGCCTTCGCCGCGGCGGCTTCGGCCTCGTCCTCGCGGCGGGCTCAATCCTTTTCGGCATCGGTCGCCTCGTAATCGCCGGGCACGCGCAGATAGACCCCGCTTGAGGCAAGCTCGGTCATCTCAGCGCGGGCGCGTGAGGCGCGCGCGGCGGGCAGTTCGCCCGCAATCGCCTTGGTTTCGGCCTCGACGACGACCTTCCCGCCGTCTTGCTTTACCGAACGGTGGAACTGGTAAAGGTCGCCAACTGTCTGGTCGAGATCCCCGCCCTGCACGCGGAAGCCCTTGCCTTCGCGGGGCAGGATGATTGTCTCGCGGTAAGTCCACCAGTCGGGGTAATCGAAGGCATAGGGCGCATCGGGGTTGATCTCGCCCTCGCGCGCGATGTCAAAGCGCCAGCCGACGCGTGAGCGGTCCATTTCGTACCAGCGTGAGCCCTGGTCGCGGGTCCAGTCCAGCGCCGCGCTGCCGGTCATGGTGACGACGAAATCGCCAGTCGCTGGATCGTCGGCGGTGACGATCTTGCCGGGCGCGACGAAATCGTAAGTGTTGCGCCACAGCTTGCGCAGCTCGCGTTGCCGATCGGCCTGCGAATAGCCCGAATAGGTCTGCCGCATGTCTGACCCGGTGCGGCCGTGGAAGCGCATCTCGCCGCTCGCCAGCGCGGGCACGTCGATCCCGCGCGAGGAATCGAGGGTCAGGCTGATCACCTGGGTCGGGCGGTCAAGCGGGTCGGGCAAGATTGCGACCAAGGGCGATCCCGCTTCGGTCACCGGCAGGCCGACGGTGTAATTGGGTGCCTCAAGCCGGTCGAGGCTAACATCGCCCAGCCGCGTGCCGTCGAGCCAATAGCTCTTGCCGCCCAATTGCACCTCGACAATCGCGTGGTCGAACCCTTCCATCGTCGGCAGCCGCGCCGCGACCAGATCGCCCTGCTTGGTATTGACCAGCACCGGGCGCGCGGGCACACCCAGCTCGTTGAGCAGCGCGACCAGCAGCACGGTCTTGGCCTTGCAATCGCCGAAGCGGCGGCTCCAGGTCTGGTCGGCGGTGGCGGGGACAAAGCCGCCGTCGTCCATGCCGAGGAACAGGTAGCGGATCTGTTCCTGCACCAGCTGCAAGGCCAGTTCGGCGCGGCGCTTGGGATCCCGGGTCTGAGCGGCGATCCTGGCCGCTTCGGCCTTGACCGGGCTGGCGGGATCAAGCGCTAGCGCCTTGGCATAAAGCGGGGCGAAAGTGTGCGAGACGCCCCGCCAGTCACCGAATTCGGTGATCTCCACCGCGTTGACCAGCTTGTAGCGCGCTGGCGCACCTTCGGGGCCAAGCGGCGCGGTGCCGTTGATCACATCGGCGACGAGCTCACTGCCCAGCGCGGTCTGCTTCAGCTTGGGCTGGAGGATCCCGGGGAAGACGCGCCACTGCATCTTCTTGTCCTTGTCCCACAGCATGCGCACGCGGAAACGGCCGAAGTTGACCCCGTCGGACGGCCCGGCGACATATTCGCTGCGCCCGGCCATGGCTGGATCGTGCATGCCGATCGAATAGGCGAGTTCAACCACGTCGCCGACGCGCAGGTCCTCGGGCTGGAGCGTGGCCGTAAGCCGCCCGTCGAGCATCGCGTTTTCAAGTCTGCCTTCGCGCTGGATCACCTTGATCGCGTGGCCGTCACCCAATAGGTCGATCGGCTGGCCGCCGCGCAGGATGCGGTATTTGTGGATCGTCAGCGTCTCAAGCGCCGGGTCCCAATCGACCTGCAGCGCGCTGCCGTCGAGCCCTTGCGCCGAACAAATCTGCCAGGCGCTGGCATAATAGCTCGTGTCGCCCGCCTTGGCGAAGCGGACCTGCACGTCGCCCAGAAGCTGGATGGTCGCGGCACCGGCAGAATCGGTTGGCGCCTTGGGCAGCGCGGCAACGTCGATCCAGCTGGCCGGAGCGGCGACCAGCGGGCGCGGCAGCGCGGCATCGGCGCTGACCGCGACCGGCTGCGGCGCGCTTTGAATCACGCCCGGCGCCTTGGCTTGGGCGGCCATGGGCAAGGCCGGCACGGCCAATGCGGCCAATGCGGCAAGCGGCAATTTCATCGACTCTCCCCTGCCTGTCCGGCTTCTTTCCCTAAGGCCAAGAAGTTACGGATTTCCGAGAGCTTGTCGAGTGGGCGCGGTTACTTGCCCGCCGGCATCACCCGGCTAAGGAATTCGATCACCGCGGCGTTGAAGTCGTCGTTGCGATCGCCCGCCACCATGTGGCCTGCACCGCGGATGTCGGCGATCTCAAGCGCGGGGATCCGGCGCTTCAGGTCTGCCACCCCGTCGTCGGTGACGATATCGCTTTTCATGCCGCGCACGAGCAGGGTCGGCACGCGGTCGGTCCAGTCGGCCGCATCGAGCAGACCCAGCATATGGCGCGGATCGGCGCGGGTGTCGGTCATCATCCGCTGGTCCCAATGCCAGCGGTATCGCCCGTCGGGGTGGTGCCGCAGGTTCTTGGCCAGCCCTGAGAGGTCCTTGGGCCGGGGCCGGTCGGGATAGTATTCCGAGATCGCATCGGCGGCTTCTTCGTAGCTGGCGAAACCATCGCCGTGCGCCATCATGAAGCCGCGGATCTTGGCCACTCCGATGGGCGACATCATGGGGACGATATCGACCAGCACGAGCGCGGCCACATCGAACCCGAGCGAGGAAGCGGCCAACGCGGTCATCCCGCCGAGCGAGGCACCGACCAGTGCGACCGGCTTGCTCCCCTGCTCCGCCACCGCGATCAGATCGCGCGCGCGGGTCTCAATCCCGTAGTCCCCATCGGGCGACCAGTCGCTGTCGCCGTGGCCGCGCAGGTCATAGTTTATCGCGTAATAGCCTGCACTTGCGAGCTGTTCTTCGCACTTGTCCCACGAATGCCGGGTCTGCCCGCCGCCATGGCCCAGCACCACAGTCGGCGCGCCGCGCGGCCCTGCGACGTCGGCCGTCAGGTAAAGGTCTTGGCCAAAGGGAATACGGATCGTTTCGGTGTGCATCGGCGCGACGTTGCCCGCCCGCACCGGGACGGTCAATGCATTTTAATCGCGCGATTAAGAAGCAGCCGAACCGCCCGATTTGCCCGTGGCGGCGATTGGCGGTACGATCGGCGCCTGACCTGAAACCGGGCCCGAAATGGGAGAGACTGATGATTGCACCGCGCGTTTCCTTGCTCGCACTCGGCGGATCGCTGGCAGCGTTGGCCGAAGTGATCCAGGCCGGGACCTTCGCCCCGCCGCCGCCGACCGAATTCTGCGCGGCCCCGGCCCGGACCAGCGCCGCTCCGGCACCCAGCGGCACCTTGCCCGCCGAAACGGCCAGTCAGCCGAATGCGACCCTCACCGTATCGGGCAAAGACTTTCTGGCTTCGCTGGGATGCGCGCCGCACGCCGCCAAGGCCGGCAAGACCCGCTCGAACGTCCGCAACAACTAACCCGCTGCCAAGTGCCGCGCCTCGTTTACGCCCGCGCCAGTTCCTCGCGGCTGCGTTCGGGGCCGACCTGGGCCCAGAGTGCCAACGCTACTGCAACCGCTGCCGCGAATATCGCGATGGCGTAGGCATAGTCATCGCCGCGCGCCTCGGCGATGCCGGCTTGCGAGGCGGCCACGTAGGAACTGAGCAGGTTGCCGGTCTGATAGACCACCCCCGGAAACAGTGCGCGCGCCGATGGTGGGGATAGCTCATTAAGGTGCGCCGGGACCATCGCCCAAGCGCCCTGCACTCCGGCCTGGAGCAGGAACGCACCGAGCGCGAGGAGCAGGGCTGACGGCGCCCACAGCCCGAGCGGCAAAGCCACCAGCGCCAGCATCGCCGCCACAGCAATCGTCCGTCGCCGCCCGATCCGCACCGACCAGATCCCCAGGATCAGCGCCCCGGTGATCGCGCCGGCATTCATCGCCATAGCGATATAGCTGGTCAGCTGCGTATCATAGTGCCGTTGCTTCTGCAGAAAGGTCGGGTAAAGGTCCTGCGTGCCGTGGCTGAAGGTGTTGAACAGCGTCATCAGCACCACAAGGTACAGCGCCAGCTTCCAGTTGCTGACGATCGCACGGATCGGGTGCTGAACCACGCGGTCCTGCCGCTCGGCAAAGTGCGGGCTTTCCTCAACGCGGAGCCGCACGAACAGCACAAACAGCGCCGGGGCAAGCCCGAGGAAGAACATGCCGCGCCAACCGATCTGGTCGAAGAACAGCCCGAAGGCGAGGCTGGCGAGGAAGAAGCCCGAGGGATAGCCTGACTGGATCAGCCCCGAAACCGGACCGCGCAGCCGCGCCGGGATCGTCTCCATCGCAAGGCTCGCGCCAACCCCCCATTCGCCGCCCATCGCAAAGCCAAACACCGCGCGGATCACCAGAAGCTGCGTTAGGGTCTGCGCCAGGCCCGACAGCGCCGAGAGCACCGAAAAGCCCAGCACCACCATCACCAGCACCGGCCGCCGCCCCAACTTTTCCGCCATCCAGCCGAACACCAGCGCGCCGACCGGGCGCATCATCAGGGTCAGCACCGAGGCATAGGCGACCGACTTGATATCGGTGCCGAAGGTCTCGGAGATCGCCTTGAAGCTGAACACCAGCAGGAAGAAATCGAACGCATCGAGCGTCCAGCCGAGGTACGCCGCCCACACCGACATCCGCTGCGGCTTGGCCATCCCGCGCCATTCCTGAATCAAACTCTGCTGCATCGCGTCCCCCATCTTGGCTTGCGCGGGGTTATGCCATGGCCGGGGCAAATGGGAACGGGCGCATTGCACTTGTCCGCCATGCGCGGCAGTCTCGCTCGATGAAACGCCTCCTCACCCCGCTTGCCGCCCTGTCACTCGTGGGATCCCCCGCCGCGACCCCGCCGCCGCTGATCCGCACCTATGTCCATGCGGGTCACCTGATCGAGCCATGCACCGGTCAAGTGCTCCAAAACCAGGAGATCGCGGTCGAGGCCGGTCGGGTTGTGTCGGTCGGGCCGTGGATCGACCACCCGCGCAACGATACGGTCACCGACTGGTCGCGCCTCTGGATGCTCCCCGGCCTGATCGACGCGCACGTCCACCTTGCCGATTACGTCCAGACCAATGACCCGGCCGAGCCGCTCAAACACTCGCGCGAGGCTACGGCCTATGTCGCCGCGCGCAATGCGCGCGATACGCTGTTGGCGGGGTTCACCACAGTCCACGATGTCGGATCCTACCGGGCGAGCGGCAACATCGAATTGCGGGGTGCGATCAACCGCGGCGATATCCCCGGGCCCCGGATCAACGCGGTCGGCGGCTATATCACCGTGCCGGGCGGCGGCGGCGAAGTGACCGGGGTGCCCGCAGGCATGCTAGTTCCGCCCGAAATGCGCGAGGGCGTTGCCGCCACCCCCGCCGAGGTTACCGCAAGGGTCAACCATATGTTCGATCTCGGCGCGGATTCGATCAAGCTGATCGCCACCGGCGCGGTGCTGACCGAGGGGACCGAACCGGGCCAGATCGAGCTTGACGGTCCGATGATCGCCGCCGCGGTCGCTGCGGCCAAGGCGCACGGCAGCTGGGTGACCAGCCACGCGCACGGCGCGGCGGGGATCAAGCTTGCGATCCTGAACGGCTCGCGCGGGATTGAGCATGCCAGCCTGATCGACGACGAAGGCATCGCGCTGGCCAAGGCGCACGGCACCTACCTAGTGATGGACGTCTACAACGGCGATTACATCGACCAGGTTGGCCGCCAGCAAGGTTGGAGCGCGGCCATCCTGCGCAAGAATTTCGAGACCACCGACGAGCAGCGTCAAGGCTTCACCAAGGCAGTGCGGGCCGGGGTCAAAGTGGTGTTCGGGACCGATGCCGGCGTCTTCCCGCACGGCCAGAACGCGCTGCAGTTCCCCTACATGGTCAAATACGGGATGACCCCGATGCAGGCGATCCAGTCGACGACTTGCGTCGCGGCGGAATTCATCGGCTGGGACAAGGATGTCGGCTCGCTCACCCCCGGGCATTACGCCGATATGATCGCGGTTGGGGGAAGTCCGCTCGAGGACGTGTCATGGCTCAGGTGGCAGGTGCAGCACGTGATGAAGGGCGGGGTGTTGGTGCGATAGGGCGAAAGACTGTTACATTACTGTAATGCAACGATTTCTGGTCTGGCCGGTTGTTTCGCTGTGGGGCGCACATGCACAGAGGATTTGAGCCATGGGTGAGATGATCGACAAGGCCAAGGGTGCCGTCAACGATGCGATGGGCAAGGCCAAGCAGCACAGCGACAACGAGAATACCCGCGATAAGGGCGCCAGCCAGCAGGCCAAGGGCAAGCTTCAGAAGGCCAAGGGCGCTGTCGAAGGCGCGTTTGGCGACAAGTTCTGATCGAGCGGCGACGGGCGTGGCGGCAGTGGCCGTCACGCCCGCGCCGAATTCGAAGTCCGGCAGGCCGCTAGACCTGCTTTGCCATGATGACTTCGGTGCGCGCCAGAACGGTCATTTCGGGCGGAGGCGTCACATGCTCGAACCCCATCCACTCATATAGCCCAAGCGCCACGTCGAGCGCATTGAACGACTGCAGATAGAGCGCGGGCCCGCCCTGCGCTGAACTGTAGTCGAGACAATTCTCGACCAATGCCCGCTCGGTACCGTGACCACGGGCCGCGTCAGTCACCACCAGCTTGCAGAATTCGAACCCGCTGGGTCCCAGCCCCTTGACCGCGACCGCGCCGACGGTCTGACCATCCAATATGGCGAGGAAAGCTTCGCCCCCGGTGCTGCGGTAATAGGCGGCCGGATCGCGCATGATCGCACGGTCCTCGGCCTCGACTTGGCGGCCCATTCCTTCGAACCATGGCACCCAGATTGCGGCGAACTCTCCGGTCTGATCAGCGGCCATGGGTGGAATTTCGATCATTCGTCCCTCATCCCGCCAAAAACGCGACCAGCGCCTTGACCTTCTTTTGGCGCCACTGCGGCGTTGGCGCGACCAGCCAGTAGCCGTGGCGGCTTGCTTCGCTCTCGCCGAGCGCTGCGATCCGGCCACCTTCATGCCATGATCGCGCCAGCAGTGCCGGCACGCGGGCGCGGCCCATTCCGGCGGCGGCGGCGGCGAGCGCCTGCCCGGCATCGCCGACATTGAGCAGCGGGGCCTCGCAGCCCTCACCCTCGGGCGCGGGGTCGCCCGGCCAGGCGATCCAGCAGCCTTGGCCGACATGGATCAGGCTGGCCTCGCCCATCGCCACCCCTTCCAGCTCGCCCGGCCCTTCGGCCCAGCGCACCGCGAGGTCGAGGTTGGCCTCGGTAAAGTCGGCATCCTCATCCGACACCAGGTTGTAGCGCACTTCGGCGTTGGTCTTGCGGAACTCGGCCAGCCGCGGCGCAAGCCAGGTGGCGAAGAATTCGCGCGGGGCGGCGATGGTGTAGACGTGGCTCGATTGCCCGGCCTGCATCGCCCGCACGGCATCCTCGAAATGGAGGAAGCCGGTGCGCAGCGCCTCAAGCCCGGCCGATGCCTCGTCGGTCAGCTCCAGCCCCTTGGAGGTGCGGCGGAACAGCACCACGCCGAGCACATCTTCGAGCGCACGGATCTGCTGACCGACCGCCGCCGGGGTCACCGCCAGTTCGTCCGCCGCGCGGGTGAACGACAGGTGGCGCGCCGCCGCGTCGAACACGCGCAGGGCGTTGAGGGGTAAGTGCGTGCGCTTCATAGAGCGCCGCGTTTAGTCGGCTGTTGCTGGCGCGGCTAGCGGGAAAAACGGGATCGCCACTGCGAGCAACGAATCGTCGCCGCGCAGGAAGGTGTAGTGCCCCGCCATGCTGCCATGCGGAGTGCCCAGCGGGCAGCCCGAAACATAGTCGTGGCTTTGCCCGGGCAGCAGCAAGGGTTGCTCACCAACCACGCCGTCACCCTCGACATAGTTGACCGTGCCGCGCCCGTCGGTGATCTTCCAGTGCCGGGTGAGCAGCTGCACCGCCTCGTCCGAGCCATTCTCGATTCTGATGTGATAGACCCAGAACCACTTGCCCGCCTCGATCTGCGATTGATCGGGTAGAAAACTGACCGCGACGCGCACGGTGATGCCCTCGGTGATCGCGGCATGCTGGAAAAGCTCTTTCATCGCCGGGAAAGATAGCGATTGGCAGGCGCTGCGACAATGGCGCTTCGCCTCTGTTTTACTTCGGCAGCGCTAGAACGTTTGCCGCCGGGCAGCGCAAGGTAAAGCGGAAGCCACGCGGCGGATATTCGGTTTCCACCTCGCCGCGCAGCCGTCCCTTGGGAACATCGCGGATGATCCGTGTGCCAAACCCCGGCTTCCCGTCCTGCGGCACGGGAGGGCCACCGCTTTCGGTCCAGCGCAGGACAAATTCAGCATCGCTGCCAGTTCCGCCAACGTCCCAGCTGATCTTGACCAGCCCGCCCGGCACCGAAAAGGCGCCGTATTTTTCGGCATTGGTGGCCAGTTCGTGCAGCGCCATGCTCAGCGCTTCGGCGGTGCTCGACTGGACCACGACGTCGGGGCCGACTATTTCGGTCTGGTTCGCGGCTTGCTCGAGGAACAGCAATTGCGCATCGATCAGTTCGCGCAACGGCACCGGTGACCAGTTGCGTTGGACCAGCACATCCTGGTTGGCAGACAGCGCGGCGATCCGCTTTTCAAGCCGGGGAATAAAATCTTCGCCGGTACTGGCCGTGCGCCGCGCCATCGATTGGACCACTGAGAGAAGGTTTTTCGAGCGGTGATTGACCTCCATCAGCAGCAGCTCGATCCGCCGTTCGGCATCGCGCAGCTCGGTAACGTCGGTATTGGTCCCGAACCAGTGCTTGACCTTGCCGGAGTCATCGCGCAGCGGAACGGCCCGCGACAGGAACCAGCGATATTCGCCATCGGCACCGCGCAAAGGGAAGGTGTCTTCCCATTCGGACCCGTCCGAGATGCTTTTCAGATATTGTTGCTCCACCCGTTCGACATGGTCGGGATGAACCACCTGCATGCGGCGCGGTCCGGTATTTTCGGCAAAGGTTTCACCGGTATAGTCCATCCAGCGCCGATTGAACCAGGAGACCTCGCCGGCGCTGTCGGCTATCCAAGCGAGCTGCGTGATATTGTCCGCCAGTAGCGAGAAGCGCGTTTCGAAATCGGCCAGCGCATTGCGGGTGCGCAGTTCATCGGTGATGTCACGGGCGATCTTGCTTGCGCCGACAACCTCTCCGTCGCGGTTGCGGATCGGTGAAATCAGCACCGCTACGTCGATCAACGAGCCGTTCTTGCGGAGACGCTGGGTTTCGAGCCGGGATACGGATTCGCCGTGGCTGACCGATTCAAGGATGCGATCCTCTTCGGCTTGGCGCTCGGCCGGGATCAAGCGGCGGATCGATTGGCCGATCATTTCCTCGGCAGTCCAGCCGAACGCGAGCTGCGCGGCACGATTCCACGCCAGCACCGTGCCGTGCAGATCCTTGGCAATGATCGCCGCGTCGGAATCCTCGACAATCGCGGCGAAAAGATCGGCGGCACTCATCGGGGGATCGTTTCTCACGCTTGCCCCGCCTCCCCATGACGGGATGCAACGCCCGGTGTGATTTTGCAACCGATTAGGATGGTGCGAATCCCATCAGAGTCCAACGGCTTGTAGCGCCTGATCAAGATCTTCGACCAAGTCGAGCGGGTCTTCCAGCCCGACGTTAAGCCGCAGCATCCCTTCGCTCACGCCCATCTCCGCGCGCGCTTCGGCGCTGACCGAATAGTGCGTGGTTGAGGCATTATGGCACATCAGGCTGCGCGAATCGCCAATGTTGTTCGAAATGTCGATCAGGTTCAGCGCATTGAGCAAACCGTGCGCCTGCTTGCGGTCCTCAACCTCGAAGCTGAAGATCCCGCCGCAGGCATCCATCTGGCGCATCGCCAGGTTATGC
>JAYUCG010000073.1:0-12934 GCA_043740455.1 Novosphingobium sp. | reverse complement strand
GCGAAACGTCGTTGACCAGACCGACCAACCGCACCTGATCGAGCGCGGTCGCCGCGTCGGAACCCTGCGGAAGGTCGCCGGTGACCACGCAGATCTCGGCCTCCATGTCGCAGCCCCAGGCTTCGTCGGCGAGGCTAATCGGCGCCCGCGCGCCGCGCAGGTCGTCGCTGCCGCCCTGATACATCAGCGGATCGTGCCAGAAGCTATCGGGCAGCTCGGCCCCGCGCGCCTTGCGCACCAATTCGACGTGATTGACGTAAGCCGAGCCATCGGCCCACTGGAAGGCCCGCGGCAGCGGCGCGGCAACCTCTCGTTCGTGGAACCGTTCGCGCGGGATTGCCCCGTGTTCGAGCTCGGTCGCCAGTGCGCGCAACGCCGGTTCGTGCCGCTCCCAGTCGTCAAGCGCGCCCTGCAACGTGCGCACCACATGCGCGGCGGTAGCATACCAGGCAAGATCGCTGCTGACGACAACCAGCCGGCCGTCGCGGCCGTGGGGCATGGAGGCGAGTTTCATGGCTGGTG
The DNA here is from genome assembly GCA_043740455.1 of Novosphingobium sp. Taxonomy (GTDB): domain Bacteria; phylum Pseudomonadota; class Alphaproteobacteria; order Sphingomonadales; family Sphingomonadaceae; genus Novosphingobium. The sequence goes on along the minus strand of JAYUCG010000073.1, from coordinate 12,412 downwards.
TCCCGTTTTTTCAGCCTCGGCGCGGATGCGCTCAAGCAGGTTCCTGAATAGAGCGCGCTCGTCGGCGCTCAAGCTTGAAAATAGGCGCCCTTCCATTTCGAGCGCCATCGGCATGATCGCGCGGTAAACATCCCGCCCCGCGGACGTGAGGCCAAGATGGTGTGAGCGGCCGTCCGCCGAATTCGGCCGCCGGACCAGCAGGCCGCGCTCTTCAAGCCCCCGGCAGGCGCGATTGACTGCAACCTTGTCCATTCGCGTCGCCTCGACCAACGTGCGCTGGGTCGCCGCTCCTTGATCGCCGAGCACCGCCATCACGCGCCATTCCGGAATCTTGAGCCCAAAGTGCGCGCGATATTCGTCCGCGATCCGGTCACTCACCGCATTCGAAGTGATCGACAGCAGGTAAGGCAGAAAATCGGCCAGACGGGTAGGCGCGGTCATGCGGAACTGGTTCCCCTTGCAACCAGTTTGCTAGGGCCAGTGCAGGCCCGGCGCAATGGCTTCAGATCAATTTTTGGACCGCTTCGGGCGCGGCTGCGGCAAAGGCCGGAAGCGCGCGCAAGGCAGTATCGATCGCGACCAGCCGCGGGTAGGCATCGAGCGGGGTATCAAAGCGGCGGGCATTGGCCATCTGCGGCACTAGGCAGACGTCGGCCATATTGGGCCGGTCTCCGCCGAACAGTCCGGCCTCGGGCGCCATCTGCTCTAGCGCGGCAAAGCCCTCGGCGATCCAGTGGCGGTACCACGTGCTCACCGCATCATCGCCCTGCCCCAGCTCGCGCCGCAGGTAACCCAGCACGCGCAAGTTGTTGAGCGGGTGAATGTCCGTCGCAATCAGCAGCGCTTGCGCCAGCGTGCGCGAGCGGCTCGCCGGATCGGACGAGACCATCGGCGGGTCCGCGTATTTCGCGTCGAGATAATCGATGATCGCGAGACTTTGCGTCAACAGGTGCCCGTCGATCGCCAGCGCCGGGACCAGACCTTGCGGATTGATTGCCAGGTACTCCGCGCTGGACTGCGCACCTGCGGTCAAGTCCAGCTGTACGCTGCGATAGGATACGCCCTTCAGGTTCAGCGCAATCCGCACCCGGTACGCAGCTGAAGAACGCCAGTACTCGTAAAATACGACTTCGCTCATGAAAGCACCCTTCCGGCGACCGCCTGCAGTTTTGCCACCAGCTGGGGGTCGCGCGCTTCGGGGGTCGTCATGATCGCGTTGTCGAGCGCGCGGTCGATCGGGCTCGGCGTTCGTTCTGCAGCAAGCGAAGCAGCGAAGCGCGCGACAACTCGGCGGGCCAATTCGGCGTTGCGGTGAACCACCTCGAGCACGTTGCTCGCCTCAACCCCGCCATCCTCGCCGCGCCAGCTGTCATAATCGGTTACCATGCCCAGCATCGCATAGGGCAGCTCGGCCTCGCGCGCGAGCCGCACCTCGGGCATCCCGGTCATCCCGATTACGTCCCCGCCCCACTTGCGATAGAGCCGGCTTTCGGCGCGGGTCGAGAATTGCGGACCGTCAATCGCGATATAGCAGCCGCCATTGTGCACCGCTGCTTCCTCCGCCCGGGCCGCATCGACCAGCGCCGCGCTTAACCGCGGGCAGACCGGGTCGGCCAAGCTGACGTGGGCGACGAGGCCTGGCCCGAAGAAGCTGCCCGCGCGCGCAGTCGTCCGGTCAATGAACTGGTCAACTGCAACGAAGCTGCCCGGCACGAACGCGGCGTTAAGCGAACCGATCGCCGAAAGCGCGACCAAATCGGTCACCCCGCAGCGCTTCAGCACGTCGATGTTGGCGCGGTAATTGACGGCGCCTGGCGGCAATGCATGGCCCGCCCCGTGACGCGGCAGGAAGGTGAAGCGGACCCCGTCAAGCGTACCAGTTGTAACGGTGGCCGAGGGCAGCCCGAACGGGCTCGCTACCTCGATCTCCTGCGCGCCGTCAAGCGTCAGCCCGGCGGCCAGGCCGGATCCGCCGATTACCCCGATGTGCCAGTGATCCGACATTACCTGGCGAGGATGCCTGCCATGATAAAGTCGATGCAGTGCTCGCGATACCGGTCGCGCAGCGCTTCGGTCAGCAGTTCGGTGTCATAGCAATGCTTGAGCACCAGCCGCGAGGCGAAGAACCGGTCACAGGCGCCGGTTACGGTGAAATAGAACAGCTGCGGGTCGACATTGCGGAACAGGCCTTGCTTGACCCCGTCCTCGATCAGCCGGTCATAGGCGCGGCTCAGCGGGGTCAGGTAGCTATCGGCAATCCGGTGAGCTTCCTCGTCATCGCTTTCGCGCACCAGACGCATCAGCAGCCGGTTGAGGTACGGGGTCTTGTAATAGGTATCGACCACTGCGCCAATGTGCCGGCTCAGCCGCACGTCAGGGGTCATGTCTTTGGCCATCAGCGCGTCGACCTCATGGACGATGCCGTCCATATCACGGTCAAGCAGGGCCTTCATCAGCCCGGCCTTGTTGCCGAAGTAGTACTTGACCAGCGCCGAGTTGAGCCCCGAGCGGAGCGATAGCTCGCTGAGCGAAATATCGACGATGTCGCCCTCGCGCATGATCGTCGAGGCGGTTTCGAGCAAGTGTTCGCGCGCACCGGCAGGCGGTTCGGTAGCGGCAGTTGCTTGTTCGATGGCCTGGCTCATGCGTAATGGGGCTCCTCTCCCCACCATGGGTAGAAATCGGGCATATCGCCAGAAACCCGTAGCGGAAAGTCAGGCGCTCGCTTTTCGAGGAAACTTTGCACACCTTCCTTCGCATCGGCACCCTTGGACAGACGATAGATCGCCCGGCTATCAACCTTGTGCGCTTCCATCGGGTGTGCGCCCGACGGGATCCGCCACAGCATCGCCCGGGTCATAGCGACCGACACTGCCGAGGTGTTCTGCGCAATCTCGCGGGCCAGCCCGCGCGCCGCATCGATCAGCTCGCCCTGCAGATGGACCGAGCGAACGAGCCCGCCGCGCAGTGCTTCCTGAGCATCGAAGATGCGCCCGGTCATGCACCATTCGAGCGCCTGGCCCACCCCGACGATCTTGGGCAAGAACCAGCTTGAGCAAGCCTCGGGCACGATGCCGCGGCGGGCGAAGACAAAGCCGTAGCGGGCATTGTCAGAGGCCAAACGGATGTCCATCGGCAGCTGCATGGTAATCCCCACGCCCACCGCCGCGCCGTTGCAGGCGGAGATCAGCGGCTTCTTCGACTGGTAGAGCCGCAGCGTCAGCAGCCCGCCGCCATCGCGCACGCGCGGGTCGGACAGGTCGTCGACCGGCGCCGAGTCCGAAAAGACCGCACGGCCGTCGTCGGGTGTCAGATCGGCCCCGGCGCAGAACGCCCGCTCGCCTGCGCCGGTGAAGATAACCGCACGAACGCTGTCATCCGCGTCGGTTCGGTCCATCGCATCGATGATCTCGTTCATCATCGTGCCGGTGAACGCGTTCATCTTCTCCGGGCGGTTGAGCGTCAGCGTGGCAATGCCTTCGCTGATGTCGAGGCTGATCTGACTGTAACCCATCTCAGCGCGGCGCCATGCGGATGCCGCCGTCGAGGCGGACGTCCTCACCGTTGAAGTAACCGTTCTCGATCATGCACATGGCAAGGTTGGCGTATTCATCGGGAATGCCCAGCCTCTTGGGGTTGAGCACGGTTGCGCCCAGCGCATCGCGCACGTTCTGCGGCGCGCCAGCGAGCAGCGGGGTATCGAAGATGCCTGGCAGGATTGTGTTGACGCGGATCTTCTCGCTGGCGAGGTCGCGCGCGATGGGGAGCGTCATGCCGACCACCCCGCCTTTCGACGCCGAATACGCCGCCTGGCCCATCTGGCCATCCTCGGCCGCGACCGAAGCGGTGTTGACGATCGCACCGCGCTCGCCGTCTTCCATCGGTTCGAGGCTAAGCATCCCCGCCGCCGACTTGGCAATGCAGCGGAAGGTGCCGACGAGGTTGATCTGCACGATCCAGTTGAAGGCATCGAGCGGGAAGTGCTTGATCGAGCCGTCTTCCTTGGAGCGGCTGGCAGTCTTGATCGCGTTGCCGGTACCGGCGCAGTTGACCAAGATCCGCTCCTGCCCGTGCGCGGCGCGCGCTTTGGCGAACCCGGCATCGACTGAGGCGTCGTCGGTCACGTTGACCTCGCAGAACACCCCGCCCAGTTCGGCCGCGACGGCCTTGCCCTTCTCTTCCTGCAGGTCGAAAATCGCGACCTTGACGCCCTTGGCGGCGAGCGCGCGGGCGGTGGCGGCGCCGAGGCCGGATGCGCCGCCGGTGACAACCGCGGCGACAGTGTTATCGAGCTTCATTCAAATTCTCCCGGAAGCGTGTTCGTTCAATCTCAAACCATCTCGACAATCGTGACGTTGGCGACCCCGCCGCCTTCGCACATTGTCTGCAAACCGTACTTCTTGCCCCGCGCCTTGAGGCCGTAAAGCAGCGTCGCCATCAGCTTGGTGCCCGAGGCGCCGAGCGGGTGGCCCAGGGCAATCGCGCCGCCGTTGACGTTGAGCTTGGCCGGATCGGCGCCAGTGTGCTTGAGCCAGGCCAGCGGCACCGAAGCGAAGGCTTCGTTGACTTCGTAAAGGTCGATGTCGGCCATGCTCAGCCCGGCGCGGGCCAGCGCCTTGTCGGTCGCGAACAGTGGTTCCTCCAGCATGATCACCGGGTCGCCCGCAGTCACCGCAAGCGTGTGGATGCGCGCCAGCGGGGTCAGGTTATAGCGCTTGAGCGCTGCTTCGGAGACCACCAGCGCGGCCGACGAACCATCGCAGATCTGGCTTGATGTCGCCGCAGTCAGCGCGCCGCCTTCGCTCAGCAGCTTGACCCCGGCAATGCCCTCAAAGGTCGCGTCGAAGCGGATGCCTTCATCGATCGTGTGCAGCGCCGTGCCAACAGGAGTCTCGATCGAAATCGGCACGATCTCGTTCGCGAAGGCTCCGGCATTGGTTGCGGCGATCGCCTTCTGGTGACTTTCGTAAGCGAACCGGTCGAGCTCGTCCTTGGTCAGGCCGTACTTCTGGACGATCATTTCGGCGCCGGCGAACTGGGTCCAGCCCGGCCCCGGGTAGTTCTCGGCGATCCCCGGCGAGCGCGAAGAGCCCATGCCTTCCTTCAGGTACAGCATGGTGGTCGAGCCCATCGGCACGCGGCTCATGCTTTCGACCCCAGCGGCAATCACCACGTCCTGGGTGCCGCTCATCACCGCCTGCGCGGCGAACTGGATCGCCTGCTGCGAGGAGCCGCACTGACGGTCGATCGTCACTGCCGGGACCGAGCGCGGCAATACCTTCGAGGCGAGCACGGCATTGCGCCCGACCTGATTGGCCTGTTCGCCCCCCTGCCCGACGCAGCCCATGATCACATCTTCGATTGCCGCCGGATCGATTCCGCTGCGGATGACCAGCGCATCGAGCGTGTGCGCGGCAAGATCGACCGGGTGATTTCCGGCAAGCCGTCCGCCGCGCCGTCCGCCAGCGGTGCGTACCGCGTCGACTATATAGGCTTTCACCATCTCCCGATTCCCTTTGGTCATAAATTTAACCGCTCAATTAAACTTGCAATCAGCGACGGTCAATGGACTAAGGGTCGCCCCAGCACCGAAATGGGAAGGTCTTAATGAAGCTGCTTGACGTGGACCGCCCGCTCTTTTCCGATGCTGGCCAGATAGCTTCCCAACGCCCCTTTCACGATCTTTACCGTATCCCCAACTTTAGGAATGAATCTGACATCGTCATCGGTGCGCCAGACCGAATGGTCAGCCAAGACCAATAACCAGACATTAGGCTGAAGCTCCGTAACGCTCACCGCATTCGAAGTGATAGTTTCAAATTCTCGCGCGGCTGGTGCCCCAGCAAAATCTCGATCTACCTGCCGCGCTTGCTTGAGAACAATGATGCGGGAATCGTAGCAGCCTAGGCGTTGGCCAGCATCCGCGATTGCCTGGCACTCTTGTAGGGAATCCAGAATTTTGTTGGCATCAGCCTTATCTGGTTTGGCCTCGGCCGAGTTTGCGAAGCTACCCGCGATCGCCAAGAGTGTGAGCGCCACAGCGGTCTTCGAATGCAACATAAGCATCTCCTCTGGTGGATCGATTGTCGGGGACGATGCTGGCGCGAAGGTCGGCTCCTAGCAAGTGTGGCTGCAAAGTAACAGCTTCTCACTAACCATCTGCCGAACCCCCAAATCGCCGCGTTAAGCCTTGTTGCGGGGGAAGCAATTTCCTACGCCGTTGCACAAGTCGGCAAGTCGCACGATATCAAACTTGCGCAGACCGGGTCGACCAAACACTCAACAAGGGGCAATTTGAATATGACAGCTCTCCTTCGCCGTCGCCTGATGGCCACTACCCTCCTCGTCGGATTTGCCGGGATCGCGTCGCCTGCAATGGCGCAAACCTCTGGCACCAAGACAGAAACCACTGCCGACATCTGCGCGTCCAATCCCAATGCCGCAGAATGCCTTGGCAAGCAGGATGCCATCGTCGTTACTGGTTCGCGCATCGCCTCGCCGACGCTGACCTCGCCGTCGCCGCTTCAGGTGATCGATGCGCGCGACATCCAAGACAAGGGCTCACTTAACGTTCAGGCGATTCTGCAGGAAAATCCCGCGGTTTCGGCCGCGCCGACGTTCAGCCGCACAAATTCCAACTTCCTTACTTCGAGCGGCGGCGTTGCTTCTATCGATCTGCGCAACCTTGGCACTTCGCGCACTCTGGTCTTGATCAACGGCCACCGCACGGTCGCCGGCGTTCCCGGCACCAACATCGTCGATCTCAACACCATCCCCAGCGAATTTATCGAACGGGTCGAAGTGCTAACCGGCGGTGCATCGTCGGTTTACGGTTCGGACGCGATCGCGGGCGTGGTCAACTTCATCTACAAGAAGAATTTCAGTGGCATCCAACTGACCAGCCAGACCGGCATCACCGAGCGCAATGACGGGGCAAACTACCAGTTCGGCACGTTGATGGGCGCGAATATCGAAGACGGTCGCGGCAATGTGATGGTCTACGCCGGTTATACCAAGGAAGACGGTGTTTATTCGCGCAATCGCGACCGCTCGGCGATCGATCAGAACGCGTGCTTCCAGATCTCAAACAAGAACGGCGGTTGCGGCAGCACGATCGGTACGGGTGGTGACTATTCGCGCCTGTTCGAAGCTTACCGGCCCTTCTACTCGAGCTTCGTTCCCGGCGGTACGATTACGTTCGGTCAAACAAGTCGGGTCATTGGCCCGGGCGGAACTTTGATTCCGGTTAACACCAATGGTCTGGTTCACGACAACGACGGTGTCGCTTCGACGGTCCGGGCCTGCACCACGGCCGATCCGTGCCACCCGACAGTTGAAAATGCGACTGGGTTTAACCGCAGCCAGTTCCGCACAATCGCCATTCCGGTCGAACGCTATCTGCTGGCGTTCCGCGGCAGCTATGCGATCACCGATCATGTCAACGCCACGCTCGAAGGCAACTTTGCGCGCACCCAGGTGACGACATTGATCGAGCCGTTCCCGTTCCAGACTTCGGGCGTGAACGGGGTTGCTCCCAACGCCTGCGTGGCTGGCGTTGCAGCGCTCGCCTGCAGCGGCTTCGTGCCGATCCAGACAAGGCTGCCCGACGGCACCATCGTCAACAACCCGTTCGTTCCGGCTGCAATCCTGGCGGGCGCGACCGACAAGACGGGTGACGGCCTTAAGGACATTTCCTTCACCCGTCGTCTCTCAGACTTCGGCCCGCGCACCTATACCGCGCGCCGCCAGACGTTCCGGGTCCTCGCCGGCCTCGATGGTGACGTGTTCGACAACTTCCATTGGGATGCCTTCTACACCTATGGGCAGACGACTGAATCCCAGGTGGGTTCCGGCCAGGTCAACCTGCCTAGCTTCCTCAACGCGCTGCAAGCCATCCCGAGCGGCAACGGCCCGATCTGCGCCGATGCCACGGCTCGTGCACAGGGTTGCGTCCCCGCCGACATCTTCGGTGGGCCGAATTCAATCAGCGCCCGTTCGGTCAATTACATCCAGGCTGGTTCGACCCGGAACACCAACGTCGAACAGACCGACGCTGGTGCCAACCTTTCGGGTAACCTGTTCGAGCTGCCAGCCGGGCCAGTCGGCATCGCGGTCGGTGTCGAATACCGCAAAGAGAAGAGCTCTGCGGTGAATGACGCTCTGACTGTCGCCGGTCTCAACGGCGGCAACGCGATCGCCAACACCATCGGTCAATTTGACGTGAAGGAAGCCTACGGCGAAATCGCGATCCCGCTGCTGTCACACACTCCGTTCTTCGAAACACTTTCGGTGCGTGGTGCAGGCCGAGTATCGAAGTATTCGCTGGGTGCAGTCGGGACAGTTTATAGCTGGAACGTTGGTGTCGAATATGCGCCGATTAAGGACATCCGCTTCCGCGCAGTCTACGCCCACGCGACCCGCGCACCGAACATCGGCGAGCTGTTCGCCGGACGTAGCCAGACCTTCCCGACCGGGCTAAGTGATCCCTGCAACGGTGTGACCCTGACTTCGACAACCGCCGCTTCGGCGCGGTGCCGCCTGGATCCGGGCGTACTGGCTAACATTGCTGCCAATGGCGGCACGTTCACGCTGGTTCAGCCTGACATCCAGGGTATCTCGGGCTTTAACTCGGGCAACCCCAACCTTCAGGCTGAAACCGGCAAGACGTTCACCGTCGGTGCAGTGATCAATCCGGTTTCGATTGCTGGACTGAGCAATCTGGTCATCACGGTCGATTACTTCGATATCAAGATCGGGAAGTTGATCTCGTCGTTCGATCGGCAGTCGATCCTCAACTCGTGCTACGGCGCTTCGGGCAGCACACAGGACGAAACGTTCTGCGCGCTGGTTGTGCGGCGGGCCGGTCAGGAAGGGCCGAACAGCCCGGGATCGTTGCAGTTCATCAATACGATCAACGGCAACTTCGGAGATTTCGAGACCAGAGGTATCGATGCGACGATGAGCTATCGCACCGGTGCGTTCGGCGGCACGTTGAGCGGCAAGGTATCGTATACCCACGTGTTCTCGTTGAAAGACCCGAGCACGCCGGGCGCCACTGATTCGGCCGGTACCGAAGGTTCACCGCGGGATCGTGCCAGCGGTACGCTGAGCTTCAGCAAGCCAACCTTCACGATCACCGCGCGCGGTAACTTCATCGGCCGGTCTGACCTGCGGCAGTCGTTCACCACGGGCGTGTTCGGTGAGGCCTATCGTTTGGCGGCGTTCAAAATCCCGGCCTATTTCACCGCTGATATGCAGCTGCGCTTCAAGCCGACCGATCACTACGAGTTCTTTGTTGGCGTCAACAATCTGACCGACGCGAAGACTCCGCTGATCATCAGCGGCATCCCGGGTGACAACACCGGGACTGAAACCGACGCGGGCACTTACGACCCGATCGGCCGTCGCTTCTATGCCGGCGTCAAGCTCAAGTTCTGAGCCAGCCACACAACAGGAAAAAGGAAGGGCGGCGTGGGCAACCACGCCGCCCTTTTCTTTTGCCTGCGAACCATGCCACAGCCCTGTGCATGCAACTCATCGGCCAATATGACATCCCCTTCGTCCGCCGCATCGGGATCGCGCTTACGTTCTACGGCGTGGCATTTGAGTCGCCCAATTGATCCTCCCCCTTGGGGGAGGTTAACCCACCACCATCGTCAGCGCGCCGTCGCCCTCGTCGATCTGCACCGTACTGCCATCGGGCACTTCGCCGCCGAGCAGTTTCTCGGCGAGCGGGTCCTGCAGGTAGCGCTGCACCGCGCGCTTCAGCGGCCGCGCGCCGTAAACTGGATCGTAGCCGACCCGGCCGAGCCAGCGCTTGGCCGCATCGGTCAGCACGATTTCGATCTTGCGGTCCTTGAGCAGCTTCTGCACCCGCCCGACCTGGATTTCGACGATCGGCGCCATGTGGTCCTGCCCGAGCCGGTGGAACAGGATGATCTCGTCGAGCCGGTTGAGGAATTCCGGGCGGAAATGCCCGCGCACGACCTCCATCACTTGCGGCTCGACCGCCTCAACATCTTGCCCTTCCTCAAGGCTGGCGAGGTATTGGCTGCCGAGGTTGCTGGTCAGGATAATCAGGGTGTTGGTGAAATCGACCTGACGTCCTTGGCCATCTGTAAGCCGCCCATCATCCAGCACCTGCAGCAGCACGTTGAACACATCGGGATGCGCCTTCTCGACCTCGTCGAACAGCACCACCTGATAGGGCCGGCGGCGCACTGCCTCGGTCAGCACCCCGCCCTCGTCATAGCCTACATAGCCCGGAGGCGCGCCGATCAGGCGGCTGACCGCGTGCTTTTCCATGAATTCGGACATGTCGATGCGGACCATCGCGCTGTCATCATCGAACAGGAACCCGGCGAGCGCCTTGGTCAGTTCGGTCTTGCCCACGCCCGTCGGGCCGAGGAACAGAAACGAGCCCAAGGGCCGGTTAGGATCCTGCAGCCCGGCGCGCGCGCGGCGTACTGCCTTTGATACGGCGATCACGGCGTCTTGCTGGCCGATTACCCGCTGGCCGATGATCTCTTCCATCTTGAGCAGCTTTTCGCGCTCGCCTTCCATCATCCGGTCGACCGGGATGCCGGTCCACTTGCTGACCACCGCGGCGATGTCGTCGGCGGTGACTTCCTCGCGCAGCAAGGCATTGTCCGATGCGCCTTGCGCTTCGGTCAGTTGCTTCTCCAGCTCGGGAATTCGCCCGTAGGACAGCTCGCCGGCCTTGGCGAGATCGCCGCTGCGCTGCGCCTGTTCAAGCTCCAGCCGGGCATGATCAAGCGCTTCCTTGATCTTGCCTTCCGCGGCAATCTTGTCGCGCTCGCCCTGCCAGCGCACCGTGAGCACGGCGGATTGCTCCTCCAGCTCGGCCAATTCGCTGCGCAGCGTCGCCAGCCGGTCTTTGCTCGCCTGGTCGCTTTCCTTGGCGAGCGCCATCTCCTCGATCTTGAGCTGGATGATTCGCCGGTCGAGCACCTCGATTTCCTCGGGCTTGCTTTCCACCTCCATGCGGATCCGGCTGGCGGCCTCGTCCATCAGGTCGATCGCCTTGTCGGGCAGAAAACGGTCGGCGATGTAACGATGGCTAAGCGTGGCGGCGGCGACGATCGCATTGTCCGCAATCCGCACACCGTGGTGCAACTCGTACTTTTCCTTGAGCCCGCGCAGGATCGAGATCGTATCCTCAACCGTCGGTTCACCGACGAACACCGGCTGGAACCGCCGTTGCAGCGCGGGGTCTTTCTCGATGTACTTCTGGTATTCATCGAGCGTGGTCGCGCCGATGCAATGCAGCTCGCCGCGCGCCAGGGCGGGCTTGAGCAGGTTCGAGGCATCCATCGAACCTTCGGACGCGCCCGCGCCAATCAGCGTGTGCATCTCGTCGATAAACAGGATGATCTCGCCCTCGGCCCCCTTGACCTCATCAAGCACGGCCTTGAGCCGCTCCTCGAACTCACCGCGATACTTCGCTCCGGCGATCAGGCTGCCCATGTCGAGCGACATCAGTCGGCGATCCTTGAGGCTGTCGGGCACATCGCCATTGGCGATCCGCAGCGCGAGGCCCTCGGCGATCGCAGTCTTGCCGACCCCGGGCTCGCCGATCAGTGCCGGGTTGTTCTTGGTCCGCCGCGCGAGGATCTGGATCGTGCGGCGGATTTCCTCGTCGCGGCCGATCACCGGATCAAGCTTGCCGTCGCGGGCCGCCTGGGTCAGGTCGCGGGCGTACTTCTTGAGCGCTTCGTAGCTTTCCTCGGCCGAGGCGCTGTCGGCGTTGCGACCGCCACGCAGTTCGGCAATCGCGGCTTCGAGCGTCTGCGGGGTGACATTGGCGGCCTTGAGCGCCTGCCCCGCCCCCGTGGTAGTGGCAAGCGCCAGCGCCACCAGCATCCGCTCGACCGTGACATAGCTGTCGCCGCTTTTGGTCGCGATCTGCTCGGCCTGATCGAGCACGCGGACGGCATCGTTATCGAGTCCCGGGGTCTGCTGCGCCCCTGCGCCCGAAACCGCCGCGATCTTCGCCAGCGCCTTGTCCACTTCGCCGGCCGCGATCTTCGCGTTGCCGCCGGCGCGCTGGGTCAAGCCCGCCGCCATGCCCTGCTCGTCTTCGAGCAAGGCCTTGAGCACGTGTTCGGGCGTTATCCGCTGATGGTTCATGCGGATCGCCACGGTCTGGGCTGCCTGCAGGAACCCCTTGGCGCGATCGGTAAATTTCTCGAGATTCATGGGATCGTCTCGCCTCCTGATGAGCGAGAGATAGTGTTGCGTTTAGGCAACACAAGGACGTGGCTCAAATTTGCGCCTAATTTCCGCGCAGCCCTTTCAGCAAGCCCCCGGCAGCGCCGACCGGATTGTCGCGCAGGCGCCATTCCTCGGCCCTGATATAGCTGATCGATTTCAAATTGGCCTCCGACCGGGA
>JAYUCG010000072.1:0-17341 GCA_043740455.1 Novosphingobium sp. | reverse complement strand
GCCTGCGCACCGCTGCGGACCTTGGTGCGATCGCAGGGATGAACCCGCTGGCGATGCAAGCCGATTACCCCACTCGAGATCAGGCCGATACCTTCGCCTCGGCGCTGGGCATGGCCAAGTTGCCTGACGCCAATGACCAGATCTACCAGCTCGACGCTTCACGCGATTATAACCCGCTACCCAAACTCAAGGCGATCACAGTCCCCGTGCTGTGGATCAATTCGGTCGATGATTTCATCAACCCGCCCGAACTTGGTCTGGCCCAGCAGCACGTCAAGCAGATGCCGCAGGCGCGGTTCATGCTGATCCCGCAGAGTAGGGATACCCACGGCCACGGCACCCACACCTGGGCGAAATTCTGGAAGGCCGATCTGGCCAAATTGATGGTGATGAAATGAGTGAACGTCGCACGCTTTACCCCGAGATCGAACCTTACGCCTCGGGCATGGTTGAGGTCGGCAATGGCCACACCATTTACTGGGAGCGGGTCGGCACACCCGGCGGCAAGCCGGCGGTGTTCCTCCACGGCGGCCCCGGCAGCGGGATCAGCCCCGGCCAGCGCCGCCAGTTCGATCCGGCGCTGTATGATGTCCTGCTGTTCGACCAGCGCGGCTGCGGCAAATCCACCCCGTTTGCGAGCCTTGAGAACAACACGACCTGGCACCTCGTCGCGGACATTGAGCTTCTGCGCGAAATGACGGGCCACGAAAAGTGGTTGGTGTTCGGCGGCTCGTGGGGTTCGACGCTGAGCCTCGCTTATGCTGAAACCCATCCGGAACGGGTAACCGAATTGGTGCTGCGCGGCATTTTCCTCGCCAGCCAGCAGGAGGCCGACTGGCTGTATAAATACGGCGCGAGCGAACTTTACCCTGAGGCGTGGAGCGAGTTCGTTGGCCACATCCCCGAGGACGAACGGGAAGACCTTGCCGCCGCTTACCAGAAGCGCCTGACCAGCGATTATCCGGAGGTGCGCCTCGCCGCCGCAAAGATCTGGTCGATGTGGGAAGGTGTCACCGTCACGCTCCTCCCCGATCCGGATATGATGGCCGATTTCACCGCCGACGACCACGCGGTCGCAGTGGCGAGAATCGAGAACCACTATTTCATGCACGATTGCTGGCTGGAGCCGGGGCAGTTGCTCGCGGGTGCCCACAAGATCAGGCATATCCTCGGCACCATCGTCCAGGGCCGCCACGATTGCTGCACGCCTCCCTCAGCTGCCTGGGCGCTCAAGCAGGCCTGGCCCGAGGTCGATCTCCAGATTGTGCCCGACAGTGGGCATCTCTACACCGAACCCGGCGTCACCGATGGCCTGGTCCGGGCGAGCGACCGCTACGCCGGGAAGACTGGATAATTCCGCAAACCCCGCTTATGGGCGCGGCATGATCCTGGTCCTCGACAACTACGACAGCTTTACCTGGAACCTGGTCCATTACCTGATGGAGCTGGGAGTCGAAGTAGAGGTCGTGCGCAACGATGCGCTGTCGGCGGGGCAGGCGATCTCCAGCGGCGCGCGTGGTTTCCTGATCTCGCCCGGCCCCTGTACCCCCAACGAAGCCGGGATCAGCCTCGACCTCGTCGCCGCCTGCGCCGATGCCGGAAAACCACTGCTCGGCGTGTGCCTTGGTCACCAGTCGATCGGCCAGCATTTCGGTGGCAAAGTGGTGCGCGGCGGGCTGATGCACGGCAAGACCAGCCAGGTCAGCCATGACGGCACCGGGCTGTTCGTCGGCCTCCCCTCGCCTTTCACCGCAACCCGCTATCACTCGCTGATCGTCGATGATGTGCCTGAAGCATTGGCGATCAACTGCACCTCAGATGACGGCCACGTCATGGGCTTCCGCCACCAGAGCTTGCCGATCCACGGCGTGCAGTTCCATCCCGAGAGCATCGCGACCCAGCATGGCCACGCGATGCTCGCCAACTTCCTGCGGATCTGCGGACTGCCGGTGAAGGAACTGGCGTGACCGCGTTGACTGACGCCGAAGCGCAATTCGGCGCGATGCTCGATGGCGAATTGGCGGACGGTGAAGTGGCGGCAATCCTGACCAAACTGCACCAACGCGGCGAAACCGCCGAAGACGTGGCCGGTGCGGTCCTCGCCATGCGGGCAAGGATGAAGCGCGTATTAGCGCCTGCGGGTGCGATCGACGTCTGCGGCACCGGCGGCGACGGGCAGCACAGCGTCAACGTCTCAACCGCCGTAGCGCTGGTCGTCGCGGCTTGCGGGGTTCCGGTCGCCAAGCACGGTAATCGTGCCGCATCGAGCCTCGCCGGAGGGGCCGACACGCTCGAAGCACTCGGCCTCAACCTGCAGCGGGCCAGCGACATGGCCGAGGAAACCTTGCCGGACCTCGGCATCGCGTTCCTGTTCGCGCAGGCGCACCACCCCGCGCTGGCCCGACTCGCGCCGGTCCGCAAGGCACTGGGTCACCGCACGATCTTCAACCTGACCGGGCCGCTGGCGAATCCGGCCGGAGTGACGCGCCAGCTTGTCGGCGTGGCGCATCCCCGCCTCATCGCGCTGTACCGCGATGCGATGAACTTGCTCGGGACCGAAGCCGCCATGGTGATATCGGGTGAGGAAGGCCTTGATGAGCTTTCGATTGCGGGTGCCAGCCACATTGCAACGGTGGGCCTCGAACGCTTTGCCGGGGAGATCGCCCCGCTCGATGCCGGGCTGATGCCGCACGAGCTGTCCGCACTGCGCGGCGGCGATGCGGCGTTCAACGCTGCCGCCTTGCGGGGCATGTTGCTCGGCGAAGCCGGGGCATACCGTGATGCCGTCTTGCTCAATTCAGCGGCAGCTCTGATTGTCGCAGGCGAGGTCGACGATTGGTTCGAAGGCGTCGAGGAGGCGGCAGAGGCAATCGACAAAGGTCTTGCCAATGGCCTGCTCGATTGCTGGATTGAGGCCGTAAAATGACGGACAAGCTCACCGAAATCTGCGACACCAAACGCGAGGAAGTCGCTGCGCGCAAGGCGCTGACCTCGATCACACAGCTTGATGCGCTGGCCGTCGCTCAATCATACCCGCGCGGGTTCGAAGCGGCGCT
Organism: Novosphingobium sp.; assembly: GCA_043740455.1. Classification (GTDB taxonomy): domain Bacteria; phylum Pseudomonadota; class Alphaproteobacteria; order Sphingomonadales; family Sphingomonadaceae; genus Novosphingobium. Next base: position 14,285 of record JAYUCG010000072.1, on the reverse strand, counting down.
GCGGGCCAAAGCAGCAGCAGGCTTCGCGCTGATCGCCGAGGTCAAGAAAGCCAGCCCGTCCAAGGGCCTGATCCGCGCGGATTTCGATCCTGGCGCACATGCCGCGGCTTATCAGGCAGGCGGTGCGGCGTGCCTTTCCGTGCTGACCGATGCGCCCTATTTCCAGGGTCACGAAGAGTACCTTATTGCCGCCCGCGCGGCCTGCGACCTGCCAGTGCTGCGCAAGGACTTCATGATCGATCCCTGGCAGGTTGCCGAAGCACGCAGCATTGGCGCGGACGCGATCCTGATCATTGTCGCCGCGCTGGATGATGCGCAGATGGCCGAGATCGAGGCCGCCGCGATCGAGCGCGGCATGGACGTACTGGTCGAGGTCCACAGCGAAGCCGAAATGGCGCGCGCTGCGGCGCTCAAATCGCGCTTGATCGGGGTCAACAACCGCGACCTCAAGCGCTTCGTCACCGATCTGGCGGTCAGCGAGCGGCTGGCGGCGATGGCGCCCGCAGGTACCCTGCTGGTCAGCGAAAGTGGGATCAACGTCCACGCCGACCTGCTTCGACTCGAGGCAAGCGGCATCCGAACATTCCTCGTCGGCGAAAGCCTTATGCGCCAATCCGATGTGACGCGTGCGACGCGGGCGCTGTTCGGCAACTAGTGCTGTCCTACTGGGCCCGCACCGTGGCATAGCCTTGCGTCATGACAATCGCCCCCTTCTTTCGCGACCCTTCAGTCAGCGCTCCGCGCAAGGGCAGTTTTTTTGGGCCAGGACAGTGGTCCAAGCGGTCCAGCCCGCAGGCAGCGGAGAACTTGCGATGGGTTTGACTCACCTCGACGAAACGGGTGCGGCGCGAATGGTCGACGTTGGCGGTAAGCGCGAATCCGCCCGTTCAGCCACCGCGACCGGGCAGATTGCGATGTCGGCCCAAGCGCTGACCGCGATCCGCGACGGCAGCGGGCCCAAAGGCGATGTCGTTTCCGCCGCGCGCATTGCCGGGATCATGGCCGCAAAGAAGACCGCCGAGTTGATTCCGCTGTGTCACCCGCTCGCGCTCGACGCAGTAAGGCTGGATTTTGCATTCGAGGACGCCGCCGTGCGCGCCACCGCGACCGCCTCGCTGAGCGGAAAAACTGGTGTGGAAATGGAAGCCCTTACAGCCGTTTCGGTCGCACTACTGACAATCTACGACATGGCCAAGGCGATCGACAAGGGCATGGTCATCGGCGAAATCATGCTGATCGAAAAGCGCGGCGGCAAGTCGGGCGACTGGGTCCGTCCTGAATGAACGCGCCTGCGCTCGAACTGGATGAAGCGCAGGCGCGGCTGCTCGCTCTGGCCGTGCCGCTCAGCCACGAGCGGATGCCGGTGAACGAGGCGGCCGGGCGCTATCTGGCCGAGCCGCTGCTGGCACGGCGGACGCAGCCGCCAGCAGATCTCTCGGCGATGGACGGGTATGCAGTGCGCAGCGCCGACTTGCCTGAGCGATGGCGGGTGATCGGTGAAAGTGCCTGCGGGCATCCGTTCAGCGGCACCGTGGCGGCAGGTGAAGCGGTGCGAATCGCTACCGGAGCCTTGCTCCCGGGCGGCGCGGACTTGGTGCTCCTGCAGGAAGACTGCCGGCGCGAAGAACAACACCTCGAACTGGTAGCGGCCCCCTCCCCGGCGCGCAATATCCGGGCGGCGGGGATGGATTTTACCGAGGGACAGGAACTGCTTGCTGCGGGCACGAGGCTCGGCCCGTCGCAAATTGCGCTGGCCCTGACCGGCGGCCACCGCATGGTCGCGGTGCACCGGCGCGTAAATGTGGCAGTGCTGGACACGGGGGATGAGCTTTCCGCCGACCCGGAGCATTGCGCACTGCACCAGATCCCGGCGAGCAACGGCGCAATGCTGGCCGCGATGGCAGCGGCGTGGCCGTGCCAGGTGGTGCATGGGGCACCTGTGCCTGACCGGCTCGAAGCGTTGGTCGCCGCATTTGACGCGGCATCCGCAGCGGACCTGATCGTGACCAGCGGCGGTGCTTCGGTGGGGGATCATGATCTGCTGCGGCCCGCGCTCGAGCAATGGGGCGCGCAAATCGAATTCTGGCGGGTCGCGATCAAGCCGGGGAAGCCGCTGCTCGTCGCGCGCAAGGGCCGCACGATTGTGCTTGGCCTGCCGGGCAATCCGGTCTCGAGCCATGTCACCGCCTACCTGTTCCTGCTTCCACTGATCCGGGCGATGTCCGGTGCAGCCGCGGTGCTTCCGAACTCGATCGAAGCGATGCTGGCGCAGGACATGCCCGCAGCGGGCGCACGGCGCGAATTCGTTCGCGGGCGTTGGGACGGCATGCGGGTGAACCCGCTGCGCAACCAGGACAGCGGCGCCCTCGCTACGCTGGCAGCCAGCAATGCGCTGATCGAACGGCCTGCCGGGGCACCGGCAATGGCTGCCGGAAGTGCCGTTACGATCTATCTCCTCGAAAATGGCGGAATTGCTTGACTCGGATTTGAGCGTTGCTTACTTGTTCCGCATTCGTTCACTGAACGGTGCAGGAACATCGGTGTTTCTGCCCTTCTAAGGGAGTGACGCGCATGCTGACCCGCAAGCAGCACGAATTGATCCGATTCATTCAGGTCCGGCTCGAAGAGTCAGGTGTTTCGCCTTCATTCGAGGAAATGAAGGAAGCGCTTGACCTGAAGTCGAAGTCGGGGGTGCATCGGCTGATCTCGGCGCTCGAAGAACGCGGCTTCATCCGCCGCCTGCCCAACCGGGCGCGCGCGCTCGAAGTAATCCGCCAGCCTGAAGACGTTTCGAACAAGGCGCCAACAGCAGCAAATATCAATTCGGCGGCGGCAGTAATCCGCCCGCCTGAACGCAGGCTTGCCCCGGCCAATGACGTGATTGAAATTCCGCTCCACGGCAGGATCGCTGCGGGCATGCCGATCGAGGCGATGGAAACGTCGACGATGTTGCCGGTCCCGGCCGCTCTGCTCGGTGCGGGTGAGCATTACGCGCTCGAAGTTTCGGGCGATTCGATGATCGAAGCCGGCATTCTCGACGGCGACTATGCATTGATCCGCCGCACCGACACCGCACGCGACGGAGAGATCGTCGTGGCACTTGTCCGCGGCGAGGAAGCCACGCTCAAGTACCTGCGCCGCCAGGACGGCCGGGTGCGGCTCGATCCCGCGAACGCCGCCTACGAACCGCAGATCTATGAATCGCGCGAAGTGGTGGTCCAGGGCAAGCTCGCCGGCCTGCTCCGCCGCTATCACTGAGGCGTGATGGTAGCGGCTGCGACATCAGCCTCAGGGCTGCCGCTCGGTTCAGGGTAGCGGACCTTGCGCGGCAGCCGGACGTGTGGGCTCCACCAACCGTGCTGACCTTCGTCTTGCGCCACGCTGCGGACAGCGCCGCGCTCGAGGTCGTTCGTCAGTCAACCGCTCTGTTCGAGCATGCCGCGATCGGCCTTGAGCCAGCGCGGATGGCATGACCACGGCAGGTACCGTTCGGAGACCACTACATTGGCGCGCTCGCATGCCGATGCCAGCGAACGCTCCGGAACCGTGGTCTTGCCACGCGCCATCAACACCTACCAGTCACGGCCGCCGCGCCTGAGCGTGATCGAGCAATAGCCCGGTGTGCAGTGGGCACCGGGCCAGTCGTCCAGCACCTTGAGTTCGCCCGACATGCCTGCGGTCTCGGTAAAGTTGTTGCGAGTATTGTCGCTGCGGCTCTCGCGCAGCACGAGCAATTCTCCCACCGCCTCACCGGTGATCCCGACGTGGCGACCGTCGCCCAAAATGAGGAAATCCGGTGCCCTCACTTGCAGGAGCAGGATAAGACCCAGTGCCGCAGGCAGCAAACCGAACAGCCGCACTTTGCCGCGCCACAGCGCCAGCCACAGCCCACCCAGCACGAACAGCGCAAAGACGCCCCACCCCATTTCGGGCATCATCGTGACCGCGCCGGGCATGCCGGCCGTCCAGTGCGCCAGCGCGAGCAGCAGCTCGAGCGACTTGCCCGCCAGCCACCAGAACGGTGCTCCCGCGCCAACGCAATCGACAAGCAGTGCGAGCGCAATCAGCGGCATCGAGGCGACGGTGGTCACGGGGATAGCGATCACGTTGGCCAAGGCTCCGTAAATGCCCGCACGGTGGGAGTGGAACAGCCCGATCAGCATGAGCGCCAGTTCGATCACTACCCCGGTCACCAGCAGCATCGCCAGCTGCCGCGACCATTTGCGCCGCAGTGGTTCCTCACGCGGCGCGCCCCAAGCTCGCATCGGCGCCGAACTATGTAGCGACACGATGGCAATCACCGATGCGAAGCTCATTTGGAAGCCGGGGTTGATCATGGCTTCAGGCCAGACCAGCAGCACCAGCATTGCCCCGACCGCGATCATCCGCATGCTCAACTGCTCTCGGCTCAGCAGCAATGCGAGCATCACCAGTACCACCGCGATGCAAGAGCGGATGGTCGGCACCTTCGCGCCGGTCAAAAGAGTTTGTCAAAAGAGTTTAGAGTATCCCCGCTGAAGCCCCCGCTCCAGCCGCCATGATTGGCACCCGGACCCGCAGCGCCAGGCAAGGAAACAAAGCCAAAAGCCACAATGCAATGAAATAGGCTCCAGCGATTACCGCACTGACGTGAAGGCCGCTGATCGACAACAGGTGCGTCAGCCCGGCATCGCGCATGGCATCTTCGTCTTCAGGCGCGAGCGCGCCCGGTGAGCCTTGCAGGTTTTCGCGGACATGTTGTGAGAGGCTGCGCTGGATCTTGCGCAGCACGCTGTCTGAATCGCCGGGCTCGATCACCATCACGGGTCCGAGCACCGACCCGGTCGCCGCAATCCCGGAGAACCATGAAGCAGGGGCAAAATCATAGCCGCCGTGCAACATCGGCGGTGCTGGCGGGGACGATCCGCGGGCGCGCCTGGATGACTGCGCCTTCGGAGAGCTCCGCCCGGTCATCGGCGCTGTCGAGGTTGACCCGCACGTGGATCGGCCGGCCGGTACGGGCTCGCGGCTGGTGAGCCGCAATCTGACCCGCCCTTCGGCTGGTCGTTCTTCACGCGCCAGCAGTTTCCCGGTCAGTGATGTGACGGTTGGCCGCGCAACAGGTGCGGTTCCGACGATCGCCGACTTGGCTCATACGAAACCGCAACCCAGCGCCACCGCCATCGCGGACACGATAATGCTGCGCCTGAGGTATGGGACACCGCCCTCCGCGCGCGTCACCGCAGCGGCGCCGAGGCTTAGTGCAAGCCCCGCGCAGATGATGCCGCGCCACTGCGCTGCATTACCCGCCGCAAACCAGGCGGCGATCCATGCGGCAAACGCCACCACGACCCAGTTGGCCAGTTCGAATTGCGAGCCCGCAAGGAATTGTTCGGCGCGCGCAAGTCCGCTGGACAAGTCCGGAAGCTTGCGCCAATGCTTATGCTGCAGTGCAGCGCCATCCGGCGGTGCATCGCCCATCGGAACCAGGGGTGTGGCATCGCTGGCCATGGTGGATGCCTGACAGGAAGGTGCGCGCGACGGCAAGCGCGGCTGCAATATGACCGGCGCAAGTCCCTAGTGGCATGCTAACCGGTTTTACCCTTCCCCATGGTAGAAAACATACGCCGGAATCGCTGGCGCGGAACGCGAACTTGCGGCAGATGCTGCCACGCGTGCTGCCTGCGAAGGCCGGACATTGATAAGGAGTGCAACAGGTGAGGAACGACGCCAGGCTGATCGCAGGCAATGAGGAACATTCCTTTCCCGTCTTGTCGGGATCGGTCGGCCCCGATGTGATCGATATTCGCAAGCTCTACGCCCAAACGGGCATGTTCACTTACGATCCGGGTTTCACCTCGACCGCAAGCTGTGAAAGCGCGCTGACCTACATCGACGGCGATGAAGGTGTGCTGCTGCACCGCGGCTTTTCGATCGAGGAACTTTCCGAAAATTCAAGCTTCATGGAAGTCAGCTACCTGCTGCTTAACGGCGAACTGCCGAGCAAGGCAGAGCTCGATGACTTCAGCCGTACCATTACCCGCCACACCATGCTGCACGAGCAGTTGGCGACCTTCTATCGCGGGTTCCGCCGCGATGCCCACCCGATGGCAATCATGTGCGGCGTGGTCGGTGCGCTCTCGGCCTTCTATCACGACAGCACCGACATTTCCGATCCGGTGCACCGCAAGATCAGCAGCCACCGACTGATTGCAAAAATGCCGACGATCGCTGCCATGGCCTACAAATATTCGGTCGGCCAGCCCTTCGTCTATCCAGATAACTCGCTGAGCTACACAGGCAATTTCCTGCGGATGACCTTCGGTGTCCCGGCTGAGCCCTATGTGGTCAACTCGGTTGTCGAACAGGCGTTGGACCGTATCTTTATTCTGCACGCCGACCATGAACAAAACGCCTCAACCTCGACCGTGCGACTGGCCGGCTCATCGGGCGCCAATCCGTTTGCCTGCATCGCTGCAGGTATCGCTTGCCTGTGGGGTCCGGCGCATGGCGGTGCCAACGAAGCTGCGCTCAACATGCTCAAGGAAATCGGCACGCCGGACAAGATCCCGCACTATATCGAGCGTGCGAAGGACAAGAACGACCCGTTCCGCCTGATGGGCTTTGGCCACCGCGTCTACAAAAACTACGATCCGCGTGCGACCGTGATGCAGAAGACGGTGCGCGAAGTTTTGACCGCGCTGAAGGTCAATGACCCGATCTTCGAAGTGGCGCTGCAGCTCGAAGAAATGGCGCTCAACGATCCGTACTTCATCGAAAAAAAGCTGTTCCCCAACGTCGATTTCTATTCGGGCATCATCTTGTCGGCGATCGGCTTCCCGACCACGATGTTCACCGTGCTTTTCGCCTTGGCCCGCACCGTCGGCTGGGTTGCCCAGTGGAACGAGATGATCAGCGATCCCGGCCAGAAGATCGGCCGTCCGCGTCAGCTTTACACCGGCCCGACCGCGCGCGAGTACGTTCCACTCGACAATCGCTGAACAATCGCGGAAACACCTGTTCCGGCGCGCCAAGCAACAAGCGCCGGGTAAGGGGTTTTTGCCATGGGCATTGTTAAAACGCTGATTTCGATAGTTGCGATCCTGGCGGTCCTGATGGGCCTGCTGTGGATCGGCCAAGGCCTCGGGATCATCATGTGGCCAGCCAGCAGTTTCATGCTGGCAGACCGTCAGTGGGCTTACAACGGCGCCATTCTGGCTGCAGTCGGAATGCTAGTCTTCGTTCTGGTGCGCCGTAGTGGGCGCGTTAGCCAGTAAGTCGGCCGGCACTTCAAGCACAAACCGCGCGCCCTGGCCGGGCGCGCTTTCTACAATCAGGTCACCGCTCATGGCGCGGGCGAGGCGGCGCGAGATATACAGGCCCAGGCCCGATCCGCCGTCCTCGCCGCTGCGGCCGAGGCGTTCGAACTTTTCGAACACCTTGACCTGTTGCTCTTCGGTCAAGCCCGGCCCCTGATCGGCAACTATGATCCGTGCGCGATTGCCCGCGTCTTCCAGCCTGATCCAGACCGATGACTTGTCCGGGGCATAGCGGATCGCATTTCCGACAAGGTTGAGCAGCACCTGCAACACACGTCGGAATTCTGCGATCGCTGGGAGGCTTTCACCCATTTTCGGGGCATCGATCGAGATCCCACGTTCGTTGGCGCGAACACCGAGAATACCGGCAGCGCGGCGCGCCACATCGGCCAGGTCGATCCGGTCCGGTGCGGTATTGAATTGGTCAGCCTCGACAACCTCAAGGTCAGCAAGATCCTCGACCAGAGCCAGCAGATGCTGCCCGGCTGAAGCAATATCGGCGCCGTAATGACTGTACTCATCGGCCAGCGGACCGGCCATGCGGTTGCGAATGGTTTCTGCATTGGCGATGATCCGGGCAATCGGCTGCCGCAAGACCGGGGCCATCTCACGCCCGACTAGGCCCTGGCTGTTGCTGGGCAAGACCATGCTTGGTGGAACTGGCGCGGCTTGCAGCGGCAAGGGGCTGTCAGCGGTCAGGCAAAGTTCAAATCCAACCGGATCTTCTCCGGGAACCTGGTGCGGCAGGAGGTTGGCGCGCCAGCGCCGGACCGAACCAGCGATCCTGATCTCGGCGCCGTCGAGCAAACGCCAGTGCATGGGTTGTTCGTGCGCGACACCTTCGATCTCGACGAAGTCGGTCCACGGTTGGCCCAGCCCGGCCTGCATCGCTGCGATCAGACCAACCAGATCTTCTGCGACTGCGCTTGCCTCGACACTGCGCAGAGCCTGATCGGCGCCGAGCTGGGCGGTAAGTTCGGCCAGGCTGCGATCGATCGCCGCACGGTGTTCGCTGATCATGGCTGGATCTTCCGGCGGCGTATCCCCCAACTGCCAACTGGTCACGCGGATACTGTAACCCTCTGCCCTGGGCTCGACCTCAACCCACGCAGTAATCTGCTCCTGGCCATCGTGAGCCCGGATGACGCGGGCTAGTTTGAGCCCGAAAGAACGCGCCTTTTCAACAAGTTCGCCCAACGCTGGAATAGCAATCACCCCCGGGATGCTGCCCCCGCAGGCATGCTGCAAGCCAGCCAGTGGCCCTTGCGCACTGACAAGCTGACCGCTTGCATCGCATTGTGCTGTCGCCAGGACGGCGGCTTCGCTCATTCGCGCTCAGCCTACCGGGAAGCTGGCCGAGCGCGCCAGCAGCGCGGCGGCAGCATCGCTGCCAAGGTTTTCAAAGCCGGCCGGCAAGGACACTTCGGGATGCAGCGAATCAAACTGCTCCTCGACTGCCTGCGCCCGCAATCCGGAGGCCCGCAATGCCACGGCAAGCCGGGCCAGCTGGCCTTCATTGGTCGAAAGAATCGCCATATCGCGATCCTGACCCGATGCCAGCGCGAGCGCACTGAGGAAGATGCCGACCCCGGCATGCGTAACAGACAGCGCTGCAGTGGCGCCGCCGCCCATGCCGATAACCAGACGCGAAATCAGCCCAAGCCGGCTGCGGCTTTCATCGTAGCGGCTTCGCATGGCCTGATCTACCCGAGCGGCGATTTCCTGGTCCGCCGCGACATTGCGCAGCACCAGCAGGGCGGCGTGAAGCAAATCGGCCGGAAGCTCGGCATAGGCCAGCTGCATCCGCCTTTGACAGGTGGCGAACCGCGCCTGGGCAGCAAGCAGCGCCATCGCTCCAGAGGCCACGCCAGGTTCACTCGAAGCGATCAGCGCCTGCAGCAGCGGTGACAGAACGGGATCGACCGCAAGCCGGGCCTGCATCCGCTCGGTCAGCTGCCATTCGAGCGCGAGCGCGTGGATGTGCGCAAGAAAACCTGCGTGACCGATCAACCCCTCGACCAGCATCGCGACTTGTTCGGGGTTGAGATCATGCGGATCAGGATTAGCGGACACAACTTCGTATTCGGTCAGAAGCTGGCGGGCGATGTCTGACATCATACCCCGAACCCGGGCGATGATTTCGTCGCTGAAGACCGAATGCTCATCATTGGCCAACAGGTGGCGCAGGATCGGGCCGATCGTCGAAATCAAGGCGTCGCCATGCGCAAGCTCGCCGCGAAGAACGGTCTCAACGTTTCCGGCTACCGGCACCTGGGCATTATTTTGGTCCATGATCTGCGCCATAGCGCTGCTTGGTTAAGGTCGCGTTAGCCGCGATTCTCGGCCAAGCAGCACAAGAATGACAATCGCGGCAAGGACCGCTCCACCGTGCGCGGCTTGACTGCCGATGCGGCCAAGGATCGCAAGGATCAAGACGAGCGAGAGAAGGCTGCGATCAGTAAGCCAGGCCCCCCAGCGCCCATCGTGGATTGTGGCCAGGATGCGAAGCTGCGCAATCAGCATGAATGGCGGAAACAGCCGATCGATCAAATGGTGCCCCGGATCGAGAGCCGTTGCCCAGCCCATGAGCAGGACGATTACCGCATCGATCGCCCAGCCATATGCCGTGAGACTGTCAATTCCGCGTCTTTTTGGTCCACCGTCATATTCGATCCGCGCCAGCAAGGCAGCGCTTTCGCGCAAGATCCAGCCCAGCGCGGTCAGGGTCAGGCCAATCAACGGTAGAGCAAACCAGCCTGCACCAAGCGCGAGCAATGCCACCACGACTGCCGCGATGACCAAGACCCGTGAACCGGTCCCGGCATGCAGCAACGCCGGACCGAAACTCCGCACCGCAACCAGCGCCAGACCGCGCGCAGGCCCAAGCGGAACCGTATCGCGCGCGCGTTGGCGGATCCATTGCGGCTCGATCGTGTGCGCTTCGGCATCGCTGCGCACCAACGACCAGAACAAGCCATCCTGCCCCGGCATCGGGATCGGGCGTTGCCGCACGCCGCTTTGCAAGGCGATGCGCTGAAGTGCCGAAACCGGATCGCAATCGGCCGGCAAGGTAGCGATCTGTTCGACCATTCGTCCCGGGATGCGCATCGCCCCGGCCGCAGCGTGATTGAGGTCGATGCGTTCGAAGCCAGCGGCCAGGCCCTGCTCGATCGGCTGGACGAGAACGCCGTGACTTTCAGAGAGCAGGTCAACCGTTTCGGCCGTAGAGCTGAACAGCCCGTCAGCCAGAACGATCACTTCGTCCGCGGCGCTGACCAGACCCAGCAAGGGCCGAGCCCCCGCTATCACATTGAACTGCGCCCCGCGCGCCTCGGCAACATGCTGCAATTGCACAATTTCGGGCGTCAGAACCGGAGCAATGCAGACGATCCGCTCACAGCCAAGCGCTAGCGCAATCCCCACCTGCTGACGCGCGACGGTGAGCCCGCCGACCTGCAGGAATGCGCGCGAAAGTGAGCTTTCCGGCGCAATTTCGGCAAAAGATAAGAGCGCGACCCGCAGCCTTTTTCTCCGTGCATTTCGGGTGTGAAGGCAATTCCTTTAGGGGAGGCGGAGCACCGTGCCAAGCGATTGCCGCCCGCCTGCCCAAAGGCTTGGGTCAAGCGGCTGAAAAGTCATCCAGAAACCGGCCGATACGGCGAAGCACGCTGGGGTCGCCAGGAGCCCCGTCGAGTGCCTCGCCAGCCAGTTCAAGCAAGGGTTCGGCATAAAAACTGGCGGCGAGCCCTTTGAGACGCAGCGCCGCCATGTGCCAGTTACCGTCGCAACGCGATCGCCGCATGAGGTCAAGCTGGCGTTCTGCGCTCTCGGTAAATGCTTGGCGCAGCTCAACAAACAGCGCCGGATCGGTTCCTGCCGCAGCTGCGAGGGTCGCGTCGAGAGTGCCTGCTTCATATGCCATGTCATGCTCGATAACCTAGAGTAGTTAAACCGGGGTTTATCCACTGCCTATTCATGGTAAACATCACCCATGAGCAGGGGAACGATCGCCGCCGTCGACATGCAAACGCCCGTTACCGGGTCCGATGCAGTGTCTGATGAACTCGTACTCGATACCGTGGCAGCGGACGAAGACTGGTGGGAGGAACCCGCGCCGCGCCGCCGCTGGGGCGCCATGCTGGCAGCCGTGCTGGCGATCGGCGCGGTTCTTGGCTGGACCGTAATGTTTGCGCTCGCCAACCTGGACACCATGCGGGAGGGCGGCAGCGCCCTGCAGTGGACCGCTTGGCTGCGCGACTGGGCAATCCCGCCCACGTTCATCGCCTTGTGCTGGCTGGTGGCGATGCGCAACAGCCGTGCCGAGGCGGCGCGCTTTGGTGACACCGCCCGCATGCTCAGCGATGAATCGAGCCGGCTCGAGCAGCGCCTGACCACGGTCAACCGCGAGCTCAGCCTGGCCCGCGAATTCATCGCTGCCCAATCGCGCGATATCGATTCGATCGGCCGGGTCGCGACCGAACGCCTCTCGCAACACGCTGAAAGGCTCGCCAGCCTGATCCACGATAACGGCACGCGGATCGACGCCATCGGCGATGTCAGCATCGCAGCGCTTGAAAACATGGAGAAGCTGCGCGGCCAGCTACCGGTAATTGCGAGCTCAGCCAAGGACGTGACCAACAACATCGGCAATGCTGGGCGCACGGCGCATGGCCAGCTCGATGTCCTGATCAGCGGCTTCAAGAAGCTCAACGAATTCGGCCAAGCGAGCGAACGCCAGGTGCTGACCCTGCGTGACATGGTCAACGAATGCATCGGCGAATTCACTCACCAGACCGAACAGCTCGGCACAATCGCCGACCACCGTTTTGCCGCATTGACCGAATCTGGCGAGCAGGTCCGCGCCCAGCTCGATGGGCAGGAAGTGGAAGCCCTCGCCGCAATCCGCAGCCGTGCGACAGCGCTTGGCACAGAGCTGGCGGAAGCTCGCGCCCTGCTCGACGCGCAGGAAGCTGATAGCATCACCTCACTGCGGGCCCGGCTGAACGCCGTCCGCGACGAGAGCGCAGCGCTGGTTCGTTCGTTGCGCGAAGGCGAGAGCGGCGCGCTCGACGCCTGGCGCGAAGCGATTGTCCGGCTTGAGGAAGATTTGCGCGATGCCATCTCCAAAGTTGGCGATATCGACGCCAAAGCAATGGAATCGGCCCGCACCCGGCTTGCCGAACTTTCGAGCGAAGCGGCACAAGTTGACGAGCGACTGATCGAGCGGGACCGCATGTTCACGCAGGAACTTGAACAACGCCAAGCTGATTTTGACCAGCGCCACGAGGCATTCCTGGCAAAGCTGGGTGAGCAGATGGCGGCATTCGACGAAGCTACAACCGTGCAGCGGGGGGCCCAGGATGCGCATCTTGAAGCCCTGTCGGCGCGCCATGATGATGTCAGTACACGGCTTTCGGCATTTTCAAGCCAGCTTGCCTCCCTCGCCGAGCAGGGCGCGGTGGTCGAAGGCAAGTTGGGCACCGGGACTGCCAACATCGCCCGGCATCTTGAGGCGAGCGGAACCGCTATTGCCGGGGCCGATAGCGCGGTTGCCGTCTTGACCGACAACGCCGTCCGCTTGCTCGAGCTTATCCAGGCGAGCGTCCAACACACGTCCGAGAACTTGCCTCAAGCCATCGACATCAGCGAAGGCCGGCTGAGCAAGATCGAGGAACGCGTTCGTGCGGTCCACTCGCTATCCGGTGAAGCGGCTTCACGTGGCGAATCCCTGTTGGCTCAAGCCGCCCAAAGCCGGGACGCACTGGTTGTTGCTTCTGAGCAGATCGGCCTGCTGCACGCGCAAGTTTCAGCAGGGCAGGCCCAGCACACTGAGAGCCTGACGCAGTTGCAATCCGCAATCGACCGGATTCGCACTGAAAGCCTTGAGATTGCCGAGCTGGCGCAAGGCCAGCTTACCAGCGCGATCGAGCAATTGAGCACCAGCGCGCGCGAGGCGGTGGCTGGCGTCGAAAGCATGAGCGCGGAAGCAATCACCGCACTGGCCGGGCGGATCGGCACCGAAAGCGGTGCGGCCATCGATGCGGCGTTGCGCGACCGCGCGACGCAACTTGCCGGGCAACTGGAAGAGGCATCGGCCAAGGCAGCGGGCGCGAGCCGCGAGGCTGCCATGCAGCTGCGCGATCAGCTGGCCAAGGTCAACGAACTCGCCGGAAACCTTGAACGCCGCGTCGCGCATGCCCGCAACCGGGCCGAAGAGCAGGTCGACAACGACTTTGCACGGCGTGTCGCGCTGATCACCGAAAGCCTCAATTCCAACGCGATCGATCTGGCGCGCGCGCTCGATAGCGACGTCACCGATACCGCTTGGGCAGCATACCTGAAGGGTGACCGGGGTATCTTCACGCGCCGCGCAGTGCGGCTGCTCGATACGGCCGAAGCGAAGGCGGTGGCCCATCACTACGAAAACGACCGAGATTTTCGTGAGCATGTCAGCCGCTACATTCACGATTTCGAAGCGATGCTGCGCCAGCTTCTGTCGACCCGCGATGGTCACGCTTTGGGCGTTACGCTGCTCTCGTCAGATATGGGCAAGCTTTACGTTGCGCTCGCCCAAGGCATCGAGCGCCTGCGCAATTAGCCGTTCTTGGCGTCGAACCACTGGGTAACGTCGATGCTGTCGACCGTCAGCCAGCCATGGACATAGTTGGCGTAGTACAGACCGAACATCAGCACTGACAGCATCGTTGCGCGCACCGCGATGCGCTTGGGATTGAAGTTGACTGGCGCGCTGCTGATCTGACCCTGGACGAGTTCGGCCTGAGCGTCGTCATGCGTTCTCAACCCGAACGGCATGACCAGAAACGCGCCGAGTACCCAGAACAGCAGGTATATCGCAAAGGCCGAGGACAGGTTCACGGTCAGGCAGCTCCCATGATAACGCGGACTTGCGGCTTCTTGCCCGACCAGCGCTGCGCGGCGCGGCGGGCGGCCAGACGTGCTGCCTCGATCACCGCTTCGGTATCGCGC
>JAYUCG010000071.1:0-8131 GCA_043740455.1 Novosphingobium sp. | reverse complement strand
TAATGAAAAGCCAAAGCCCTTCACATGGACCGCCGATCCAGACCGGATCATCGCCGCTGTCAAAAGAGGGCACCAAGCGTTAGATTCTATCCACTAGATCACGGCGCCGCCGCGCGAAATCCACGATTGCGGCATTGCGACCCAAGCCATCGGCATTTGCCAGTGGCCACCTGCCCCTCGCACTTTCGGGTGCGGGGGGTCTTTTATGCCTAGCCGCGCGCGGCGCTTTCCAGCTTTTCCCCGTCGACCGGGTAACCGGCATCGGCCGGGATCAGCAGCCACGGCTGGCCGTCGCGCATTTCCATGAACGGGGTGATCATGCACGATGGGAACTCGGCAACGTGGCCCAGGGCATCGGCAAAGCTGGCGAACTGGGCAAGCCGCTCAAGGTTGCGGCGGGTCGGGAAAATGACTTTGATCTCGCCGCTGCCGGCCATCGTCAGTGCATCGGCGGCGCTGGCCCAGAAGAGGTGGGTGTTCTCGGTATCGTCAACCGCCAGGTCAACCGCGCCAGTGCCCAGATCGGCCAGATAGAAGCGGGTGTCGAAGACCCGGATTTCCTTGTGCCGGGGCCGCCAGCGACTGAATGCGACGAGGCGTTCGAGATCGAGCGTCCAGCCCATTTCGCCCAGCATCGGGCCAAGCGCGCCCGATTCCAGGAGTAGCGCGCGGGCCCGGCGCGCTTCGGTCAGGGTCGGGTTCTGATGGAAGCCAACCGCAAGGCCTGTTTCCTCCAGCGTTTCGCGCACGGCCGCGATCCGTGCGGCCAGTTCGTCCATTGCCGCTTCGTCGCTCGCGCCAAGTTCGGCGGCCAGAACACGATCGGCTTCGTCGACGCGGCCACCGGGGAATACCGCCGCGCCCCCGGCAAAGCGCATTTCCTTGGCCCGCTGGACCATCAACAGCTGCGGCGCGCCGCGATCGGGAGCGTTGCGAAAAATGACCATAGTCGCGGCCGGAATGGCGGGGGGCGCATCATCATCGTGCGCGAACATCTCGATTACATCCATCGCGCCAGCGTGGCGTGCCGAGCCTGCTTTGCCAAGTGCAAATGCACAATGGACCGGTGTCGGATATGTTTACACGAAGGTCGTTTGATCCAAAGCGGGAAACCCAAAAGATATTGAAACATAATCATAAACTAAGTTTGGCACGGGACATGCGTAGTAAGTCATACCCCCCAAGTAGTCTCGAAATGAGGCGGGGCCGCCCCTGGTCTCCGCGGTCCCGCCTCCCCGAGAAACTCTCCCGCACAAAATATTGCATTCCGCCGCAGGTTAATGCCTCGCGCTCAGCGCTTTAGTCAATTTCTGACTAACGCCGACTAAAGCGTTCCTTCATGCCTCGCGGATATAACCTGTCCGCGCGTCGAGAGCTTATTCCGGCGCGCCCCGGGGAAATTCGGCTTGAGCGCTGCGATAGACCAGACCCATGATTGGCGGCGGGCCCGGCTGTTCGGCCCGATCGTCACCATGGCCATGGCCGGTCTGGCGCTGGTCGTGGTGCTGTCGATCTTCCTGATCGAGCGCTTCGATGTCGCCGCGGCTGACCATGAACGAGCCATCGTGCAGCGCGGAGTGGTCGAAGTTCGCAAGGAGCTGGATGCAGTCGTCGCCACGCAGGTCGATTGGGACAAAGCCATCGCCAGTCTCGACAACAAGTTCAATCCGGCCTGGGCCGATTTCAACCTTGGCAATTATCTCTACACCTTCAATGGCTTTTCGCACGTCTATGTGATCGACAGCGCAGCGCAGCCAATCTACGCAGCGGCGAACGGCGAACGGACCACAATCGCCGACTATGCCCCGTTCAGGCCGATCGTGGATCGACTGGTGCCGCGGATCCGCCAGGCTGAAGTTGCGCGCGGGCCGATCAAGCCGCGGCCGGGCAAGAACAATATTCTGATCCCGCCGATTCAGGCCAATGCCTTCGCCAAGGTGGGCGATCGGTATTATGTCGTGACCGCCACGCTGGTGCAGCCGGACTTCGGCAAGAATCTGCCCAAGGGACCGCGCGCACCGATCACCATTGCGGCAAAACCGGTCGATGCAGCGATGCTAAAGGCATTCTCCGATCGCTATCTGCTTGAAAATACGCAATTGGTCGGTTCAGGTTTCGCTTCGAACGAGCGCCAGCAGGTGGCGCTCCGTGGGCTTGACGGCACCCCCTTGGCCGCCTTGTCGTGGATCCCGGCCAAGCCTGGCACCTTGCTGCGCCAGAGAATCCAGGTTCCGCTGCTGGCTGGATTGCTGCTGATGGCGCTTCTCGCGATGTCGGTCGTGCGGCGCGGGGCAACGATCGTCCAGGAACTGATTGCGAGCGAACAACGCTCGAAACACCTCGCCTACCACGATTTGCTGACCCAGCTGCCCAACCGGGCGCTGCTATTCGATCGGCTGCGCATCCTCCTGGCGGGGCGTGATCCCGGGGCTACCCCGCTAGCGGTGGTCTGTGTCGATCTTGACCGGTTCAAGGAGGTCAACGACACCCTGGGCCACCATGCCGGGGACTTGCTGATCCAGGCCGTTGCAGCGCGGCTGCGCACAGCCTGTCCCGATGCGGCGCTGATCGCCCGGTTGGGCGGCGACGAATTCGTGATCCTGCATGAAGTTACCGGGCCAGACGTGCTTGACGTCCTGCCGGCCAAGGTCATCGCCACGATTTCGGAACGGGTCGGCACCGAATACGGCTGGCTGGAAGTGGGCTGCTCGCTGGGCGTTGCGGTGATCGATCATCTCGGCGTCGAACCGTCGGAAGCGCTGCGCTGGGCTGATCTCGCCCTCTATCGGTCCAAGGAAGCCGGACGCAACCGGGTGACCCGGTTCGAGCCCGAAATGGACGAATCGCAGCGGTCGCGACTCTCGCTGGAAACTGACTTGCGCCGCGCAGTGCAGGATGGGGCGCTGCACATGGTCTATCAGCCGCAAGTCGATCGCGCCGGCCGGATCACCGGGGCCGAGGCGCTGCTGCGTTGGAACCATCCTGAGCGTGGTGCTGTTCCGCCCGGGGTCTTCGTGCCGCTAGCCGAGGAAACCGGGGTGATCCTCGCACTGGGCGAATTCGTGCTGCGGCGGGTGTTCAGCGAAACGCACGCTTGGCAGCGGGCGCGGGTGGCGATCAACATCTCGGCGGTGCAGCTGCGCACGCCGGGCTTTGCCGCGCTGGTCACGCGGCTCGCGGCAGAGGCCGGGGTCAATCCATCGCGCTACGAGATCGAGGTTACTGAAACCGTACTGCTGGGCAATGATCACCAGATCGCCGGAAACGTCGATGCGCTCAAGCGCCTTGGCTTTTCCATCGCGCTCGATGATTTCGGGACCGGCTATTCCAGTCTGGCGGTATTGCAGCGCTTTGCCATCGACCGGATCAAGATCGACCGTTCCTTCGTCAGTGCGCTTGAAAATGTCGGCGAAACCGGCGCACTGGTCGATTCGATGCTGAAGCTGGCGCGGGCAATGAACATTGGGGTGATCGCCGAAGGGGTCGAGACCGAGGCGCAGAAGCAGCGGCTGGTGAAATGCGGTTGCACCGATTTCCAAGGTTACCTGACGGGCTATCCGCTTTCGGCCGATGCCATGGCGGCGCTGCTCGGTGAAGCACTGCCGCAGCAACGCCAAAAGCGGGTCAATGCTAGGCGGGGATGATCCCGGCAAGTGCCTGGTGCAGTTCGCCGGCCTCGTACATTTCCATCATGATGTCGCTACCGCCGACGAATTCACCCTTGATATAGAGCTGCGGGATAGTCGGCCAATCGGAATAAGCCTTGATCCCTTGCCGCACTTCCATGTCCTGCAGCACGTCGATGGTTTCGTAAGGCGCGCCAAGGTAATCGAGGATCGAAATCGCCTTGCTCGAAAAGCCGCACTGCGGGAACAGCGGCGTGCCCTTCATGAACAACACGACGTCATTGCTGGTGACGATTTCTTTGATGCGGGCGTTGGCTTCAGTCATGGGGAAACTCCTTGTCGTTCAGGTGGGAACGGCGGTGGTGAGTTGCAAGGCGTGGAGTTCCCCGCCCATCCGCGTCCCAATCGCGGCATAGACCAGCTTGTGCTGCGCGATCCGCGGCTTGCCCACAAATTGCGCAGAAACAACGTGCGCCGCCCAGTGGTTGTCGTCACCGGCAAGGTCAGTCAGCGTGATTTCGGCATCGGGCAATGCTCGGCGGATCAGCGTTTCGATTTCGGCACCCGGCATCGGCATGATCGGTTCAATCTTCGCCCATGAGTGCGCGCCGGGCCTCGATCGACTTGGCTTCGAGCGCACTGCGCACGTCGGCCTCGCTGACGTCGACCCCGGCATGGACCAGGTCGCCAAGCAGCTTGCGCACCACGTCCTCGTCGCCAGAGTCCTCGAAATCGGCCTGAACCACGCCCTTGGCATAGGCCTCGGCCTCGACCAAAGAGAGCCCCATGCGTTCGGCCGCCCACTGCCCAACCAGCCGGTTGCGACGGGCGTGGACGCGGAAGTGCATCTCTTCGTCGTGCGCGAACTTGCTTTCCTCGGCGCGTTCACGGTCCTTGAAATCGGTCATGTCTGCTCCTGATCGTCGATCTGCGGCGGCTCAGCCTGGCTTGGCGGGCGGCGCCACTTTGAAGGAATCGTGGCAGCCCTTGCACGCAGCGCCAGTGCTGGCAAGCGCGGCGTCGAAGCCCGGCTTGTCATCGGCGGCAGCGGCAACGGCCAGCGCCTTGGTCGCGTCGATATAGGCCTGCGCCTTGGCATTGAACCCGGCGCGGTCGGTAAATACCTCAGGCTTGGCCTCGCTTTTCGCGCCTTTGGTTGAATCGGCGAACAGCGTCGGCAACACAACCGCCCACTTGGCCAACCCGCCAGCCGGGAAGGCCAGGTTCTTGAGCGGTACCTTATTGCTGCTGGCATTCTTGAGCAGGGTCAGCGTGGATGCCGACATGTCCATCCCGGACTGGCGCGCGGCAACCAGTTCGGCCGCGCTGGGGGCCGCTGGGCGGGCCACCGGTTTGGCGTAAAGTGCGACCGCCGAAGTCAGCACCGCGCCGGCGAGCAGGAGGCGTGCAGCGTTCATGATCCATCTCCCTGGTTCATCGTGACTACAACCTTGCCGATTGCCTTGCGTTCGGCAAGCATCGTGATCGCCTCGCCGCCGCGTGCCAGCGGGAAGGTCGCGGAAATCTTGGGATTGATCTTGCCGGTCCTGAGCAAGTCGAACAGCGTGGCGATGTGCACCGCATTGGCCTTGGGATCGCGCGCCGCAAATGCGCCCCAGAACACGCCGCAGACGTCGCAGCTTTTGAGCAGGGTGAGGTTGAGCGGCAGACGGGCGATGCCAGCGGGGAAACCGACCACGCAGAACCGGCCTTCCCAGGCGATCGCGCGGACCGCAGGCTCCGAATAATCGCCGCCGACGATATCGTAGACGACATTCGCGCCATCCGGCCCGCAAGCTGCCTTGAAGGCTTCGGCCAAGGCTTTGGACTGGTCCTTGTCGAGCGGGGCGATCGGATAGATCACCACTTCATCGGCGCCGTGTTCGCGCGCGACTGCAGCCTTTTCCTCGCTCGAAACGGCAGCCACGACCTTCGCGCCGTAAGCCTTGCCCAGTTCAACCGCAGCCAAACCAACGCCGCCAGCCGCGCCGAGCACGAGCAGCGTATCGCCAGCCTTCAAATGCCCGCGGTCGAGCAGACCGTGCATGTTGGTGCCGTAGGTCATCAGCAGCGACGCGCCAGTTTCGAAGCTTACGCCATCGGGCAGCACGAACAGCTTGTCAGCAGGCGCGAGCACTTCTTCGGCGAGGCCGCCGTTGCCCATCATGGCGATGACCCGGTCGCCGACCTTCCATTGGGTCACGCCTTCGCCGACCGCCGCGATCACGCCCGACAATTCGCCGCCGGGCGAGAACGGCCGCGCCGGCTTGAACTGGTACATGTCCTTGATGATCAGCACGTCAGGGTAGTTGATCGCGCAAGCCTTGACCGTGATCCGCACCTGGCCCGGACCGGGGACGGGGCTATCGACTTCATCAAGTTGCAACGTTTCCGGCCCGCCAACGGCGTGGCTGCGTAAGGCTTTCATGCAATTCTCTCCCGTGTCATCTGTGCGGCGGAATCAATCCACCTTGAGTAATAATTTGCCGAAATTCTCGCCAGTAAACAGCATGTTGAACACTTCCGGGAAGCGCTCGATCCCGGTCTGGACATCTTCCTTGAACTGGAGTTTGCCTTCGTTCATCCACCCGGCCATCGCTTGCACGGCTTCGCCTGCGCGGGCCGCATAAGTGGTGACCACAAAGCCTTCCATCCGCGCACTCTGGACCAGCAGGTTAAGGTAATTGCGTGGGCCCGGGGGCAAATCGGTCGCGTTATAGACCGAAATTGCACCGCAAATGACGACTCGGGCCTTCATCCGCAGATGGTTCATGCAGGCTTCCAGGATTTCTCCGCCGACATTGTCAAAATAGACATCAAGGCCGTTCGGGATCAGTTCGCCGAGCCGCGCGTTCACGTTTTCGGACTTGTAGTCGATGCAGGCATCGAACCCGAGTGTTTCGACGCAATAGGCGCATTTTTCTGGCCCCCCGGCGATGCCGATTACCGTGCCGCCCTTTATCTTGGCAATCTGGCCGACCATCGCCCCGACCGCGCCTGACGCGCCCGATACCACCACCGTTTCACCGGGCTGCATTGCCCCCACTTCAAGCAAGCCGAAATAGGCCGTCTGCCCTGGCATGCCCAAGCCGCCGATCAGCCGCTCAAGCGGAGCGAGCGACGGATCGACCTTGGTGAACATCATCGCCGGGCCGGTAAAATACTGCGCCGCGCCGCCCCAGCCGGAAACGAAGTCACCCACGGCAAACTGCGGCGCGTTCGATTTGACCACCTCGCCTACAATCCCTGCCCGCATGACTTCGCCCAGGCCGATCGGCGGGATGTACGATTTGCGGTCGGTCATCCAGCCGCGCATCGCCGGATCGAGCGACACGAACGCGACTTTGACGGTGATCTCGCCTGCGTCCGGTTCACCCACCGGTTCGGGCTGGATGGAAAAGCAGTCAGGGGTGACCATGCCGCTGGGTCGTTTGACCAGCCGGACTACCACGTTGTCAGTCATGCAACTCTCCTCAGTGCCGGCCGGTTCAAGCCGCCGCGCAATTCATGAAAGGGCGCGCGTCGCGCACCACTGCTTCGTAATCG
Source organism: Novosphingobium sp. (assembly GCA_043740455.1). Lineage (GTDB taxonomy): Bacteria > Pseudomonadota > Alphaproteobacteria > Sphingomonadales > Sphingomonadaceae > Novosphingobium. The sequence goes on along the minus strand of JAYUCG010000071.1, from coordinate 959 downwards.
GCAATCGCGTCGCCGCGCGCCATCGTCAGGCCGACCTCGTCGAGCCCGCCCATCAGGCAGGCCTTGCGGAACGGGTCGAGCTCGAAGGTGAAGCGGTCCTGGAACTGCGTGGTCACGCTCTGCTGTTCAAGATCGATGTGGATCGGATCGGTTGCGGCCACCGTCATCAGGCGGTCAATCGCGGCTTGCGGCAAGACCACGGTGAGGATCCCGTTCTTGAACGCATTGCCTGCGAAAATGTCGGAAAAGCTCGGCGCGATCACGGCCTTGATGCCAAGGTCGAGCAGCGCCCAAGCCGCATGTTCGCGGCTCGATCCGCAGCCGAAGTTGTCGCCCGCGATCAGGATCGGGCTGCCTTTGAACTCGTCGCTGTCGAACAGGTTGTCTGGATCGGCGCGCAGCGTTTCGAAGGCGCCGCGGCCCAGGCCATCGCGGGTGATCGTCTTCAGCCACTTTGCCGGGATAATCACGTCGGTATCAACATTGGCCGCGCCGAACGGGATGGCCCGGCCATCAACCTTGCGCAGCGGTTCCATCAATCGGTTTCCGGTGCGTCTTCGGGTTTGGGCTTGTTAGCCGCCTTTTCGGCGCGTTCCTTGCGGTTCGAGGCGTAGAGGAGCGCGGCGGCAAGGGCCGCCGAGCCAATGGCTGCGCCAGCGAGCGCCGCTTTGCCGGCCCAGTTGCTGTCGGGTTTGTCGGAGTTCTTGCTCATGGCATTTCCTATTCCGCCATTGGCCGCGCATGGCAAGGGCTAGGGCGCGGGTGAAGTGAGAAATCGTCGCAGGTCAAGCCAGACCTGCCGCTTTTTCGTGAAAGGCATGGCGGCGTGGGCCGGGCTGCTTGATGGCAAGTCGATCAGGGTGAGAGCCCGCCCGTCCATTTGCGGGCGCGCAATGCGAGCGCTGGTCTTGCCGTTGAAAGCGACGGCTTGGAGCCTGGGCAGGGCGGAAACCAGTGTG
>JAYUCG010000070.1:0-27856 GCA_043740455.1 Novosphingobium sp. | reverse complement strand
TTCACGCCCGCTTCGAGCAATCTGTCGCGCGCGGTCAGGGGGGCAGGGCGAAAGGGATGATTCGGGATCATGCGGTCAGCATACCAACCGGTTGGTATGCTGACAAGAGCAACGCGAAGTTAACGGTAAATTTGCCCAAGTCTCGTATCGCCGCCGAGGTTGTTGAGTATCGGGCGCCTATTACTGCGATTAATCGCCGCACTTATGATTGCGTTGGCCGCGCCTGCGCGGGCGCACGCCAGTATTCCGGTGGAAACCTGCGTGGCCCCATTGGCCAAGGCTGGCGATCCTGCGGCGTTCGATTGCGGCAAGGAGCAGAACCGTCTCGGTCGCGGCGACTTCGCAGTCGACCTGCGTTTCGCGCCGGTACTGTCACGTACCGCCGATCCACTGGTGCTGCGCACCTCAAGCGTCTGGCAGGATGCGGAGCGCGTGATCTTCCAATACGCTGATGGCACCCGCTCCGAACTGTCCTTTAACTCGCGAAATTCGCGGCCCTAAATGACGATGGGGGCCATTTATGAATTCCTGGTGCCTGCCCGCTCAGCACCGCTCAGCGGGATCCGCATCGAAGTGCAGGACAGCGCAAACTGGCGCGGCGTGGTGATCGGCGCGCACCTCGTGACCGCGAGCGAAAGCTACCGATTGCAATCGTGGCTGGTGGCGCTTTATGCCGCGTTCGGCGGGCTGTCGCTGGCGTTGCTGGCTTATAATCTCTCGCTTTGGTATGTGTTGCGGCACCGTTTTCAACTGTCTTACGCGGCGATGGTCGGTGCGCTGATGGCCTATACCTTCACCTCGTCGAGCATTGCGATGCTGGTGATCCCCTCGCTCGCCAACAACGACCGGTTACGGCTCAACTATCTTTTCCTGGCCCTTGCCGCCGTTGCCGCGATCCGTTTCATGTTCGACTACTTCGGTGACAAGGCCTTCCAGCCAAAGTTGCGCCAAATTGCGTCGGTATTGTGCGCAACAGCCTTGATCAGCGCCATTGCATTTGCCGTCCTTGCGCCATGGCACGGGTACTGGCTTGACCGCTTCTATTTCGTATCAGGCGCGGCTGCATTGCTGCTGGTAATTCCGATCATCCACTCGGCCTGGCGAGCAAAGGCGCGCAATCTGGGTATGTTCATCGTGGCGTGGTCGGCTCCGCTCGCGGTGACCTTTGTTCGGGTGGCCTATGGCATGGGCTTTCTGGATTACAGCTTCTGGCTCGATAATGGCAACTTGATCGCCCTTTCGATCGAATCCCTGCTTTCGACCATGCTGATCGTGGCGCGCATGCGCGACCTTTACTCCGAAAGCGATCAGGCCATGGCCAGCGAGCAGCTCGCCCTGCGCCTGGCCAATTCCGATCCTCTGACCGGCTTGCTCAATCGCCGCGCATTTATCCAGCATGCCATTGGCAGGGAGGAAGAGCATCGGCTGTTCCTGATCGACATCGATCATTTCAAGGCCATCAACGACCGGATCGGGCACGCTGCCGGCGATGATGTGCTGCGCGAAGTGAGCAATGCGATCCAGGACTGCCGGCCCGAAGGCAGTCTGGCTGTGCGGCTTGGCGGCGAAGAGTTCGCACTGCTGGTGCCGCGCCGTGCGCAGGCCCAGTGCCCTCCCGAGTTGTTGCTTGACGCGGTCCGCCAGCGTGCGATGCCGATGAATTGGAAGGTCACGGTTAGCATTGGCTTTGTCGACAGCAAGGTAACCACCGAGGCGGACTGGAAACGGCTTTACAGACTGGCCGATACCGCCTTGTACCGGGCCAAGGCCGATGGCCGGGATCGGGCTTGCCGCGTCACCGATTTTGGCGCCGTCAAGGTCGCCTAAAGCGTCCCGCCGGGCAAAATTCAACCGGCCGCTTCATTCGCTGCGCAAACAGTGTTGCACCGCCGTTCGCGCGCGTATAGTCGGTCCATCGACATGACCGACATACCCAACACGCAGCCTGGCACCGCCTCGGACACCATCCTCCCCGCACCAGACCGTCAGGTCTCGGTGCGCGAGTTGTTCGGGATCGACATCGACATGATGGTTCCGGCCTTTTCCGAAGCCGACGAACGCGTGCCCGATACCGACGGCAGCTATGTGTTCGATCCCGATACCACGCTCGCCATCGTTGCGGGCTTTGCCTACAATCGACGGGTGATGGTCCAGGGCTATCACGGCACCGGCAAATCGACCCACATCGAACAAGTTGCCGCGCGGCTCAACTGGCCGTGCATCCGCATCAATCTTGATGCGCACATCAGCCGGATCGACCTCATTGGCCGCGATGCGATCGTGCTGCGCGACGGATTGCAGGTCACCGAATTTCGTGAAGGTCTGCTGCCGTGGGCGCTGCAGCACCCGGTCGCGCTGGTGTTCGACGAATACGACGCCGGCCGCCCCGACGTGATGTTCGTGATCCAGCGCGTGCTCGAAACCGAGGGCAAGCTGACCCTGCTTGACCAGAACCGCGTGATCCGGCCCAACCCGTTCTTCCGCCTGTTCGCTACCGCCAACACGGTGGGGCTTGGTGATACCAGCGGGCTCTATCACGGCACCCAGGCAATCAACCAAGGCCAGATGGACCGCTGGAACATCGTGGTTGGCCTCAATTACCTGCCCGCCGCGATTGAAGCCGAGATCGTGCTGAGCAAGTCTGAAGGTGCTTCGGCCGAACTGGTCGGCCAGATGGTCAAGGTCGCGGACCTCACTCGCCAAGGCTTCATCAATGGCGATATTAGCACGGTGATGAGCCCACGTACCGTGATCACCTGGGCGCAGAACACCGCGATCTTCAAGGATCCGGGCTTTGCCTTCCGCCTCTCGTTCCTCAACAAGTGCGACGACACCGAGCGGATGATGGTCGCGGAATACTACCAGCGGGTGTTCGGGACTGACTTGCCTGAGAGCGTGGTCGCCAAGGCATGATGCTTAAGCTCGCGGCATCGCTGCTGCTGGCGCTCGCCGCAGGGCAGGCTTCCGTGCCGCCCGCGCCGGAACCCGCCTCTGCTCCGCAGCCCCACAAGTTGTATTATCCGGTCGGGGCTGACGCGGCAAAGGTATATGACCAAGCGCTTGCCAAGGCTGCTGCCGACAATGCCCGCGCAGTTTTCGTGTTCGGCGCCGACTGGTGCCATGACAGTCGCGCGCTGGGCGAGGTGCTGAGCTCAGACGCGTTCAAGACCGAATTTGGCAGCCGCTTCGAAGTGACCTTCATTGACGTTGGCCGCCCGCAATCGGGTGAAGGTCGCAATCTCGATCTGGTCAAGCGGCTCGGGGTCAAGGACCTGAAGAGCACCCCTGCAATGTTCGTGCTGCGCGGCGATGGCAAACTGCTCAACGGCAAGCAGGACGCGGTCAGCTGGCGCAATGCCGAGAGCCGCGGAACCGACAGAGTGCTCGCCTGGTTCCGCGGGTTTCGCAAGAACTGAACTTCAGACGGTGTTTATTCGCCTTCCCAGCCATCGAGCAGGTCGCTGAACTCGTCCGCGTGATCTTCTTCCTGCTGGAGAATGTGCATCAGCAGTTTTTTCGTCGTGGTGTCGCGGTCGCCAACGTAGTCGATCAGCTCGCGGTACGAATCGATCGCGATTCGTTCGGCGATGAGGTCTTCCTTGACCATGTCCTTGAGCGTCTTGCCCTTGCGGTATTCGGCGTGGCTGCGCTTGGTCAGGTTGTCAGGGTTCAGGTCGGGCTCGCCGCCCAGCTGAACGATCCGTTCGGCCAGCAACATCGCGTGCGCCTGCTCTTCTTTCGAGTGTTCGAGGAAGTGCGCCTTGATCGGCTCGGACACCAGACCGGTCGCGGTGTGGTAGTGCCGCAGATAACGCAGCACGCAGACCCATTCGGTCGCGAGCGATTCCTGCAACTTGGCGACGATCGTCTCGCGGTCTGACGGATAGGTCTTGGTCACGGCACCGTCGTCGATGTTCTTGCGGGCGTTCGCGCGCAGCGTCTTGACGTCGGTAAAGATATTGTCGGGAGTTTTCGCGGTGGTCGCCATGGCGCTGGTCCTCGTTGGAAAGGGGAACGCCGCACCCTCCAGTGCGGCTTCCCTTCAAACGATTTCCGCGTCCGAGGGTTCCCGCCAGATCAGGCGGTGGGCACCACCAGGTACTTCTCGCCGGTGCGGCGCGCGTTGTATTCGCTGACCGCTTCCTTGGTGAGCATGCCTTCGAGGCTGACTTCGGCCTTGTAATAGCTGGCAAAAGTCGTCGTCAGGTCCTTGGCGACGCGCATCCGCATGCGGCCGACCACTTCCATTCCGGCCTTGCCCATAAACGGGGTGAGCAGCCAGCCCGCAAGGTCCCAGGTGAGGCCAAATGCGCGGTTGAGGATCGTCGGCCCAAGATCGAGCGCGCCGTAGATGTAGACCTTCTTGGCCTCGCTCGAGCCATAGCGGCTGAACGCAGCACCGCGGCTAGCAGCGGCTTCCATCGCGGTCAGGATCTGCCCGGCCAGCGTGCCGCCGCCGATCGGATCGAACCCCAACATGGCCTTGGTTTCGGCAATAGCGTCGATCAGCTTGGGCATGAAATCGGCGTCGGTCATATTGAGGACATGGGTTGCGCCGAGGTCCTTGAGCAGCTTCACCTGATCTTCGCTGCGCACGATGTTGACCAAGGGCACGCCGTCTTCGAGGCAGATCTTGACCAGCATCTGGCCCAGGTTCGATGCCGCAGCGGCGTGGACGATGCCGGTGAAGCCTTCGAGCTTCATCGTTTCGACAAAGCCGAGCGCGGTCATCGGGTTGACGAAGCTTGAGGCTGCCTGCGCCGCGCTTGCCTCAACCGGCATGCACATTGCAGCATCGGCATAAGCGTAGTTGGCGTAAGCGGAGCCGGGAACGCAGGCGACACGCTTGCCAAGCAGCGCCTCGGCGCCTTCACCGGCGGCAACGACTGTGCCAGCGGCTTCATTACCGGCCGGCATCGCCATACCGTGGCGTGATTTCATCGCGCGGGTCGCGTTGTCGGGCATTTTTGCCACGATCTTGCCCGGCGAATACTGGGCGTTCTCTGTGTCCGCTGAGGCGAGCAGCAAGCCGAGATCCGATGGATTGATCGGACTGGCCTCGACTTTGACCAGTACCTGGTCCGCCTTGGGTTCGTCCCAGGTCTTGTCGTTGAGCTGGAGGGTCAAAGTGCCGTCCGCATCGAGCTGGGTGGTGAGCTGCTTGCCGGTATATGCCATCGTTCTCTCCGAATCTGTTGCGCCGTTGTGGCGTTGCAGATTGCAACTTAGGCATTCATTCGCCGGGGTAAAGCGCACGGACGAAATATAGGCCGTGCGGGGGCGCATTGAAGCCGAGCCGCTGGCGGTCGCGCGCTTCGAGTGCGTCGGACAGGTCCGTCTCGCTCCACTTGCCGGTGCCGACCATGGCCAGGCACCCGACCATCGAGCGGACCTGGTGATGGAGGAAACTGCGCGCTGCAGCTTCGATCAACACGTGGCCGCCCTCGCGGCGGACATCGAGCCGGTCGAGCGTCTTGACCGGGCTTGCCGACTGGCAATGCGCCGAGCGGAAGGTGGTAAAATCGTGGCTCCCGACCAGAATTTGCGCGGCGCGGTGCATCAAGTCTGCATCGAGGTGCTGGGTCAGGCGCCACGCGCGGTGCAGCTCGAGCGTCAATGGCGCGCGGCGGTTGGCGATGCGGTAGAGGTACTCGCGCCCCGTGCAGGAAAACCGCGCGTGCCAGTCGTCCGCCACTTCCACGCAATCCAGCACCGCAATCGGGGCGGGACGGATCAGCGCATTCAACGCCTGCATCAGCCGGAACGGGGTGATCGCTTTGGCAATATCGACATGCATCCGCATCGCCAGCGCGTGAACCCCGGCGTCGGTCCGGCCCGCTCCATGGAGCGTGGCGGCCCCACCGGTGACCGCAAGGATCGCTGCCTCAATCGCGCCTTGTACAGTGGGCCCGTTGGGTTGGCGCTGGAGCCCCATGAACGGCGTGCCGTCGAATTCGATGGTGAGCGCGAAGCGGGTCATAATTTAGGGACAGTCCCTAAATTAATGCCAGCCAGCACCGCGCGCCCGCGCAGCAGTTCTTCCACCGTCATCGCTGGGCGACCGGCGCGCTGGATCCAGGTCGGCCTAAGTGCGCCGTGACCGCAGGCGATGGTCAGCTGGTCGTCGAGCGTGGTCCCGGCCGCGCCTTCACGCGCGACGACTTGCGCCGACAAAATGCGGTAGCGCTCGCCCTCCAGTTCGAACCATGCCCCCGGCGCAGGAGCAAAGGCGCGCACCTGGCGTTCGATTAGCTCGGCAGCGCGGTTGAAGTCGATCCGCGTCTCTGCCTTGTCGATCTTGGCGGCGTACGTTGCGCCGAGGTCGGGTTGCGGGGCAGGGGTGTGGCCGGGCAAGTCGGCGAGCACCTCGACCAGCAGCCGCGCGCCCAGTTCGGCGAGTTCGACGGTGAGCACACCGCTGGTCTTGTCCTCGACCGGGGTGCGCGCCACGGCCAGCATCGGACCGGTGTCGAGCCCGACCTCCATCTGCATGATCGTCACGCCGGTCACCGGATCGCCCGCCAGGATCGCCCGGTGGATCGGCGCGGCCCCGCGCCAGCGCGGCAGCAGCGAGGCGTGGATGTTGAAGCAGCCTCTCTTCGGCGCATCGAGCACCGGCTGCGGCAGGATCAGGCCATAGGCGGCGACCACCGCGAGGTCCGCCTCCAGCGCCGTAAAGTCAGCCAGCGCCTCAAGATCGCGCAGGGTGCGGGGGCTGCGTATTTCGATCCCCAGCCGCTCGGCCTCGCGCTGCACGGGGGAGGGCATCAACTGCTTGCCCCGGCCCGCCGGGCGGGGCGGCTGAGTATAGGCGGCCACAACCTCATGCCCCGCCTCGACCAGCGCCGTCAGCGCCGGCACGGCGAAAGTCGGGGTTCCCATGAACACTACACGCATCGGTGGCTTTGCCTTTCGCAGGTCATGGCCCTATCTGGGGCGCGATGGCATCGCAAGAGATCGAAACACTCACCGCCGCCTTGGCCCGCCTGCCCGGGCTTGGCCCCCGCTCGGCGCGGCGGGCGGTGCTGTGGCTGATCAAGCGGCGTGAAGGCGCGCTGGTGCAGCTGCTCGAAGCGCTGGGTGCGGTGCGCGAGGGGCTGGTCGAATGCCAGACCTGCGGCAATGTCGATACGTCCGACCCCTGCGGCATTTGCACCGATCCGCGCCGCGACCAGCGCTCGCTGTGCGTTGTCGAGGATGTCGCCGACCTCTGGGCGCTCGACCGTTCGCGGCTGTTCGCCGGACGTTATCACGTGCTCGGCGGGCGGCTTTCGGCGCTCGACGGGGTGCGGCCAGAAGACCTCACCATCGGCAAGCTGATCGAGCGCGTCAGCCAAGGCGGGATCGACGAGGTGGTCCTCGCCATGAACGCCACGCTCGAAGGACAGACAACCGCGCATTACATCGCCGAGCGGCTGGAGAACTATCCGGTGCGGCTGACCCAGCTGGCGCATGGCTTGCCGGTCGGCGGCGAGCTCGACTACCTCGACGAAGGCACTTTGGCGCAAGCTTTGCGCGCGCGGCGTCCGATGGGTTGAGATTTCGGCGCAACGCCACTATCTGGCCCTTTATGGCCTTACGCGAAATCCTCGAAGTTCCCGATCCGCGCCTTAAGCAGATCTCCGCGCCCGTAACCGAGTTCAACGACGAACTGCGGGACCTGGTCGCCGACATGTTCGAGGCGATGTACGAAGCCCCCGGCATCGGCCTTGCTGCAGTGCAGGTCGGCGTGCCGCTGCGCGTGCTGACGATCGATCTTCAGCCCGAGGACGAGGACGCGGCGCCTGAGGAATGCACGGCACACGGCGGGCACAGCCACTCGCACCAGCCGCTCAAAAAAGAGCCGCGGGTGTTCATCAACCCCGAGATCCTCGATCCTTCCGAGGAACACGCGGTCTATTCCGAGGGCTGCCTATCGGTCCCCGAAATCTACGCCGACGTCGAACGCCCTGCGCAGATTCGCGCGCGCTGGCAGGATCTTGACGGCAAGGTCCACGAGGAAGCGATCGACGGCCTGCTGGCGACCTGTCTGCAGCACGAGATGGATCATCTCGAAGGCATCCTGTTCATCGACCATCTCAGCCGCCTGAAGCGGCAGATGGCGCTCAAGAAGCTGGAAAAGCTGCGCAAGGCGGCTTGAGCAGATGCCGCGCGCAAAAGCGCTGGCGTTCTTGCTCCGTTCCGGTTAGCCTGCGCTGATGAGCGGTAGCCTACTTTCCCTTGTCGTGATCATTGTGGCGTTGGCGGGCGGCATCGCGCTCGGCTGGCTGCTGGGTTCGCGCCCGGCGGCCGAATTGCGCAATCGGCTTGCTGCGAGCGAGACGGAAACGCGCGAAAGCGGTGCGCAGTTTCGCAAGGCGATCTCCGAACTGGGCGAAGCGCAGATCGCACTGGCAACTCTGAAAGCCAACGCCGCGAACTTCGATGAGCAGAAGGCCGGGCTGCTGGTGGCGCAGGAGAGCCTCAAGGCTGAGTTTCAGGCTGCTGGCGCGAAGATCCTGGCACAGGCGCAGGAAACTCTGCTGAACCGCGCGCAGGAACGAATGACCCAGTCCGAGGAAAAGAGCGCTGAACGGCTGAAGGCGCTGCTCGCTCCGGTCGACCAGCGGCTCAAGGCTTACGAGGAACAGGTCACCACGCTCGAAAAGCAGCGGGTCGAAGGGTTCAGCCAGCTCGCCGGGGTGATCGAGGAGGTGCGCAAGGGCCAGGAAGAGGTCCGGCGCGAGGCAGCCCGGCTCGGCAATTCACTCACCAATGCGCCCAAAGCGCGCGGCCGCTGGGGCGAACGCGCGTTGCAGAACGTGCTCGAACAATGCGGCTTGTCGCAGCATACCGATTTCAATCTCGAACATTCACTCGATACCGAGGATGGCCGCCTGCGCCCTGATGCGATCGTGCGGATCCCGGGTCAGAAGATGCTGGTGATCGACGCCAAGGTCTCGCTCAATCACTACCAGGCAGCGTTCGAAGCGGGCGATGATGAGACCCGCAAGCGCAACCTCGATCTCCACGCGCGCTCGATGCGCGGCCACGTCCAGACGCTCGGCGCGAAGAGTTACCAGAGCCAGTTCGACGAGGCTCCAGACTATGTGGTGATGTTTGTGCCGGGCGAACATTTCGTCGCCGCCGCGCTTGAAAGCGATCCTGATCTGTGGGATTTTGCATTCCACAACAAAGTCTTGCTTGCCACTCCAACCAACCTGGTGGCAATTGCCCGTACCGTTGCAATGGTCTGGCAGCAGGACCAACTCGCGCGTGAGGCGATCGAGATCGGCAAGGCCGGTACGGAATTGCATGAGCGTCTTCGGGTTGCTGCCGATCATCTCAAGGGAGTTGGAGCCAACCTTGATCGCGCGGTTCGCAAATATAACGATTTCGTCGGCAGTTTTGAGCGCAACGTGTTGACCTCCGGCCGACGGTTGAAGGATCGTGGCGTGGCAATCGGCAAAGGCGAAATCGAGGATGTTCCGTTAGTTGAGAGCATGCCACGATACACTGCGGCGGATACTGAAGCGCTGCTGCTGCAGGACAATGCAGACGACATCGAGGCCGCCGAATAACGCCTAGCGTTTGCGCACCAGCTTGGCCGAATGCCCCGGCGCGGTAAGGGTCAGCGTGTCACCGGCAACCTTGTATTGCGGGGATGCGCCGAGCAATTTGTCCACTGCGCGCTCCTGCTCCATCACCCCGTCGCAGAACATCTGGGTCGAGATAACCGGCCCGACCATCAGGCGGTCAGGGGTGATCGTCAGATTGCTGCCCATGCCGTTGCAGCCTGCACTGGCCGACAGCGAATCCGCCTGGATGGTGATCGCGGCCTTGCTCGATACCGGTTTCTGGCCGTCGATGCTGACGAACGACCAGGTCGTCCCCGTGATCGGGGCCGGGGCTGCGCCAGCGGTGGTACAGGCGGCGAGCAGCGGCATGGCAACCGAGCCGAGTGCGATCAAAGCGTTGCGTTTGGTGATGACGGGCAACCTGCCATGCTCCACCTGATTGCTGCCTGAACGGCCCTAATCCAGCGCGGCGAGCGCCTCATAGGCCAGTACAGCGCCCGCGACCGCGGCGTTGAGGCTGTCAGCGCGGCCCTTCATCGGCATGGTCACGCGCATATCGCAGGCCGCCTCGTAACCCTCAGGCAGACCGCGCGATTCGTTGCCCACCAGCAGGAAACACGGTGCGGCATAGGGTGCGGCGCGGTACGGAAACGCATCTCGCAGGCTTGCTGCCACCAGCTGACCCGGACCACTCCGCAGCCACGGCAGGAACTCTTCCCACCGCGCCTGGGCAATCGTCTGGGTGAACACAGCACCCATGCTGGCGCGCACGGCCTCGACCGAGAATGGATCCGTGCAGTCATCGATCAGGATCAGCCCGCCCGCGCCAACCGCATCGCCGGTTCGCAGCATCGTGCCAAGGTTGCCCGGATCGCGCAGCGCCTGCGCGACCAACCAGATCTTGGCGATGCTCCGGTCGAGCGCCGCGAGCGAGGTATCAAATTCGGCGAACACTCCGGCAACGGCCTGCGGATTATCCTTGCCGGTTACCTTGGTCAGCAAGTCGGGGCCCATTTCCAGCACCTCGCCGCCGGCGGCGAGCACCTCGGCTTCAAGCGCGCCTAGCAACGGATGGGCTTCGCGGCCCGTGGCCATGACCAGCACTTCCGGCAACCGCCCGCTTGTCCGTGCATCGGTCAGCAGGCGCAGTCCTTCAGCAAGGAACTTGCCAGAAGCCTTGCGGTGCTTTTTTTCACGCAAGCTGCGCAGGAATTTGACCGTGGGGTTCGAAAATCCGGTGATTGTGCGGCGCTGGGACATCAGTCCTCGCCGAAGCCGTCCTTGACCAGGCCGACCAGCTTGAGCAGCGCCAAATCCGCGCCATCACCTTCAACGATGATATCGACGGTATCGCCCTTGGCCGCACCCAGCATCATCAGGCCGAGGATCGAAGCACCTTCGGCGTCGTTGCCATCTTTTTCAACCCTCACCCGAAGGCCGTCGCCGAGCTTGGCGACCGCATTGACGAACTTGGCGCTGGCACGTGCGTGCAGGCCCCGGTTGTTGACGATTTCGACAGTTTCCCGGTGTTCGCTCATTGCACCCCCAAATATGCATTCGTGTCAGGCGTCCTGGCCCAGGAATTCCGATGCGATCGTGATGTAATTGCGCCCGGCATCACGCGCGGCGATTACCGCTTCGCCCAGCGGCATCGAGCCGCGCGCCTTGGCGAGACGGATCAGCATCGGCAGATTGATCCCGGCGATAACCTCGACCTTGTCCCTCTGCATCAGCGAGATCGCGAGGTTCGAAGGCGTGCCGCCGAACAGGTCAGTCAGGATGATCACGCCGGCGCCGCTGTCGACCCGCTCTACCGCGCGGCCGATATCGGCGCGGCGCTGCTCCATGTTGTCCTCAGGGCCGATGCTGATCGCGACCACGGCTTCCTGCTTGCCCACAACGTGAGTCATCGCGGCGACGAATTCGTCCGCCAGCTTACCGTGCGTAACCAGGATCAGGCCGATCATGTCAGGATATTGCTCCATCCCCGCAGGCAGGCGACTCGCGTTTGGCGGTGGCGCCGGGCCATGACGACTGCGGGCATCGCGGTCAATCCCTTCCGTGGGCTGGGTCGGGCCGGCCCTCGATCAGATCGGCGGCTCGGGCTGACAGGTTGCGGTGGAGGACGCCGGGATTATAGCCTGCGTCGGTCAGCGCCGCGGCCAGCTGCTCTGCGGCAAAGACCGAACGATGCCGCCCGCCGGTGCAGCCAAAGGCGATGTTTACGTAAGCCTTGCCCTGCGCCTGGTAGCGCGGCAGCAGCAGCAGCACGAGATCGCGGATCCGGGCAAAGGCTTCGTGCCACGCCGGGTCCTGGCGAATATGGTTCGCCACCGCTGCATCCTGCCCGGTCTGCGGGCGCAACGCCGGGTCCCAGTGCGGATTGTCGAGGAAGCGCATGTCGAACACCAGGTCGGCAATCGGCGGCATCCCGCGGGCAAAACCGAAGCTGCTGACCGATACGGTCATGCCATGTGCGGAGCTTTCGCCAAAGCGTTCGCGGATCGCCTGCTGCAGGTCGTTGCTGGTGAACTGGGTGGTCGAGATGACCAGATCCGCCCAGCGCCGCAGCGGTTCCATCACTTCGCGCTCGGCCGATATCCCGCTTGCGGCCGGCAGATCCTGCGCCAGCGGATGGCGGCGGCGCGTTTCGTTGTAGCGTCGCTCGAGCTCGCTCCCGGCGCAGTCGAGGAACAACGTGGTGATCTCAAGGTCGGGACGGTCGGCCAGCTTCTTGACCAGCGCTATGACCTTGTTGGGATCGAAGCCGCGGGTCCGCGAATCGAAACCGATGGCGAGCGGCGTGTCCGCTGCCGGCGCGTCGGCGCTATCGATCAGGCGGCCGAGCAGCCGAACCGGGAAATTGTCGATCACTTCCCAGCCGAGATCTTCGAGCACCTTGAGTGCAGTCGTCTTGCCCGCACCGAGTAGACCGGTGACAAGTAGGAGGCGTTGCGGAGCCGAGACTGAAGAATCTGCCATTTGGGTGTGCCATAGATGGCGCTGGATGAGCGCAATGTGAAGAGCGCGCCAATGCGCTGTCCCCCAAACCGGGCTCGGTCAGCTCAATCCGTATGTACGAAGTGCCAGTTCAGCCTTTACCGCAAGCAGCGGCGTATCGGGCCACAGCCGGATCAGCGGCAGATTCACGCTGCACAACACTATCGTGTCCGGAGAATCGATGAAGCGCTCTGCTGCGGCATCGAGGCGCACGGCCAGTGCGACATGAACATGCGCGGTGATCGGAAAAGTAAGCAGCCCCAGATTTCGCACTTCGAGCAGTCCGGCAATATTCGGCGGAGGGGATGCGTAAAGCCGACCATCCTTCGCCTCCAGCTGCACGCCATCGTCGCCGATCAGGACCGCGCCGCGATCGATCAGCGCCAAGGCAAGGTTCGACTTGCCCGATCTGGGCGCTCCCTCGATCAGCAGCGCGCGGCCTTCGATCGCGACGCAGCTTGCCTGAACCAGCGCGGAGGTCATCCATCGTCCTCTTCGATAGTCGGCAACTCAAGCACCAGGCAAGCACCGGACTTGCCATCGGGCCGGTCGATCGCGTTGAGCGAACCGTCGTGGGCCACGGCAATTGTCCGCGCTATGGCCAAGCCTAGTCCCGAATGGTTGCCGAATTGCTCGCTCTCGGGCCGCAGCGAGTGGAACCGGTCAAAGATCTTTTCGCGGACTTCGGACGGGATACCCGGGCCGTCATCGGTCACAGTCAGTTCGACATGCTCGGGATGCCGCGTCACCGCCATGACGACGGAGCCGCCGGGCGGTGAGAATGAGCATGCATTGTCGAGCAGGTTTACCAGCACGCGTTCCAGCCGCGCAGCATCGCCCGGCACGATCCACGGTCCGGCATCCTGCGGCTCGACCCGCACCTCGCAGGGTCCCGCATCGCCGCGCTCGGCCCGGGCCCTGACGAGCGCTTCAGCCAGCGTCATGAGGTCGATCTCGTCGAACTGGGTTCGGCTGAGCTCGGCGTCAATCCGGCTGGCCTCTGCAATATCGGTCACGAGCCGGTCGATCCGCTGGACATCGTGCGCGGCGATTTTGGTCAATTCGTCGCGCAATGACTCGTCCTTGACCTTGTCGAGGCTCTCGAGCGCACTGCGCAAGCTGGCGAGCGGGTTCTTGATCTCGTGCGCAACATCTGCGGCAAAGGTTTCGACCGCGTCGATGCGGCTGCGCAGCGCGCCAGTCATATCGGACAGCGCGCGGGCAAGCAGGCCGATCTCGTCGCGCCGGTCCGGCAGACGCGGAACCTCGACTGCACGGTCACGGCCCAGCCGGACGCGGACCGCGGCGCGGACCAGCGCGCGGAGCGGCTTGACGATCGTGCGCGCGAGAAACAGCGAAAGCTGGATCGATATGAGAAAGGTCACTGCCAGGACGATCGCCAGTGTCTGGCGGGCATCGCGCACCGACTGGGTGATGTCGGGGGCGTTGCGGGTGGTCAGCAGCAGTTGCCCGGTGTTGCCTACTGGTGTGGCGGCGGTGATCACCGGGCTCTCATCTGGCGCCGCGCGCTCCATGACGATCGTCTCGTGCGCGCGGCTGGCATCGGCCAGTTCGGGCCAATTGGTCGCGGCATCCACAGCGGGTTCACGGTAATACGGGATCGGCTGCGACCCGAGGACCCAGTTCATCGAACGGTCGAGCTGCCGCGCCATGTTGAGGTACCAGGGATCGTCCGAAGGATCGTTGAGCACAAAACTTGGCCCGGCCACCTGGAAGCTGTCGAGCAGCAGTTTGCCGTCGGGTTCGTACAGCCGCAGGCGCAAGCGCTGATCGGTCCCGATTTGCCCAAGGATTGCCGCGCGATCTTGCGGCGTGACGGCAGCGAGGCCAGCGGCGGCAATCTGCGCTTCGGCGGTGGCCAGTTTGAACCGTTCACCGACCAGCTGCTTGCGGTAGGAATCGAGGTAGAACAGGCTGCCCGCCATTAGCCCCAGCGCGATGATGTTGACCGCGAGGATCCGGGCCGTGAGCGAAGTCCGCCGCGTCCAGTAAAGCCGCCGTTGGCGGACCGGCAGTTGCTCGCTGTCAGGCATCGGTGAACGAATAGCCGGCGCCGTAAAGCGTTTCGATGGCCGAGAATTGCGGGTCGACCGCTCTGAACTTGCGGCGCAGGCGTTTGATGTGGCTGTCGATGGTGCGGTCGTCGACGAAAACGTCGTCCGAATAGGCCGCGTCCATCAATTGATTGCGGTTCTTGATCACGCCGGGGCGCAGCGCGAGCGCTTCAAGCAACAGGAACTCGGTTACGGTCAGCGAAACTGGCTGGTCCTGCCAGGTGACCTGGTGCCGCGCGGGATCCATTTCGAGCCGGCCGCGGGCCAGGCGGTCGGCCGGGGCTTCTTCGGTCTCGGCTACCGCGTCGCTGCGCGATAGCTCGCTGCGGCGCAGGATCGCTCGAATGCGGGCGACGAGCAGGCGCTGGCTGAACGGCTTGGTGATATAGTCGTCTGCCCCCAGCGCCAGGCCCAGCGCCTCGTCCGGTTCCTCATCCTTGCTGGTCAGGAAGATGACCGGCAATGCGCTCTTCTCGCGCAGCTTTTGCAGCAGCTGCAGCCCGTCCATGCTCGGCATCTTGATATCGCACACTGCCAGGTCAGGCGGGTTGTCCAGCAAGGCCTTCAGTGCCACCACCCCGTCGGAATAGACCCGGGTGATAAAACCTTCCGCCTGCAGCCCGATCGAAACCGTAGTCAGGATGTTGCGGTCGTCGTCAACCAGCGCAATGACTTGCGGCGCGGGCGAAGATGGAGCTGTGGGCGGACTGTCGGTCATGGGTGCTGTGGTTGGCGTTCTGCTGACTGACTGTCGGGATGAACGGGTTACCCCGGAACGCCAGACAGCGCAATCTTGCCTGACTTGCTAACTATTATGTTGATTTAACAATAGAAAACATTGCGCGCGAGCATATTTGACGGAATCACCCGTAGCGACTATGCGCGCCGAAGACGTCCGGCGCATTCGTATGCGGGGACAGGCTGGCTGCGCTCAGGCGTGGCAAGTTCATACTGACGGAGATTGCTTTGACCGCTTCGCTCACCCATTCGCTCGCCGCACAGGGCATCGATACTTCAGCGGCGGTGTTCGCCAATCTGGGCACCGCGCCGCTCGTCGAGCATGCGCTGAAGCGGGGCGAAGGCAAGCTGACCAAGGATGGCGCACTGCTGGTCGATACCGGCAAGTTCACCGGACGCAGCGTAAAGGACAAGTTCGTTGTCCGCGATGCGGTAACTGAAGAGCCGATCAACTGGGGCCCGATCAACCAGCCGATGACGGTTGAGCACTGGGCTAACTTGAAGGCCGATTTCCTCGCTGCAGTGAAAGACCATAACGAGCTCTACGTCGCCGACCTGTTTGGTGGCAGCCAGCCCGAATATCGCGTCAACGTACGCGTGATTACCGAGATGGCGTGGCACAGCCTGTTCGTTCGCACTTTGCTGGTGCGGCCGACTGCTGAAGAGCTCGCCAGCTTCGCGCCCGAATACACGATCATCAACCTGCCCAGCTTCAAGTCCAATCCGGAGCGCCACGGCTGCCGCAGCGATACGGTGATTGCAGTCAACTTCACCGAGAAGCTGATCCTGATCGGCAACACCGAATATTCGGGCGAGATGAAGAAAGGCGTGTTTGGCCTCCTCAACTTCCTGCTCCCGGCGCAGGGCGTGATGCCGATGCACTGCAGCGCCAACATCGGTGCCGACGGCACCAGCGCGATCTTCTTCGGCCTTTCGGGCACCGGCAAGACCACGCTTTCGGCCGACGCCAGCCGCACGCTGATCGGCGACGACGAGCACGGCTGGTCGGACCAGTCGGTCTTCAACTTCGAAGGCGGCTGTTACGCCAAGATGATCAATCTCTCGGCCGAGGGCGAGCCGGAAATTTACGCGACCACCAAGATGTTCGGCACGATCCTCGAAAACGTGACGATCGACGAGGACACGCGCGAGCTCGACTTCACCGATGCCAGCAAGACCGAGAACACCCGCGGCGCCTATCCGATCGAGTTCATCCCGAACACCAGCGCGGAAAACCTTGGGCCCCCGCCGTCGAACATCATCTTCCTCACCGCCGATGCCTTCGGCGTGCTGCCCCCGATTGCACGGCTAACCCCCGATCAAGCGATGTATCACTTCCTGTCGGGCTACACCGCCAAGGTGGCCGGGACCGAAATCGGCGTGACCGAACCGCAGGCGACCTTCAGCACCTGCTTCGGCGCTGCCTTCATGCCGCGCCATCCCAGCGTTTATGGCAACCTCCTGAAAAAGCGAATTGCCGAAGGCGGGGCAGAGTGCTGGCTGGTCAACACCGGCTGGTCCGGCGGGCGGGCAACCGATCCCGGCATCAGCCGCATGCCGATCAAGGCGACCCGCGCGCTGCTCAACGCCGCGCTCGACGGCAGCCTGAACGATGCCGAATTCCGCAAGGACCCGAACTTCGGTTTCGAAGTTCCGGTGGCGGTGCCGGGGGTCGACAGCAAGTTGCTCGATCCGCGCGCGGCCTGGGCGGACCAGCAAGCCTACGACCAAACGGCGCAAGAACTGGTCAGCAAGTTCGTCGAGAACTTCGCCCAGTTCGATGCCTACGTCGATGAAGGCGTACGGCAATCGGCTCCCAAGGCCGCCTGAAAGCCCGGATTACGCTCCGGGAGACATAAAACCCGGAGTTGTTCCAATGCCTGAGTTTTCGGCCCGCCCCTTTGCCAGCGCAGAGGCCGTCCGCCATGTGGGGGAGGGCCTCCTTGCGCGCAACTTGCCCAAGGCCGAGTGGACGCACGAAGCGCATTTGGCCGCCTGCACTTGGTTACTGATGGAACGGCCTGACATTCATCCCGAAGCAGAGCTCCCCGCTATCATCCGCAGTTACAACGAAGCGGTCGGCGGGGTGAATGACGATACCCAGGGCTATCATGAGACGCTGACCCAGCTCTACATCCGCGGGGTGCGGCACTTCCTCGGTGGCGCGCGCCCGGCGGAACTGCTCGGCGCGGTCAATGCCTTGCTCACGAGTCAGCTCGCGGAACGGAACTGGCCATTGAAGCATTATTCGCGTGAAGCATTATTTTCGGTGGCAGCTCGGCGCGAGTGGGTCCCGCCCGATATTGCCCCGATTTAACTTCCCACGCCCCGCTGCGGGGCTTAGATTAGCGCTTTCCGCACTCAGGAGTTTCATAGCATGGGTATTTTCGACAGCATCATGGGCCAGGTCAGCGAGCATGCCGACGTCGGCAACCTTGCCAGCAAGCTCGGCATTTCGCCCGACATGGCCGAAAAGGCGATCGCTGCGCTTGGCCAGAGCCACGAGGAACCCGGTGATACGATCGAGGCTGCCGCCGCCAAAACCGGGCTCGACACCGGGGTGCTGAACCAGATCGTGGAACAGATCGGCGGCGCGGGTTCGCTGGGCCAGTACGCCCAGATGCTCAAGGACAGCCCGATGGCCTCGGGCCTGCTCGGTAGCCTCGACAAGGACGGCGACGGCAACCCGCTCAACGATCTTGCCGGCATGGCCGCTGGGTTGTTCGGCAAGAAGTAGCCTTCAGCCGCAAATACAAAAAGGGCCGTGACGCTAGGTGCGTTACGGCCCTTTTTGTATGTTTGGGCGCTGTGCTCAGTCGAGCAGTTCCGCCGGGACCATGCCGCCATTGTCGGCCAGCGCCTTCATCACCTGCTTCTGGAGCGCGATGTTGTCTTCGGCCGAGCCCGCATAGTCAGCATTGCCGAGTTCATGTGCGAGCGACTTGCGGTTATCGTACGACGCGTCGATGCCGACCAGCTTCATCAGATCGACCACCGAGGTGCGCCAGTTGAGGCCGTCAGCGCCCTGCATCGCGCCGAGCGAGGCGGCGACATCGATCGGGTCAGCAGCGACCGGAGCAGGCGCGGCTTCGGTCATCGGGATTGCCGGGGCGTCGGCGGGCGGGGTTGCGGCTGCGGCTTTGTGGCCGAAGATGGCATCCTTGATCGAGCTGAAAATCGACATGAAATTATTCCTCCAATTGGCACGACTCGAAGATCCCGTGCCGCGTTCCCGATTGGGTACTGGCCTAGTACTTCTGAACGGTAGTTGAAGGGGTTATTGCGCGATCAGGTTTCCAGATTTTCCAGCAATATAGCGCGTAATATTGTCACTCAGCACATCGAGCGGAACATTTCCGCCTTCGACCACCGCCTGATCGAAATCGCGCAAGTCATAGGCCGCGCCGAGCGCAGCCTTGGCCCGTTCGCGCTGAGCGAGGATTTCGCTATGGCCCATCTTGTAGCCGCAGGCCTGCCCCGGCCATGAGCAATAGCGGTCCACTTCTGGCGTGACTTCGGCGAGGCCTGAGCCGTTGGTCTCCGAGAACCACGTGATTGCCTTGTCCCGGCTCCAGCGCTTGGCGTGCAGCCCGGTATCGACCACCATGCGGCAGGCCCGGAAAGCGATCGACTGAAGGTAGCCGAGCTGGCCGACCGGATCGCCGTCGTAAGCACCGAGTTCATCGCCGAGGGTCTCGGCATAGAGCGCCCAGCCTTCGGAATAGGCATTGAACGCCAGGATCGAGCGGATCAGCGGCAACTGGTTGGCATATTCGCCCTGCCAGACATGGCCCGGAATCCCCTCGTGGAACGCCAGCGTGGGCAGTGAATAGCGGCTGTGCCGGTCGGTATCGCCGAGGTTGAGCCAGATCTTGCCGGGGATTGAGCCATCCTTTGACCCGGCCCCGCCATAGGCCCCCGGAGCGCCGGCTTCTTCGGCGGGCGGCAGGCGGCGGATTTCGAGGTTGCCCTTGACCAGCGTGCTGAACGCGAGCGGCAGCTTGGTGCGGATGAAGGCGATCTTGTCCTGCATTAGCGCGATGATTTCGGCACGGCCTTTGTCGTCATTGCTAAACTTGAAGCGCGGGTCTTTGCCCAGCGCGGTCATCCGCTCGCCGACGGTGCCGCTGGTGAAGCCCAGCTTGCGCAGGATCGGGTCCATCCGGGCGTGGAGTTCTTTTAGCGCAGCCATGCCCAGCGCGTGAACCTCATCAGGCGTGCGCCGAGTGGTGGTGCTGGCGCGCAGGGCCCAGGTGTACCACTCATCGCCATGCGGGCGGGCCCACAGGCCGGGGGTCGAACCATCGGCGTCCTCGGCCAGCGCGCGCTGCGCGGTGACTTCGGCCAACTGGCGTTCGAGCGATTTGGTCACCGGACCGGTTGCCAAAGCGCGGCCGCGCCGATCCCAATCGCCGGGGATGGAGGCGGTGCGCTTGACCAGCGATCCAACCAGATCGCCGCCGCCGCGCGCATCGGCGAGCGCGATGCCAAGCTGGCGGATCGTCTTGTCGAGCAGGATCGCAGGTGGGATCATCCCCATCCGCCGCGCCGACGCAATCCGCGCAGTCTCGCCGTCGAGCTGGGCGGGGTACTGGGCGAGGCGCGCGAGGTACGCCTCGGCATCGGTCGCATCGCGCACCGGATGATCGCTATCAAGGAAGCGCGGGGTATCAAGATAAGCTCCGACGTTCTGGATCACCGTGTAGGGGGTGTTGCGCCATCCTCCCACCGCGACATCGCCATAAGGAAGTGCAAACCCGTCGAGTGCGGTCGAGAAGGCACTCTTGACCACCGCCAGGCTGGTTCGCGTCGCAGGTTCGAGGCCGTCCAGCGCAAAACCGTTCGCCCCGCGCAGCGCGGCCTTCAGCGCGGCAGCAAGCCTGGCCTGACCCGCTGCCGAGCGGTCACCCAGTTCGCGGCGCAGCCCGGCGTGGACTCCGGTATCGACACCGAGCGAGGTCGCCCCTTCGGGCTGTAGTTCGAGCAGCTGCCAGGCCACGCCTTCAAGGAAGGCATCGGCATTGGCCGCCGGATTGGCGGCAACGCGGGGCTGGCATGCATTCAGCGCGAGCGCGGCACCGCCCGCACCGAGCATGGACAGGGTCTGGCGGCGAGTGGTGGTGATCTGGCTGTGCATCGCCGCAGACTGCTGGGCGGGCGGCGTGCTGTCAATCAGCAGGCGGATAAGCCACTGGCATAGCTCCACAAGCATCGTTAGTCTGAGGTCGGAACGGCCGTGTTGGCCGCCGGAGGGAAATTCATGGCCGCTACAGATCTCATTTCGATGCTCCAGCAATCTGGCGGGATTGCTGCCATCGCCAGCCAGCTCGGTGTTGCACCCGAATTGGCCGAGCAGGGCGCCGCAGCGCTGCTCCCGGCAGTTGTCGGGGGATTCAGCAAGCATGTCGATAATGCCGGCGGCGGCGAAGGTGGGCTCGACAGCCTGATCGGCATGCTCGGCGGGCTGGGCGGTGCAGCGCTGGCCGGTAACGTGCTGAGCCCTGAGCCGACCGATGTCGACAAGGGCAACGACGTGCTGGGCCAAATCTTCGGGTCAAAGGACGTCAGCCGCACCGTGGCAACGCACGCTTCAAGCCAGACCGGGATCGATCCGGCGCTGCTCAAAAAGATGTTGCCGATCCTGGCGATGCTGGTGGCAGGCTATCTTTCGCACAGTGCGAATTCGCAGTCTGGCCAGGCACAGGGCGGCGGGCTTGGCGGCATGCTGGGATCGGTGCTGGGTTCGGTGCTTGGCGGTGGACAGTCGTCGCAGCCCAGCAGCGGCATGGGCGGGATGCTCGGCGGCGTGCTGGGATCGTTGCTCGGCGCCGGCCAGACGAGCGGCGGCGCCAACGCGCTTGATGAAATTATCGGCATGGCGGGCAAGCTGGCCCGTTGATGGACAGCGGAACTGTCCTTTCGATCCTGATGCTGACCGCCATCGTGATGCTGCTTGGCGCGGTATACCTGTGGCGGCAGCGCGGGACCTCGAAGCAGGTCTGGCTGATGCTCGTGCTGGCGATTGTTCTGTTGGCCAACGTGGCGATCTGGGCGGTGCCGTCGGTAAACGGCACCGCCCCAGTGCAGCAGGAACTCAAATAATTACCTGATCGGGCAATCGGGCGAGAGCCGCATGTCGAGGTAATTGTCGACCGAGCCCATCAGGTCACCCATCTCGTTTTCGAAGAAGTGGTTCGCGCGGGGGATTTCTTCGTGATGGATCGTGATGTGGCGCTGGGTGCGCAACTTGTCGACCAGCTTCTGGACCGAATTGGGCGTCACCACCGTATCGGCCACGCCCTGGATGATTATGCCGCTTGCCGGGCACGGCGCGAGGAAGCTGAAATCGTACATATTGGCCGGCGGGGCAATCGATATGAACCCGCGAATTTCCGGGCGGCGCATCAGCAACTGCATCCCGATCAGCGCGCCAAAGCTCGCCCCCGCCACCCAGGTGGTCGAGGCTTCGGGGTGGATTGACTGGACCCAGTCGAGCGCGGCGGCGGCATCGCTGAGCTCGCCGATCCCGTTATCGAAGCTGCCTTGGCTGCGGCCCACGCCACGGAAATTGAACCGAAGCGTCGCAAATCCGCGCGCCTGAAAGGTCTTGTAGAGCGCCATGGTGATGCGCTCGTTCATCGTGCCGCCGGCTTGCGGATGCGGGTGCAGGATCATGGCGACGGGCGCGCGCGGGCGTGAAGCGGGCTGGAAACGGCCTTCGAGGCGACCTTCGGGACCGGGAAAGATGACTGATGGCATTGGCTTTAGGACCTGTTCTGGCTGGCCCATGGCGCGGCTTGCCGAGAATTCTCGGATGCCGGACCGCTTTGGACTAGGATCGGGAAGCAGGCGCTATATAGAAACGAAGCCCCGAAAAGCAACGATTGCGAACATGGCCGTTCAATTCATCTATCTTGATCACCAGGCAACCACCCCGCTTGCGCCCGAAGCGCGCGACGCGATGCTGCCGTGGCTGGGCGGGCCAGAGGGGATGGGCTTTGCCAATCCGCATTCGATGCACAAGGCCGGACGCGCGGCGGCGGCGGCGGTCGAGGTGGCGCGCGAACAAGTTGCAGGCTTGCTCCCCAAGGGCGGCCGGGTGATCTTCACCAGCGGCGCGACCGAGGCGCTCAATCAGGCGATCAGGGCGGTAGACCGAGGTCCGATTGCCTATTCGGCGATCGAGCATTCCGCAGTGGTCAATGCGGCGCTGGCGACCGGCGCGCCGACGCAGGAACTGCCGGTCAGCGCCGCCGGTCTGGTCGATCCCGAGGTGGAGATTGCCGAGGGTACCGGCCTGGTCGCGGTGATGCAGGTCAACAATGAGATTGGCACGATCCAGCCGGTTAATCGCTTGGCCGAGCGTGCGCACGAAATGGGCGCGTTGTTCCTGTGCGATGCGGTGCAGGGCGCAGGCAAGCTCGCGCCGCCCGAACAAGCCGACCTGATCGCGATCACGGCGCACAAGCTTTACGGCCCCAAGGGCATTGGCGCGTTGTGGGTACGCGATGGGGTGAAGATTGCGCCGTGGATCGAAGGCGGCGGGCAGGAAGGCGGCCTGCGCTCGGGCACACTCAGTCCGTCGCTCTGCGCAGGCTTCGGCGCTGCGGCGGCTTTGGCGAAAGCGCGCATGGATGGCGATTTCCAGCATCTCTCCGGGCTGGCCGAACTCGCTCGGTCGATGCTGGCGCGCTGGGCGCTCAACGGCAGCGAGACCTCGCGCTGGCCCGGCAATCTCAACCTGCGGCTTGAAGGCCTGAACTTCCCGCGCCTGCTCAGCGATTGCCGCAATGTGGCGATTTCAGCGGGATCAGCTTGCGGCAGCGGCACCGGCGCGCCGAGCCGGGTGCTGAGCGCGATCGGGCTTGAGCCTCACGAAGCGCGCAATGCAATCCGCATCGGCTTTGGCCGCTACACCACGCTTGAGGAGGTCGAGATTGCCTGCCACGCGATCGAAGAAGCCGCCAAGGCACAGGGGGTTTGATGGTCAAAGTCACCTTCATCACCGCAAACGACCTCCGCGTCACTTCCGAAGCCGCTGTGGGCGACAACCTGCTCCGCCTCGGGCAGGCGGCAGGGATGCCATTGGAAGGCACGTGCGAGGGGCAAATGGCCTGTTCGACCTGCCACGTGATCGTGGCGCGCGAGTGGTTCGGCAAGTTCCCCCGAGCCAGCGAGGATGAGGAAGATCTGCTCGACCTCGCCGCCGGGGTCCGTCCGACCAGCCGGCTATCGTGTCAGATCGAACTCACCGCAGACCTGGATGGCCTGGAAGTGTGGATCCCCGGCGACAGCCACGACATGCGGCGGCGCTGAACACCGCCGCATGTCGTGTTTGATCAGGCGAGTGCGTCGATCAGCGCTTTCGAGAACGCCGGAATATCATCGGGCTTGCGGCTGGTGATGAGGTTGCCGTCGATGGCCACTTCCTGATCGACCACATTGGCGCCGGCATTGGTGAGGTCGGTGCGCACCGACGGCCACGAGGTAACGGTGCGGCCATCGACCACATCGGCTTCGACTAGCATCCACGGACCGTGGCAGATCGCGGCGATCGGTTTGCCCGCATCGTTGAAGTCCTCGACCAGGTCGACTGCAGCTTCGTCCATGCGCAGGATGTCGGGGTTCATCTGTCCGCCGGGGAGCAGCAGCGCGTCGAAGTCGGCGGCGTTCATGTCGGCGATCAGGGCGTCAACCGGCACACTCTCGCCCCAGTTCTTGTCTTTCCAGCCCTTGATCTCGCCGCCCTTGGAGCTGGCGACCACCGTCTCGAACCCGGCCGCTTCAAGCGCGGCCTTGGGGTCCATCAGTTCGGATTGTTCGAAGCCGTCGGCGGCCAGGATGAGGACACGCTTGGTCATGGTGTAAAACTCCGGTTTTGGTTAGGGATCATGCTGCAAACGAACGGCGGAAAAAGCCGTTCCGGCCTTCCGCGCTGCTCGCCCCGTTGCTAGGGCGCTTGGACAATGACCACCGACACGACTGAACCCGATCCCTTCGATGCCATCGTCGATGCCCCGTTCGATAGCGCGCTGTCCGAACGCTACCTGATCTATGCGCTCTCCACGATCACCGCGCGCTCGCTGCCCGATCTGCGCGATGGGCTGAAGCCGGTCCACCGCCGCCTGCTGTGGGCGATGCGTCAGTTGAAATTGAACCCGACCGACGCGTTCAAGAAGTCAGCGCGCGTCGTCGGCGATGTGATCGGCAAGTACCATCCGCACGGCGATCAGTCGGTTTACGATGCGATGGTGCGATTGGCGCAGCCGTTTTCGCTGCGCTATCCGTTGGTCGAGGGCCAGGGCAATTTCGGCAATATCGACGGCGATAATGCCGCAGCCTACCGCTACACCGAAGCCCGCCTGACCAAGACCGCGATCCAGCTGATGGCCGGGCTGGATGAAGGCACAGTCAACTTCATCCCGACTTACAACGGCGAGGAGGAAGAACCCGAAATCTTTCCCGGGATTTTCCCCAACCTGCTCGCCAACGGATCGAGCGGGATCGCGGTGGGCATGGCGACCAACATCCCCAGTCACAACGTCGCCGAGGTGATCGACGCTGCGCTGCTGCTGATCGATAACCCCACCGCCGAACATGCCGAACTGATGCAGCTGTTCCAGGGGCCGGACTTCGCCACCGGCGGGGTCGTCGTCGATAGCCCCGCCGCGATCAGCCACGCTTATGAGACCGGGCGCGGCGCAATCCGCGTGCGCGGGCGCTTCTCGACCGGGCGCGAGGCTGATGGCTCGTGGGAAGACAGCGGCATCGAAAAGCTGCCCGGTGGGCAGTGGCAGCTGGTAATCAGCGAAATCCCCTACATGCTGGCCAAGGGCAAGCTGATCGAGCAGGTCGCCCAGCTGATTGCCGACAAGAAGCTGCCGATCCTCGAAGATATCCGCGATGAGAGCGACGAGGCGATCCGGCTGGTGTTCGTGCCCAAAAGCCGCAACGTCGACCCGGAACTGCTCAAGCAGAGCCTGTTCAAGCTGACCGATCTTGAGACCCGGTTCGGGCTCAACCTCAACGTGCTCGATGAAACGCGCACCCCGGGCGTGCTCAATCTCAAGCTGCTGCTGCAGGAATGGCTCAGGAGCCAGGTCGACATCCTGATCCGCCGTAGCCAGCACCGGCTCGACAAGATCGCGGCGCGGCTGGAACTGCTCGAAGGCTACATCATCGCCTTCCTCAACCTCGACCGGATCATCGAGATCATCCGCACCGAGGATGAACCCAAAGTGCTGATGATGGCCGAGTTCGCGCTGAATGACCGCCAGGCCGAGGCGATCCTCAACATGCGGTTGCGGTCATTGCGGCGGCTGGAGGAAATGGAACTGCGGCGCGAGCTTGATACGCTGCGGGGCGAGCAGGACGAGCTGAACAAGCTGCTCGAAAGCCCGGCCCGCCAGCGCACCCGGATCAAGCGCGATCTTGCCACCTTGCGCAAGGAATATGCCGAGGACACTTTGCTCGGCCGCCGCCGCACCACGATTGCCGAGGCTGCGCCGACGGTTGAATTCAACATGGACGCGATGATCGAGAAAGCCCCGATGACGGTGATCCTCTCGGCCAAGGGCTGGGTCCGCGGAGCCAGTGGCCACGAACCGCTCGACAAGGACTTCAAGTACAAGGACGGCGACGCACACGCCTTCGCGCTTCACGCGCAGACTACCGACAAGCTGCTGATCGCCTGCGACAACGGGCGGTTCTACACGCTCGGCGCGGACAAGCTGCCCGGCGCGCGCGGGTTTGGCGAACCGGTCCGCACGATGCTCGATATCGATGCCGATGCGGCGATTATCTCGGTCATGGTCTATCGCCCCAAGGCGCAACTGCTGCTCGCCAGCAATGCCGGTCGCGGCTTTGTGGCCGAGGCCGACGAACTGCTTGCCGAGACCCGCAAGGGCCGCGGCGTGATGACCACCAAGCCCGGGGTCAAGCTAACCGTTGTGCGCGAAGTCTCCGCCGAGCACGATCACATCGCGGTGGTTGGCGATAACCGCAAGCTGGTGATCTTCTCGCTGTCGGAAATGCCGGTGATGGCCAAGGGTCAGGGCGTAACCCTGCAACGCTACCGCGACGGCGGACTGGCCGATGCGATCACGCTGCGGCTGGAAGATGGGCTGAGCTGGACGATGGGCGGTGAGAGCGGGCGGACACGGACCGAGAAGGATGCGGTGATGTGGAAGGTTGCGCGCGGGGCTGCGGGGAGGCTGCCGCCGACGGGGTTTCCGCGGGATAATAGGTTTTAGGACGGGCTCTGTTCTGAAATTCTAAAGAAACGGAACTCTTCGTAGCCTGGATAAGCCGGGTCGCTGTTTAGAACGATGGACTGTGGAGGACGAGTGTCGTCAAGGCGAAGCTTAGTTCCTTCCCTTCCGAAGTCTATGAACACATGTCCTTCGTCAACTCCTACCAAGTGATTGGGCAGGACGTAGCTAACAGCTTTGTCGTACTCAACAGCATACGAGACTTCGTGATGCGGAATGATCATGCGGACGTTTTCTAGTGACACTGTTCCGCAACAATTGCTTCGGTACGCTCCGTCAGCCAGCGAAATCGGCTGCGTGGGCTGGAACAAAGCCCAATAAAGCGGCAATCCAACGAGCATTACGGACAGGCCCATTAGCCTATAAGCTGTTCTTCGGTTCATCGAATTTGCAATTCGTTCTCAAGCAATTCGCAGACTCGCTCTTGGCCCGGAAACCCCTCATTCACCCACCGCGTCTCAACCGCCTTCAACACTCGCGCCACTTCTGGCCCGGCTTTGACCCCGCGCGCGACGATCTGGCCGCCTTTGAGGGGGAAGGCGGGGATCTCCCAGTCTTCGAGCGGGGCTATGCTTTGGCCGGTGAGGAGCAGGCGGTCGAGTGCGGCGGTGCGGCCGAGCCGGTAGGCGATGGCGCGGGCTTCCAAAAGCCCCTCCCCGGCGGGGAGGGGTTGGGGTGGGGGATCGACGCCGGCGTGGACGCTCGGCTTTCGCCTCGCTCCCCCACCCCCGGACCCTCCCCGACGAGGAGGGGGGATTTCTCTCGCCGCCGCCAAGCCTAGGCGTTTTTTCTGCGCACCCGACAGACGGAACCTTGCTGCTACCTGCTCGGCCAGCGCGGGATCGGGCGGGAGCAGGGCGGCCAAACGCCGGATCGCATCGGGCGCAACGCCTTGCCGAACTTCCTGTGAAACCAGCACCGCCAATGTCGCCACATCCGCCTCAGGCAGCACTTGCTCTAACACCCCAAGCTCCGCCATTCGCGCCACGGTCGGCGCCGGATCAGGCAGGCCGAGCAGGTTGATCATCTCCATGCCGACCCGCTCGCGCGACAGTCCTTTGAGCGTCGCCGCCAAATCAGAACAGGCATGTTCTGCTTCCACATCAGCGGGCTGCGAGCCAAACCTCGCCTGAAACCGGAAGTAACGCAAAATGCGCAAATGATCCTCGCGAATCCGCTCCCGGGCGTCGCCGATGAACCGCACCCGCCGCGCGGC
>JAYUCG010000069.1:0-33502 GCA_043740455.1 Novosphingobium sp. | reverse complement strand
TTGAGGTAGGCTTTGCGCACCCCCTCATCGATCACCTCCTGCAAGCTGCGGGTCGATTCGAACCGGCACTCCTGGCCCCATTCGACCAGCACGTTCACGATGCCGGTGTCCTGGCAAATCGGACGGTGGCCTTCGGCGCACATCCGGCTGTTGGTCAGGATCTGCGCGATCGCATCCTTCGCTGCCGGTCCCAGCTCGGCGTCATAAGCCGCGCCCAGCGCGCGGATGTAATCCATTGGGTGGTAATAGCTGATGTACTGCAGCGCGTCAGCCACGCTTTCGATCAGGTCCTGTTCGCGAATGGTCACCATCTCGGCCACGGATCCGACTCCTTTTGCAG
This sequence comes from Novosphingobium sp., assembly GCA_043740455.1. Classification (GTDB taxonomy): domain Bacteria; phylum Pseudomonadota; class Alphaproteobacteria; order Sphingomonadales; family Sphingomonadaceae; genus Novosphingobium. The sequence continues at coordinate 33,162 of JAYUCG010000069.1, read as the reverse complement.
CACGGTTTCCCGTTCCCATAGGCGCAGCTTTGCCCGCCCGTCAAAGCGCTTGGCGCGACTTGAGCCACCGGTTATGAGGCAAGCGATTGCCTAGCTGTTTTAGTTGTGTAATACAGCGCCCACAAAGGTCCACAGCGAATGACCGCCACGACTTCAGGATCCGCTACCTTGAACGCACCGCGCCGCGCCATGATCGACAGCCAGCTCCGGGTGAGCGGGGTCAACCACGAACGCGTGCTCGCAGCGATGAACATGGTGCCGCGCGAAGACTATGTGCCGGCCGCCGCCCGGGGTCACGCCTACATCGATCGCGCTATCCAGCTGGGCGGCGCGCGCGCGCTGGCCGCACCGCTGTTTCACGGCATGATGCTGAGCGAAGCGCTGCCGCAACCTGGCGAGCGCGTCCTCGTGGTGACCGCGGGCAGCGGCTACCTGCCGGCCTTGGTCGAGGCAATGGGGGCGTTGGTCGATAGCCTGGACGCCGCCGATGTTCTCAAAGCTAAGCGCGGCGCACAAGGGTACGACCTGATCCTGATCGACGGCGCCAGCGAAGAACTGCCCGGCACCCTCACCGCAATGCTGGCCGAAGGCGGGCGGATCGTGACCGGGCTGGTCCTGCGCGGAGTGACGCGGCTGGCCAGTGGCCGCAAGCTGGGCGGCACCACGCAGCTGCTGCCACTCGCGGAAGTGGGAATACCGGTGCTGAGCGAATTCGCCCGCACCAAGAGTTGGAGTTTCTAGTTAGATGGCCAGGTTCACGGTTTCGCGTCTGGGGCGCGCCATGTTGTTTGCAGGGGCTGCCTCATTGGTGGCCGGACCGGCGCTGGCCGACGAACTGCGCGATGCGCTGGCTCTTGCCTACCAAACCAATCCGGCCCTGCAGTCGGCCCGCGCGCAGCAGCGAGCGGTCGACGAAAACGTGCCGATCGCTCGGGCAGCGGGTTTGCCCTCGTTATCAGGCACCGTTACCTATACCGAATTCATCAAGACCAGCGCGAACTCGTTCACTTCGCCCAGCCGCGCCTTCGATGCCAGCAGCCAATTGGGAGTGCCAATCTTCAGCGGCGGAGCAGTCAAGAATTCGGTGCATGCCGCCGAGACCCGCGTAGGCGCGGGCCAGGCCGACTTGCGCGGGGTTGAAAGCGGTGTGTTTTCCCAGGTCGTCGCAGCCTATATGGACGTGATCCTCGCGCAGGAAGTGGTCCGACTCAACCAGTCCAACGTCAAGCAGCTTTCGGTCAACCTCCAGGCAAGCAAGGACCGGTTCGAAATAGGCGACCTGACCCGGACCGACGTTGCGCAATCGGATTCGCGACTCGCGCTGGCGCGCGGCCAGCAGCGTAGTGCCGAGGCCAACCTGATCGCCGCGCGCGAACGCTATATCCAGGTGGTCGGCAAGGCTCCGATCGATCTACGGTCGCCGCCGCCTCTGGCCGCGCTGCCAGGCAGCGCCGGCGAAGCGGTCGTAGTCGCGCTCGATCACAACCCCGACCTGCTTGCCGCGCGGCAACGTTCGAAGGCGGCGGGTTACGATGTGCGGGTTGCTAGTGCGGGTAAGCTGCCCAAGGTCAGCCTGTTCGTAGCCGGCGATTACACCGATTTTCTGGGGACCTTGGGCGGCTCGGTCCCCGGCCAGTTTACCCAGATGTCGACCACCGCGCAGGCCGGGGTGCGCGCATCGATCCCGATCTTCCAGGGCGGCTTGCCCGCAGCGCAGCGCCGCGCCGCGCAGGCGCGCGAAGACGCAACGATGGAAACCGAAGTCGGGGTTGAGCGGGCGGTCGTGGCCAATGTCCGTTCGGCCTATGCCCAGTGGCAGGCGGCGCAGTCACTGATCGGCTCGTCGCAGACCGCAGTCGATGCCGCTGCGCTCAGCCTTGAAGGGGTGCGCGCCGAAAACACCGTCGGCAACCGCACGATCCTCGACATCCTCAACGCCGAACAGGAACTGCTTGGCGCGCAGGTCCAGCTCGCCACCGCCAGGCGCAACGCCTATGTCGCCGGGTTCAACCTGCTGGCCGCGATGGGCAAGGCCGAGGCCCGCGATCTAGGGCTCGACGGCGGCGCGCTGTACGATCCCGAAGTCAATTACGAACGGGTTCGCGGCAAGATCTGGGACTGGAGCAACGATCCCGCGCCGACCACCGAAGCCACGCGCACCGTTGACACACCTGCACAGGACGGTTCAGTAACCCCTTGATGATTCTGTCCCGCCACGGGACAGCTTGGAGTTAGGGCGATGCGCCAGGCTGGTGAACCTTCGGTCGAGGAAATCCTCAAATCGATCAAGAAAGTGATCGCGCGCGATAATCGCGCCGGTGCGGCCGAGGAACGGCGGGAGCGCGAGGAGCGCGGCGTGGCCGATGAACCCGCGCCTACCGTCGTTGAGGACGTGCTCGATCTCGCCGGCATGGGCCTCTATGTCGAAGCTGATGAGGCTGCGGAAGACGCGGCCCATGCCCAAGCTGCCGAGGCCGGGGATGATGCCCTGGTCGGCACCGAAACCGTCAGCTCGATCAGCGAATCGCTCGCCGCGCTGGCGATGATGGCCCAGCCCCCTGCCGCGCCGCAGATCGTCCGCTCAGGCGAAACCTCGCTCGAAGGCATGGTCCGTGACCTGCTGCGCCCCGAACTCGCCATGTGGCTCGACAAGAACCTACCGGCCTTGGTCGAAAAGCTGGTCGCTGCCGAAATCGCGCGGATCGTCGGCAAGAAAAGCTAGGAAGCGTTGCGGCCTGCGGCTAGCTTTGGCCGCATGAATAGAACCTCTGCCGCGCTCGGCGCGCTCGCTTTCGCCCTCATTGCAATCCCGGCTGCCGCGCAGGCCCAGCCGAGGGCGATGACCCCGCAGGACCTGGTCACGCTGGGGCGCGTCGGTTCACCGGCGGTTTCCCCAGACGGGACCTGGGTCGTCTTCCAGCAGACCGATACCGACCCTGCGAGCTACAAGCGCACCACCGGGCTGTGGCGAGTGCCGGTCAAGGGCGGCACGCCTGAGCGAATCGCCGATCTTGCCGATGCGAGCGAGACTTCGCCGGCGTTCAGCCCTGACGGCAAGCGGCTGTATTTCATCTCGGGCAAATCGGGCAGTGACCAGCTGTGGGTGATCGATCTCGCCCAGCCCGGCGCTGCGCCGGTGCAGGCCAGCAGCTTCAAAACCGACACTGCGGGCTTTTCCATTTCGCCCAGCGGCCAGCGGGTGCTGGTCTGGGGCGATGTCGCGCGCGATTGCCCGACGCTGGGCTGCGACAAGAGCGGCGACACCAGCCAGCCGGGCCCGGGCACGGGCCGCCACTACGCCGATGGCACCGGCTTCGTGCGCCACTGGGATGCGTGGGAAACCCCAGGCAATTACGGCCGGGCTTTCGCTTTCGGGCTCGATGGCCAAGGCAAGATTTCGGGCGACGGAGCCGCGCTCGATGGTCCGCCGGGAACATTGACCGGCGATACCCCGACCAAACCGTTTGGCGGGGGCGAGGATGTTGCTTGGGCGGCCGATTCGAAGGGGGCTTATTTCGCCGCGCGCCAAGCGGATCGCAACGAACCGCGCTCGACCAATGTGGATGTGTGGCACAGCCTGCTTGATGGCACGGCGCCGCACAATCTGACTGCGGACAACAAGGCCACAGATGCGCTGCCTGTACCCTCACCCGACGGCAAATGGCTCGCCTATACCGCGATGGCGCGGCCGGGCTACGAATCGGATCGGCTGGTGGTGCAGCTGCTAAACCTGCAGACCGGTGAACGCCGCGCACTGACGCAAGGCTGGGACCGCTCGATCGGCTCGATGGCGTGGAGCCCTGACGGCAAGGCGCTGATCGTCACCGCCGAAGACGTGCTCGACAACCCGGTGTTCCGCATCGATCTGGCCAGCGGCAAGGTTACCCGCCTCAAGCTCGCGCCTAAGGGCATGAGCGACGGGCACATGGGCTCGGTCATCCCGCTCAAGAACGGCGGTTTCGTCTTTACCCGCGATGGCGTCGCCAATCCGGCCGAGGTCTACGTGGCCGACAAGGGCAAGCCGGCGCGCGCACTCAGCCATGCCAACGATGCGCAGCTTGCCGCCTTGACCTCCGTCACCACCACCCGGTTCAGTTTCAAGGGTGCTAGCGGCGATACCGTGTGGGGCCAGGTGACCGAACCTGCCGGAACAAGTGGCAAGCTGCCCGTGCTGCTGATGGTCCACGGCGGGCCGCAGGGTTCGTTCGGCGATAGCTGGTCGTTCCGCTGGAACCCGCGGGTCTTTGCCAGCCAGGGCTATGCGGTGGTGTCGGTCGATTTCCACGGCTCGACCGGCTATGGCCAAGCCTTCACCGACAGCATCAACCGCGACTGGGGCGGCAAGCCGCTCGAGGACCAGAAGCTCGGCCTTGCCGCCGCACTCGCCGCGCACCCTGAGCTTGACGGCGGCAACGCCTGCGCATTGGGTGCATCCTATGGCGGCTATATGATGAACTGGTTCGAGGGCCAGTGGGCAGACCGGTTCAAGTGCCTGGTCCAGCACGACGGCGTGTTCGACGCCCGCGCCATGGCTTACGAAACCGAGGAGCTGTGGTTCGATACCTGGGAACACGGCGGCAAGACCTATTTCGAGGCGCCCGACGAATACGAGAAGTGGAACCCGGTGAACTTCGTCGCCAAGTGGCAGACCCCGATGCTGGTGATCACCGGCGAGAAGGACTTCCGCATCCCCTATACCCAAGGCCTCGCCGCGTTCAGCGCGCTGCAGCAGCGCGGGGTGCCGAGCGAACTGCTGGCTTTCCCCGAGGAGAACCACTGGGTGCTGAAGCCGAAGGATTCGCTGCAGTGGCACCAGACGGTCTTCGCCTGGCTCGCCAAGCACCTGAAGCCGGGTAGCTGATGCCGCGGCCCGATCCCGGACTGCTGAAACCTGAGCGCTATCCGTTCAGCCATACGTTGACTACTCGGTTCGCCGACGTCGATCCCAACCAGCACCTCAACAATGTGGCGCTGGCGGCGATGATGGAAGACGCGCGGGTCCGCTTCAACCAGGCGGTGGGGCTGAAGGTGAAGATCGGTGAACGCCGCGCGATGGTGGCGAGTGTCGGGATGGAATACCTCGCGCAAGGCCACTTCCCCGATCCGGTTGAGGCCTGCTGCGGGATTGAACTAGTCGGCCGGAGCAGCTGGGATATTGCGCAGCTGCTGGTCCAGAACGGCACGGTCATCGCTTTCGCGCGTTCTGTGATCGTGGCGATCACCAGCGATCGCCCGGCGCCGGTTTCAGACGATACCCGGGCGGCGCTGCTCGAATGGAGCCTTAAGGGATGAGCAGCAAGAACAGCGACCTTGCCCAGGCGCGCGCGGCCTTCGCCAAGACCGGGGGCGAACAAGTGCGCCGCCACATCTTCATCTGCGCCGAGAGCGAAAAGGGCGAGTGCTGTTCGCGCAGCACCGGCACCCAGGCGTGGAAATACCTCAAGAAGACAATCAAGGCACGCGGGCTGGAGCAGCAGATCGCGCGGACCAAGGCCGATTGCCTGCGGATCTGCGCTGCAGGACCCATCGCGGTGGTCTGGCCCGAGGGGGTCTGGTACCATTCGTGCACCGAAGCCGTGCTCGAACGAATCGTCGATGAGCATCTGGTCGGCGGTGTGCCGGTTGAGGACTACCGCCTCTATCCAGCCGAGCCAGAGGGCGCTGGCGAGCCGCCCGACGACGGCTGATTCGCCAAGCGGTGACGATCGTGGCATCCTCATCGGCCTGAATCGCTTCAACCGGGAGAGTCCACATGACGATTGCGCGATTGATCGAGGGACGCGGCGCCGAAACTGTCAGCTGCGAAACCGGCACTTCGGTGCGCGAGGCCGTGGCCTTGTTCGCCAGCCGCCGGATCGGCGCGGTGCCGGTGCTGGAAAATGGTGAGATCGTTGGAATTTTTTCCGAACGCGATGTGGTTCGCCAGCTCGCCGAACATGGTCCGCAGATGCTTGATGGCAGCGTTGGCGCGGTTATGACCGCGCCCGCAATCACGGTCGAACCGGGCACCGGGGTGATGGATGCCTTGGAGCTTATGACCCGCCGCCGTTTCCGCCATTTGCCAGTGGTGCAAAGTGGCCGGATGGTCGGCTTCGTTTCAATCGGTGACTTGGTCAAATACCGGATCGAACGGATCGAAGCCGATGCCGAGGCGATGCGCAGCTACATCCAGAGCGCCTAGGTTGCGCCACGCCGTGGCAACGCTTACATCCGCCGTATGAATGCTCCTGCCATGACCTTAAGCCCGTCTGCCGCGGCGCGCGTTGCGCTGATCGCGAGCAAGCAGGGCAAACCAGCCATATTGCGGCTCGCGGTCGAAGGCGGCGGCTGTTCGGGCTTTCAGTACAAATTCGGCCTGGCCGATGCGCCCGAAGCGGATGACCTCGTAATCGAACGCGACGGTGTCCGGCTGCTGGTCGACGCGGTCAGCCTCGACCTGATCGCCGGCTCGACAGTCGACTATGTCGAATCGCTGGGCGGAGCGGCGTTCAAGGTCGAGAATCCGCAGGCCGCCTCTGGTTGTGGCTGCGGTTCGTCCTTTTCGATCTGATGAAGATCGCCACTTTCAACATTAACGGTATCAAGGCGCGGTTGCCGCGGCTGATCGAGTGGCTTGAGGAAACCCGTCCGGCCGTCGCCTGCCTGCAGGAAATCAAGACGCAAGACGAGGGCTTCCCGGCCAAGAATTTCGAAGCACTTGGCTACCAGTCCATCTGGCACGGCCAGAAGGGATTCAACGGAGTTGCAATCCTGGCGGACGGAACGCTCCCGGTTGAGGTCCAACGCGGGCTGGAAGGCGAGCCTGAGGACGAGCATTCACGCTATCTTGAAGCCGATGTGAACGGCGTGCGCGTGGCCTGCATCTACCTGCCCAACGGCAACCCGGTGCCCGGTCCCAAATTTGACTACAAATTGCGCTGGTTGAACCGATTGCGCACCCGGATGGCGGCGATTTCGGCCGAGGAAGTGCCTGCGATCGTACTCGGCGACTACAACGTGATCCCGCGCGACAGCGACGTGTGGTCGCCCGCAGCGATGGCCGCCGACGCGCTGATGCAGCCCGAATCGCGCGATGCCTATGCGCGGCTGCTGGCCGATGGCTGGACCGATGCGCTCGGCACGTTGCAGCCCGAAGGCGGGATCTGGACCTATTGGGATTACCAGGCCGGTGCGTTGCAGCGCGATCACGGCTTTCGCATCGACCATGCGCTGCTTTCGCCCGAACTGGCTGACCGTCTGGTCGCTGCGGGCGTCGACAAGGATCACCGCGCCCGCGAAAAAGCGAGCGATCACGCGCCCGTGTGGTTTGAGTTTAGGGAAGCCTGAACGCAAACGGGGCGAACCATCGGTCCGCCCCGCTCAAGTCTTGAAGCTCCCGGAACCTACCGATAAAATACGTGGTTTTCGATCCGGCCAACCCGCTTGAGGTGCCAGCCGGGGCTGACATAGGCGGCGTGGAAATAAAGCGCGCCTTCAACCGGGCTGCGCCACGTGCCGGCGTGGGCGATCTGCGCCACCGCAACCGCGTTCTTCCACTGCTTCGAGCTCTTGCTGATGCCGGGCATGCCGCCGCCGCGCACGAACGAGAACTGCGAAGGTTGGAAAACCACGCCGCAGTACGAATTGGGGAAGCGGCCCGACTTCGAACGGGCGACGATCACCCGGCCAACCGCCAGCTGGCCAGCGAGCGATTCGCTCTTGGCCTCGAAATAGATTGCCCCGGCGAGGCAGTTGAGCTCGCGTGAGAGATCCCCCGGCTGCGGCTGTGCTGCCACCAGCGCGATGAGCGAAGCGGCGCGGAGCGGCGAGGCATCGACGTCAGGAGTGACGGTGTCGCTCACCTGCGGCGTGGTTTGCACGCCGGGCTGCTGGGGAATCTGGATGAGAGTCTGTCCGGCCGTCTGGACGGTCGGGTCCGCTGCAACATTCTGCGCGGAAGCGCCAGATCCGTTGGCGCTGAATACTATCGTACCAATCATTGCGGCCACTGCAATTGCACTGGCGCGGTGGAGCTTCTTGCTCATTTATTGTCATTCTTGGGCGGTTGGCGCGCCTGACGCAGAATTGGCTGGAGCTAATTGCGAATGCTGTGCCCCAGACCGGAAACCCTGCCGGCTGCCCCCCGTCTGCGTGCTTGCCCACCGGACGGATATGTCCGGCGCGCCGCCCACGCGTCAAAAGATGCGCGCCCTTTGATTGTGCAGTGCAACAGAGTCAACCATTGGTTCCCGGCAATCCGATGAACCGTTCACCATTCGCGATGTCCAGTTCGATGATCCACAGGTCAGGATCCTGGTTTCGGCGGCGCTCCAAGTAATTGTCAAAGAGTTGTTTATTTTCAGCATCTTCGGCTAGGGACATGGTCCATTCGCGGTCTTCATCGATACTCGGCATGCGTTCGAAAAGTCGCCGGTTTGCGCCGTTTTCCGTGCAAATCACCAGCAAAGTGCCCGCTTCCGGTTCACCTTTGTTAACCACTGCGGCGAAACCCCCGGCGGCATTCACGGCGCGGACCAGTGCCGAAACTTCGAGCCGCGCCGGCAGACGCGCGGTCATTGCGCCAGGCCTGGCGGGGTAATCAGGCCGCGTCCCGATCGATGCCATTAGCGAGTAGCGCATAAAGTGCCTCGGCATTGGTGGCCTCGCCCAATGCGGCATGCAACTTGTCGTCGCGCATCATCCGGCTGATCGCGGCCAGCGCATGCAGGTGCGCTGCACCGGCCGCTTCGGGTGAAAGCAAGCCGAACACCATATCGACCGGCATCCCGTCAGCGGCATCGAAGGCAACCGGCGAATCGAGCCGCAGGAAGACTGCAACCGGGCGGCCAAGATCGGAAATCCGCGCGTGCGGGATCGCGACGCCGCGCCCAAAGCCCGTACTGCCGAGCTTCTCACGCTCTTCAAGCCGTTCGAGCACCAGCACCGGATCGAGCCCGTAGACTCCGGCGAAGCGTTCGGTGAGGCGGTCGAGGATGCTTTGCTTCGTGTCTGCAGCAATCGTGCCGACAGCTTCTGGTAGCAGGGTGAAAAGTGCGGTCATGGCGGGCAATCTGCTCAATAAAATACGTGAACAGGCCGGACAGGGGTCAACGCGGCGGGAATTCCCGACGTTTTGCCCCCCCTCGCCTGACGAAAAACGAGCGCGCCTTTACGCTACGCGTCACGAAGGTTCAACCCATCCGATCGAACCATCGCCTCGGCGGTAAACCATATTATGCCGACCCGTGCCAGCGTTTTTGAAAAGCAGGGCATTGGTGTTGCGCAGGTCGAGCATCATGACGGCATTGGAGACCGTGGTTTCGGGCACGTCGACCCTGGTTTCGGCAATCACCAGCGGGGCATCGCCGGTCACTTCCTCGGCTGCCTCATCGGGCTCGGCGAACACGGTATAGGCTGCCTCTTCCTCACGGATGGCGTGCGCGCTCTGCTCTGAATGGTCGGACAAGCGGCGCTTGTAGCGGCGCAGTTGCTTGTCGATCTTCTCTGCCGCCTGGTCGAGTGCGGCATGGGCATCCTGCGCGATCCCCGCGCCCTTGAGCACGAGGCCCTGCATCACGTGGGTGACGACATCGGCCCGGAAAGCACCCGCCGGGGCGCGGTTGAAGGTGACCGTGCTCGACAGCGCGCTGTTGAAATACTTGCCGACCACCGCGGCCAGCCGGTCCTGTGCATGGCTCTGCAGCGCCTCGCCGGTTTCGACCTGATGGCCCGATACGCGAATGTCCATGCTTCGTACTCCTGTCTTGAAAACGCACGAAACCGGATCAGTCGAGCCAGAGCGGAGACTTTAGAGTTTCGAGAAAAGCAGCATGCGTGGCAAGTTCGGCTTCACTCGCAGCGTGCGGGCGAGGTGCCCGGAACGCTCGTTCGCGCTGGGCCAGGCCGGTCGCTGCAACAATCGTCTCGCCCTGATCGGCGGCGAGCGACAAGCCGATCTGGCGGCCCCCGGTAAGTTCGACATAGACCTGCGCGAGCAGTTCTGCGTCGAGCAGGGCGCCATGGCGGGTGCGGTGACTGCGATCGATGCCATACCTGGTGCACAACGCATCAAGCGACAGTTTCGCCCCCGGGTGGCGGACCCGGGCAAGCTGGACCGTGTCGATCATGCGGTCGCGCGGCAGCGGCGGCAGTCCACACATCTCAAGCTCGGCGTTGACGAAACCAAAGTCGAACCCGGCGTTGTGCGCGACCAGCATCGTTTCTTCGCCCAGAAACTCGAGCAGTTCGTGCGCGCGTTCGTGGAAGCGCGGCTTGTCCGACAGGAAGGTGATCGATAGCCCGTGGACCGCCTCGGCGGCGGCGGGCATATCGCGGTCAGGATGGAAGTAGGCGTGGAAGGTCGCGCCGGTCGGAACCCGGTTGACCATCTCGATGCAGCCGATTTCGACCATCCGGTCACCGCTTTTGGGATCGAGTCCGGTCGTTTCGGTGTCGAAAATGATTTCGCGCATTGCCTGAATGATATCTGCCTAAGCGGGACGCGATACAAGGGGTCGCAGCGCTATTTTTGCGGGTTGATGATCGCGTGAATCAATTGCTGCACCGCATGACGGGTTTCGGCGAGGCTGACCCCGGTGTCGATTACGTAATCAGCGCGCGCACGCTTATCCGCATCGGGGACCTGGAGCGCAAGGATCTGCTCGAATTTTTCCGTGGTCATGCCCGGCCGCGCCAGCACCCGCTGGCGCTGCATCTCCGGGGGAGCCGAAACCACCACAACCGCGTCAAGCCCATGCTCACCGGCTTTTTCATAAAGCAGCGGAATGTCGAATACGATCAGCGGCGCCCCAGTATTGTCGGCGAGGAAGGTGCGGCGCAGTTCGGCGACTTCGGGATGGACGATCTGCTCGAGTATCTTGAGCGCGTCGGGATTGCCGAACACCGCTGCGCCCAGTTTTTGCCGATCGACACCCGTTGGACCGGTGGTGCCGGGAAAGGCCCGCTCGATCGGTTCGAGGCAGGCGCCGCCGGGCCCTTGCAGCTGGTGCACTGCTGCGTCGGCATCGAACAACGGCACGCCCAACCCTCGCAGCATCGCCGCGGCGGCAGACTTGCCCATGCCGATCGAACCGGTCAGGCCGAGGATGAAGGGCTTGCTCACCGGGTCAGCAGCTCCCGCAGCTTGGCGTCATGCTGGCGCGGGGCAGGCTCGCCGAAGAATTTCTCGAAGGCGGCGGCGGCCTGGCCGATCAGCATGGCGAAGCCGTCGATGGTTGGCAGCCCAGCCGCGCGCGCCGCCGCCAGCAACGGTGTTTCAACGGGATCGGTAACGATATCGTAGACAGTGCTGCCAGGCGGGACGTGGCTGAGGTCAAACTGCAGCGGCGCTTGCCCGGCCATGCCAAGCGGGCTGGCGTTGACCACTAGGTCGAGCAATTGCTCACGGTCGTCGAAGACAAAGTCGGTTGGCGCCGCGAAGTGTGACAAGGGCGGGGTATGGTGTTCGCCGCCGGGCGCAAGTTCATCGAGCAACGCGCGCGCCCGCTCGGCATCACGCGCCGCCAGCACTAGGGTAAAACCCTTGTCGGCCAGCGCCGTAACGATCGCGCGCGCCGCGCCGCCCGCGCCGACGATCCGTGCCGTGCGCCACAGATGGCTTTCGGCCAGCAGCGGCAACAGCGGTTCAAGGAAACCCGCGGCATCGGTGTTGTAGCCGGTGAGCTCGCCTTGTGCAGAGCGCACCACCATGTTGATCGCGCCAATCCGCGCGGCGAGCGGGTCGAGCCGATCAACCAGCGCCAGCGCCGCCTGCTTGTGCGGCATGGTGATGTTACAGCCGCGCCAGTCGGCATCGTGCCGCCGCGCGGCGAAGTAATCGGCAAGGCCGTCAGCCGCGACATGGCAGGCGCGATAGTCCGCAGCTATGCCCAACTTGCCGAGCCAGAACTTGTGGATCGTCGGCGACTTCGAATGCGCGATCGGATCCCCGATGACTTCGGCGTAAGTCATGATGCCAGCTCGGTCTCGGCGCGGAGCGCGCCAAGCACGGGCATCAGGGGCATCCCGAGGACGGTGAAATGGCTGCCCGCAATTTGTTCGAACAACTGTACCCCGCGATCTTCGATCCGGAACACCCCGACGCAACCCGCAACCGCAGGCCATTCGGCATCGAGATAAGCGGCGATAAAACTGTCCGAGAGCTCGCGCACCGAAAGCCTGGCAACATCGCCGTGGCTCCAGATGATGCGGCCTGCGCGGGCAAGTGCGGCGGCGCTGTGGAGATGCATGGTCTTGCCCGAAAAGAACCGCAGATGCGCGGCGGCGTCTTCGCAGCTGGCAGGTTTGGCGAAGCGCTGGCCCGCCACCTCGACCAGCGAATCGCTGCCCAGCACGAGTGCTTCCGGACGAGCCGTGCTGACCGCCTCGGCCTTGGCCATGGCCAACGCGAGCGCCACATCCGCAGCAGTTGCGCCGGACAGGCCGGCTTCAAGGGCGCGTTCGTCCACATCGGCTGGCTGGGCCTCAAACGCCACACCCGCCGCGCGCAGCATGGCTTTGCGCGAAGCGCTGTTCGAGGCGAGCACCAATGTCACGCCCCGGCCTCTTGGCGCGCGGCAAGGAATTCGTTGTAGAGGTTGACGATTGCTGCGGCACTTTCCTCGATCGAGCGGCGGGTGACGTCGATCATCGGCCAGCCATTGTCGGCGAACATGCGCCGCGCGTATTGTACTTCTCGCGCGACCCGCTCGTCATCGACATAGGCGGTCTCGGGAGCCTGGCCCAATGAGAGCAGCCGGTTGCGGCGGACCTGGACCAGCCGTTCGGGCGCGGTGGTCAGACCGACCACCAGCGGATGCTTCAGGCCGAACAGCAGCGAGGGCGGCGGGCTTTCGACCACGATCGGGATATTGGCGACCTTGTAGCCGCGATTGGCGAGGTAGATGCTTGTTGGGGTTTTCGAGCTGCGCGAGACTCCGGCGAGGACAATGTCCGCCTCTTCCCAGTTCTTCCAGCCGACCCCGTCATCGTGGGCGATGGTATAGTGGATTGCATCGACCCGGGCGAAATAGGCCTCGTCCATCGCGTGCTGACGGCCGGGGCGGGCCTTGGGATGCTGACCGAGCGCGGCTTCGAGCGCGTCGGTCGCGGCGTCGAGCACCGGCACCACCGGCAAGCCCAGAGTACGGCAATGCTCTTCCAAACGCATCCGGGTATCGGCATTGACCAGTGTGTAGAACACGAGGCCCGGGTTCGCCGCGATTTCAGCCATGATCCGGTTAAGGTGCTGCTGCGAGCGCACCATCGGCCAGAAATGGCGGACCACGTCGGCGCCTTCGAACTGCGCCAGCGCGGCCTTGGCCAGCATCTCGAGCGTTTCGCCGGTCGAGTCCGAAAGGAGGTGAAGGTGAAGGCGCGACATGGAACCGGTCGGCTGTGGATGATTGGCTGCATAAACCACGGGACACCTAGGCTTACAAGTTCGGGGACAAATTCCGCCCCCACTCCCGGCGTCGCAAACGGACTCTTGTAGACATGTGGGCAGTGGTTCCCACAGGCTGGGGATAGCGGGCAAAAGGTCTGGTTGACGCGCATGCGCCGCGATTCGGATGTGCGCAGGGTCTGTTCACGCCGGGAGAATTCCGGCATGCGGCGCCAATCCCCGCTTTCCACAGGGCCAACTACAACAGAATCCTTTTATCAATCTAAATTGATTTGAATTGGAATCGCCTCGATGCCCGGTTTATTACTCGATACCTTACGCGGAACGAATGGTCCGCAGCGACCGGTGTGGCTGATGCGCCAGGCTGGACGCTACCTTCCCGAATACCGCGCCTTGCGGGCCGAAAAGGGCGGTTTTCTAGCTTTGGTCTATGATACCGAAGCAGCCGCCGAGATTACCATGCAGCCGGTGCGGCGCTATGGGATGGACGGCGCGATCCTATTTTCGGATATCCTGATTGTGCCTTACGCAATGGGGCAAGACCTTGAATTCCTGGTCGGCGAGGGTCCGCACCTGTCGCCGCGGCTGGTCGATGTGGCGCTTGCCAGCCTGCATGCAGTGCCTAGTCGGCTTAGCTCGATCTACGACACGATCAAACTGGTCAAGGTCTCGCTCCCGGCGGACAAGACCATGCTGGGTTTCGCCGGTAGTCCGTGGACGGTCGCAACGTACATGGTCGCGGGCGAGGGCAGCCGTGATCAGCACCAGACCCGGGCCATGGCCTATCGCGACCCCGGCGCATTCCAGGCGATCATTGACGCGATCACTGAGGTCACGATTGAATATTTGATCGGTCAGATCCTGGCCGGGGCCGAGGCGGTGCAATTGTTTGACAGCTGGTCGGGCAGCTTGGCCCCGGCCGAGTTCGAACGCTGGGTAATCGCGCCCAATGCGCGGATCGTCGCAGCGCTGGCGGCGCGGTTTCCGCAAGTGCCGGTGATCGGGTTCCCCAAGGGCGCGGGCGAGAAGCTACCCGCCTATGCGCGCGAAACCGGGGTGAATGCGCTCGGGCTCGATGAAACAATAGACCCGCTCTGGGCGGCGGCAGCGCTGCCGGTGGGCTTGCCAGTGCAGGGCAATCTCGACCCTTTGTTGCTAATCGCGGGCGGTCCCGAGCTCGAACGGCAAGCGACGCGCATCCTTGAGGCCTTTGTCGATCGTCCGCATGTGTTCAACCTTGGCCACGGGATCGATCAGACCACCCCGCTCGAACATGTCGGCGAATTGCTATCCCTAGTGCGCGGTTGGCGGGCTTAAGCTATGGCAGTGCAATGTTCTGGGTGCTTTCGATGACGTATCTTTGGCTCAAGGCGGGCCACATCATTTTCGTGATCTTCTGGATGGCCGGGCTGTTCATGCTGCCGCGCTATTTCGTCTATCATCAGGAAGCTGCACCAGGATCGCCTGAGGAAGCCCTGTGGCTCGACCGTGAGGCCAAGCTGCTCAAGATCATCCTGTGGCCCTCACTGGTGGTGTCCTGGGTGCTGGGGCTATCGCTGGCTTATACCATCGGTGCTTTCGCTCAGGGGTGGTTCCACGCCAAGTTTACCATCGTGCTGGCGCTGACTGCCTACCATGTCTGGCTGGCTGGCTATCATGCGGCGCTGAAGCGCGGTGAGCGGAAATTCACCGGGCGGCAATTGCGCATGATCAACGAGATCCCCGGGCTGGCCGCCGCGCTGATCGTGATCCTGGTCGTCGTCAAACCGTTCTGATTGACGCTGCGGCTTCCCGCGCCTATCTGCTGCCCCTGACTGGCATGGCCAGCGCCCTTACGCGCGGCGCGATCTGCTTTCTCCAAGCCCCATGATCGTCCGGCCGCTCTCAATTCCAGAATACTGGCCCAGACTGCAAGATTACGGACATCCACAATGCATCTCAAAGAACTCAAGAAAAAAACCTCCGCCGAGCTGGTCGAAATGGCCGAAGAGCTGGGGGTCGAAGGCGCCTCGACGATGCGCCGCCAGGACATCATTTTCGGCATCCTCAAGGAAGTGGCCGAGGACGGTGAGGAAATCATCGGGCAGGGTACGATCGAAGTGCTGAGCGACGGCTTCGGCTTCCTCCGCAATGCCGAGGCGAACTACCTTGCCGGGCCGGACGACATTTATGTGTCTCCGAATCAGGTCCGCAAATGGGGCCTGCGCACCGGCGACACGGTCGAAGGCGAGATTCGCGCGCCCAAGGACGGTGAGCGCTATTTCGCGATCACCAAGCTCGCCACCGTCAATTACGACGATCCCGAAGCGGTTCGTCACCGGGTCAACTTCGACAACCTTACCCCGCTCTATCCGGACGAGAAGCTCAACCTCGATACGCTCGACCCGACGGTCAAGGACAAGTCGGCGCGGGTGATCGATATCATCTCGCCGCAGGGCAAGGGCCAGCGCGCCCTGATCGTGGCGCCGCCGCGCACCGGCAAGACCGTGCTGCTGCAGAATATCGCGAAGGCGATCACCGACAATCACCCCGAAGTGTTCCTGCTCGTCCTGCTGGTCGACGAACGGCCTGAGGAAGTCACCGACATGCAGCGCAGCGTGAAGGGCGAGGTCATCTCCTCAACCTTCGACGAACCCGCCCAGCGCCACGTTCAGGTCGCCGAGATGGTGATCGAGAAGGCCAAGCGGTTGGTCGAGCACAAGCGCGACGTCGTGATCCTCCTGGATTCGATCACGCGTCTGGGCCGCGCCTACAACACCGTGGTGCCAAGCAGCGGCAAGGTCCTCACCGGCGGTGTCGATGCCAACGCCCTGCAGCGGCCCAAGCGCTTCTTCGGCGCGGCGCGCAACATCGAGGAAGGCGGCTCGCTCTCGATCATCGCCACCGCCCTCATTGATACCGGCAGCCGCATGGACGAAGTGATCTTCGAAGAGTTCAAGGGCACTGGCAACTCCGAAATCGTGCTCGACCGCAAGGTTTCGGACAAGCGCATCTTCCCCGCGCTTGATGTCGGCAAGTCGGG
Organism: Novosphingobium sp.; assembly: GCA_043740455.1. Taxonomy (GTDB): domain Bacteria; phylum Pseudomonadota; class Alphaproteobacteria; order Sphingomonadales; family Sphingomonadaceae; genus Novosphingobium. Next base: position 16,759 of record JAYUCG010000069.1, on the reverse strand, counting down.
CACCCGCAAGGAAGAGCTGCTGGTCGCCAAGGACAAGCTCAGCAAGATGTGGGTGCTGCGCCGCATCCTGATGCAGATGGGCACGATCGACGCGATGGAATTCCTGCTCGACAAGATGAAGGATTCCAAAACCAACGAAGACTTCTTCGCGACGATGAATCAGTAGGAACGCACTGTGGCAACCGACGTGATCCTGCCAGATTTGGTATTGATCGTCGGCTGCACCGGGGCCGGCAAGACCACTTACGCCCGCAAGCTCGCGGATGAGATCGTCGGCGTGCGCTTCTCGATTGATGAGTGGATGACCGCGCTGTTCTGGGCCGACAGTCCGCAGCCGCTGCAATTTGACTGGACGATGGAGCGAATCGCGCGCTGCGAGGCGCTGATTTTCAACACCGTCAAGCAGCTGGCGGAGCGGCGCGTGCCAGCGCTGCTCGATCTGGGCTTCACCCGGCGCGACCATCGCGACAAGTTTCGCGCCTTGGCCTTCAAGGCTGGGCTGACCGCAGCCGTTCACTTCATCGATGTGCCCGCCGACGAGCGCTGGTACCGGGTCAACCGCAGAAACAAGGAACAGGGCGAAACCTACGCGATGCAGGTCGATCGGCTGATGTTCGACTTCATGGAAGGAATGTGGGAATCGCCCGATCAAACCGATTGGGAAGCGAGCGGAGGCTGCCGGATCGATGGTTCGAGCAAGCTGTGACCATCGCCATGCCTCCCCGTGCAGTGCTGACCGGCGCGCCGGGGGCGGGAAAATCGACCTTGCTTGATGCCGCAGCGGCGGCAGGCCTTGCCACCTCGCCCGAAGTCGCGCGTGAACTCCTGCAGTCTCCGGGCGGGATGGAGCTGCGCGCGAATGACCCGCTGGGCTTTGCCGAAGCCATGCTTGAAGCCCATGCCCGCGAGTTCGAGCGTCATGCCGGCACCGCTGGTCCGGTGCTGTTCGACCGTGGTTTTCCAGACGTGGTCGGGTTTCTTGAAGTATCCGGGCTGCCCATACCCAAGGCAGCGGATGCCGCTTGCCGCCGCCTGCACTACTCGGGCCCGATCCTGCGCGCGCCGGCGTGGGCGGACATCTACCGCCAGGACGAAGAACGGATCCAGAGCTGGAAAGAGGCGGTGGCGAGCGACGAAGCGGTCACTGCGGCATGGCGGCGCTATGGCTACGATCCGATCGACTTGCCATTGGTCAGCGTCGCCGATCGGCTGCAATTCCTGCAAAGGCAACTCTAGCCCGCCGCTTCCAGCTGCGCCGCCATCATCTCCCAAAGCTTGTTCATGGCCTTCATCGGGCGGACCATCACCTTGAAATTCCTGATCTTTCCGGCCTCGTCGAACTCGATCAGGTCGATTCCGTTGACGTGAATGCCGTCCAGCTCGTTGGTGAATTCAAGCAGCACATGATTGCCGTCAACCAGCTCGCGGACATAGGTGAAACCCTGCCCGCCAAGCACTTGGGCTGCCGCGCCGAGGTAGGCCATGACCTTGGCCTTGCCCACCTGCGGCGTGTGCACCACCGGGGAATGGAACACCGCATCCTCATCGACCATGGCGCCAAGCAGGGTCAGATCGCCCTGGCTTTCCATGTATTCATGCCACTTGGCGAGCCCGTATTCGCCGCCCTTCATGCGAGGTGGTCCTTGAGGAATGCAACGGTGCGGCTGTCCGCCAGCTGAGCCCCGGCTTCGTTGCGGCGATCGCCCATTTCGGCGGCGAAGCCGTGGTCGAGCCCGGGATAATTGTGCAACGTCACCCGCGAATGATCGTCCAGCGCGGCATGAATCGCGGCCTGGGCCGCTGCCGTCACGAAATGGTCGGCGGTGGGGATGTGCAGCATCAGCGGCTTGGCGATGTGGTGTGCTTCATCGAGCATCTGGTCGATCATCACCCCGTAATAACCGACCGACGCGTCGATATCGGTGCGCGCCGCCGCCATGTAAGCGAGCCTGCCGCCGAGGCAGTAACCCACGCAGCCGACCTTCGCCGCGCCCTGGCTGCGCAGCCAGCGGATCGCCGCTTCGATGTCGTAGACCCCCAGCGCGGGATCGTACTGCTGGAAATAGCCGAAGGCTTCCTGCAAGTCGGCGGGAACATCGGGGTTGAGCTCAACCCCCGGGGCGAAGCGCCAGAAGATGTCAGGCGCGATCGCAAGGTAACCGGCCGCAGCCCATTTGTCGCATTTCTGCTGGATCCCTGCATTGACCCCGAAGATCTCGGGGATGACGATGATGCCCGCGCTCGGTGTGCCGGCCTGCCGCGCGACATAGGCTGGGATCATGCCGTCATCTTTCAGCGAGGCAATCTGCACGGTTTGGGTCATCGCTATCTCCATATCTGGTTTGCGACGCACCCTAAGCGCGGCGTGGACTTTGTGAAGGGGCTATGCCAGCTTGTGGCCTTACGAGGAGCAAGTCCCATGAAAGTCCAGGTCGAGATCGAATGCACCCCCGAAGAGGCTCGCACCTTCCTCGGCCTGCCCGACGTGTCGAAGGCCAATTCGGTCTATGTCGACATGGTGTCGAAGGCGATGAAGGGTGCAGGCAGCGTCGAACAGATCCAGGATTTCGCCAAGGGTATCGCCCCGATGGGCCAGATGGGGATGAAGCTGTTCCAGCAATTCATGGAAAGCGGGGCGGCATTTTCCGCGGGGGCGGGCAAGAAGAAGGATGACTGAGCACCCGCTCGGCCACATATGTCATGAACGATACAATTTTCGCATTGTCGAGCGGTGCCCCTCCGGCGGCAATCGGCGTGATCCGGGTAAGCGGTCCCGCGGCTGGTGATGCCATGCGTTTGCTGCTCGGCAGGGCGATCGAGCCGCGCCGCGCCGTGACCCGTGCAATCCGCGATGCTAGCGGCGCTGTCCTCGACCGCTGCCTCGCCTTATGGCTGCCCGCGCCGCACAGCGCCACCGGCGAGGATATGCTGGAGCTGCATTGCCACGGCGGCCGCGCGGTGATCGCGGCGGTCGAAGCCGCGCTTGCAGCGGTTCCCGGCCTGCGCCCTGCCACCCCGGGTGAATTTACCCGCCGCGCCTTTGCTCTCGGCAAGATTGACCTGGCCGAGGCCGAGGGGCTGGCTGACCTGCTTTCGGCCGAAACCGAATTGCAGCGCCAGTCCGCCATGGCGATGGCGGGCGGCAGCTTTTCGCGGCAGGTCGGGCGTTGGCGAGAGCGGTTGTTGGAGCAATCGGCAGCGCTTGAGGCGGTGCTCGATTTTGGCGATGAAGATGACGTTGCGCTGCTTCCGGCCGACTTTGCGGTGCAACTGGCGGTGCTTGAGAACGAATTGGCCCAGTGGCTGGTAAGGCCGCGCGCCGAGCAGTTGCGCGAGGGCTACCGAGTGGTCGTTGCCGGGCCTCCAAACGCAGGAAAGAGTACGCTTTTCAACGTGTTGGTTGAGGCGGAGGCAGCCATCGCGACGCCGATCCCGGGCACCACCCGCGATGTGCTGACCCGTCCGGTGGCCTATGCCGGAGTGCCGTTCCTGTTTGCTGACACAGCGGGGCTGCACGATGCGGTCGACAACGAGGTTGAGGCGATCGGTATCGAACGGGCGCTGGAAGCGCTTGACCGGGCTGACCTGGTGCTTTGGCTTGGCCCGGAAGGGGCGGGGCCTGACGGCGCCTGGGAAATTGCGGCGCAGATTGACCGCAGCGGAGCAGTCGCCAAGCGCGCGCCGCGCCACCGGATCTCGGCGCGGAGCGGGGAAGGGATCGATCGTCTGCGCGAGGACCTCATCGCCACTGCGCGCGGCGCCCTGCCGGGATCGGGCGATGCCGCGCTCAACGAACGTCAGCACATGCACCTGCGGCACGCACGCCGGGCGCTGGCGGCCGCGCGCGATGAGCAGGACACGCTGCTGATGGCCGAAGCGCTGCGGATCGCGCGGCTGTCGTTCGATGCCCTGCTTGGCCAGACGACGACCGAGGATATGCTCGACGCGCTGTTTGGGCGGTTCTGTATCGGCAAGTAGTACTGTTCCACGTGGAACAGTGGCCACCATGCCATGCTAATCCCTGTTCCACGTGAAACATTGCTGGGCTATGAGCGCGAGCGATGGAGCGCTTTGATATTATTGTGGTTGGCGGCGGACACGCCGGGGTCGAGGCGGCGGCGGTTGCGGCGCGCATGGGTGCCCGCGTCGCGCTGGTCAGCTTCGACTTAAGCGCAATCGGCGCGATGAGCTGCAACCCGGCGATCGGCGGGCTGGGCAAAGGACATCTGGTGCGCGAGGTTGATGCCTTTGACGGCATCCTCGCCCGCGCTGCCGATGCCGGCGCGATCCACTACCGCATGCTCAACCGCTCGAAGGGCAGCGCAGTGCAAGGGCCAAGGGTGCAGGCCGACCGCAAGCGCTTCAAGGCGGAAGTACAGCGACTGCTCGCGCTACAGGGCGATCTCGCTTTGGTCGAGGGCGAGGCCGCAGCCTTGCGGATCGAGGGGGGACAGGTCCGCGGAGTCGAGCTAGCGGACGGAACTGCGCTGGCCGCCGAAGTGGTGGTGCTGTGCACCGGCACCTTCCTTGGCGGGGTGTTGTTCCGCGGCGATGAGCGGATCGTCGGCGGCCGGATTGGCGAAGCATCGGCACAGCGGCTCGCCGCACAATTGCACGAGGCCGCCTTGCCGCTCGCCCGGCTCAAGACCGGGACCCCGCCGCGGCTCGACGGACGGACGATCGATTGGGCCCGGCTGGAAGAACAGCCGTCGGATGCCGAGCCTTGGACCATGTCGGCGCTGACGCCGATCCGTCCGTTGTCGCAAGTGTTCTGCGCGATCACGCGAACCAACCCGGCCAGCCATGACGTGATCCGCGCCAACTTGCATCGCTCGCCGCTGTTCTCAGGCGCAATTGGCGCGTCCGGGCCGCGCTATTGCCCGTCGATCGAAGACAAGATCCACCGTTTTGCTGACCGTGATGGGCACCAGGTGTTCCTCGAACCCGAAGGGCTCGACACGCATCTGGTCTATCCCAACGGGATCAGCACCTCGCTCCCTGCCGACGTGCAGCTGGCGATGCTGCGCACGATGGAAGGGCTCGAGGCGGTCGACATGGCGGTGCCTGGCTACGCCGTGGAATACGATCACATCGACCCGCGCGCGCTGCGCCCGAGTCTGGAGGTGCGGGCATTGCCGGGGCTGTACTGCGCCGGGCAGATCAACGGGACGACCGGCTATGAGGAGGCTGCAGCGCAAGGTCTGCTAGCCGGATTGCACGCCGCCTGCGCAGTGCTTGGCCGCGAGGCACCTGCGCTCGACCGGGCCAATAGCTATATGGCAGTCATGGTCGATGACCTGACTCTGCATGGGGTTACCGAGCCTTACCGCATGCTCACAGCGCGCGCAGAATACCGTCTGCGCCTACGCGCCAACAATGCCGCCACACGGCTGACACCGTTGGGACTGGGCATAGGCTGCATCGGAAGCGAACGGGCCGAATGGTTTTCGCAGCGAGAAGCGGGGCGGGCTCAGTTCGAACAGCAACTGGAAGCAGAAGTCAGCGCCAGCGACCTCGCCGCAGGCGGCTTGCCGGTTCGGCCAGATGCGGGGCGGTTGCCGTTACGCGAATGGCTGCGGTTCGGCGGCGTCGATCTTGCGGGCGTGGAGCCGTGGATCGATGGCGGCCTGCCCGAAGACCACGATCTCGCCGAAGAACTGGCCGAAGACGCAGCCTATGCGCCTTATCTGGCAAGGCAGGACAGCGAATTGCGTGATCTTCGCGCGGGTGAGGGGCTGGTCCTAGGTGATGGGTTTCCCTACTCGGCAGTCCCCGGCCTATCGCGCGAAATGATCGAGCGGCTGAGCGCGGTGCAACCGGCAACACTGGCGGCGGCAGGCCGGGTGCCGGGGATTACCCCAGCGGCGCTTGCTGCTCTGCTGGTCCAAGCCCGGAGGCGCGCCGCATGATCCTCGGCGGCGAAGTTGAAGCCAAGGCTTGGCTAGCCGCGCTGCCGGATTGCGATGTGGTGGCACTCGAACGTCTCGAATTGCTGGTTGCCCTGCTGCGCGAGGAGAATCAGCGGCAAAACCTGGTTTCTGCCGCCAGCATGGCTCAGATCTGGGTGCGGCATGTTGCCGATTCGGCGCAATTGCTGGGGCATGTTCCACGTGAAACAGCGTCCCCGTGGCTCGATCTTGGGACCGGCGCGGGTTTCCCCGGCTTGGTCATTGCAGCCATGCGGCCCGAATGGCGAGTGCTGATGGTCGAATCGCGGCCGCGAAGAGCCGACTGGCTCGAATCGGCTCGGACAGCATTGGCTCTCGAACAGCCGGAAATCTTTTGCGGGCAGATCGAAGCGCTGCCAACCGCACCATTCCGGGTCATTTCCGCCCGCGCCTTCGCGCCGCTGGGAAAATTGCTCGATTTGTCCGCACGATTTTCCACAGAGGACACGACATGGCTGTTGCCGAAGGGCCGGTCTGCCGCGCAGGAACTGCAGGACCTGAAAGGTTGGCAGCACATGTTTCACGTGGAACAATCGCTCAGTGATGCAGAGGCCGGCGTAATCGTCGGCACCTTGCCGCGGCAAAAGGCACCAAAAAAGGGGAAAAAGTCGTGATTCGCGTGGCGATCGCTAACCAGAAGGGCGGGGTGGGCAAAACCACAACCGCGATCAATATCGCCACGGCAATGGCTGCAACCGGCTGGAAAGTGCTGCTGATCGACCTTGACCCCCAGGGAAATGCCTCGACCGGGATCGGCATCAACGCCAACGAACGGACCTGCTCGTCATATGACCTGCTCGTCGACGAGATACCGCTGGCGCAATGCATAATGAGCACGCGCATCCCCGGGCTCGATCTCGTCCCGGCGACCGTCGACCTGTCAGGCGCTGAGGTCGAGCTGGTCGGGGTCGACAACCGCACCGACCGCCTCCGCACCGCACTTGCTGGCGACGCGGGCTACGACATCGCCTTCATCGATTGCCCGCCGTCACTCGGCTTGCTGACGCTCAATGCACTCTGCGCCGCTGACACCTTGCTGGTGCCGCTGCAGTGCGAATTCTTTGCACTTGAAGGACTTTCACAGCTTTTACAAACAGTTGAGCGCGTCCAGCAGCGCTTCAACAAGGATCTGGGGATCGTCGGGATCGCGCTGACCATGTTCGACCGGCGCAACCGTCTGACCGATCAGGTGGCTGACGATGTGCGCTCATGCCTGGGTAATCTGGTGTTCGAGGCAGTGATCCCGCGCAACGTGCGGCTGTCCGAAGCGCCCAGCCACGGCCTGCCAGCGCTGGTTTACGACCACACCTGCTCGGGTAGCAAGGCCTACATGGCATTGGCACGCGAGCTGATTTCGCGCCTGCCCGAACAGAGGAAAGCCGCATGAGCGATGACTCAGTGATTCGCATGACCGCCAAACGCCCGGCGTTGGGGCGGGGGCTTGGTGCTTTGCTTGGCGAAAGCCGCCGCGAAGAGCCGCTGGTCACTGCGTCCGCTCCAGCGGGCTCCGTGCCCACCAGCGGTCTGGCGATGTTGCCGATAGCCGACATTGTGCCGCATCCCGGTCAGCCGCGCCGGCGATTCGAAGAAGCTGCACTGAACGAGCTCGCCGCCTCGATCGCCGCGCGCGGCGTGATCCAGCCTGTGATTGTCACCCCGCATGGCGAAGGGCGCTGGCAGCTGGTTGCGGGCGAACGCCGCTGGCGCGCGGCTCAGCGCGCGCAGCTTCATGAAATCCCGGCAATCATCCGCGATCTTAGTGACCGCGAAGTGACCGCATTGGCACTGATCGAGAACCTGCAACGCGAAGACCTCAACCCGATCGAAGAAGCGCGCGCCTATCACCGACTGAGCGAAACCGAAGGCGTGACTCAGGCCGAGATCGCGCAGCTGGTCGACAAGAGCCGCAGCCATGTCGCCAATCTTCAGCGGCTGCTGTCCCTGCCCGAGCCGGTGATCGAACTGGTCGAGGAAGGAAAACTGTCGATGGGCCATGGGCGCGCACTGATCGGCGCTGACAGCGCGACCGAACTTGCCGCAAGAGCGGTGGCTTCGCACATGTCGGTGCGCGAGCTGGAACGACTGGTCCGGCGCGGTTCGGCGCCGAGCAAACCGCGCCGGGCCCGCGGCGCCCGCGATCCCGAGGCCACGGCCGATATTGCCGCGGTGCAGAGCCATCTTGAGGAATTCCTTGGGCTTTCAGTCCGGATCAACACCGATGCTGATCCTCGCTCAGGCGCCGTGACGATCCGCTATCGCACGCTCGACCAGCTCGATCTCATCTGCCAACGTCTGACCGGCGGAGGAATTTGAGGCCAATTCAGGTTAGCAATTGGTAAATGGCGAGTTAGGTCTGTTCTAATTAATTCGCGTTAGAGAGCCGCATATGGTTCGGTCGAGATTTTCAATTGCAGTGCTGACGGTTGCCTCTGCCTGGGTTGGTCTTGGGGCGACCGGCGCAGCCGCACGGACTACTGACGGCGCGCTCAATGTCGGGCTTCAGGTCTTCAAAGCCTGCGATTTCGCGGTCGGGCGGATGGACTTCGGTCAACCCGGTTTCCTGACGCCGACAATCGACCAGACTGCACCGGTCATCGTCGTTTGCACCCCCAACACCACGTTCACCGTGACGCTTGATGCCGGCCAGAACTTCAGCGGCGGATCGCGGCAGATGAAGCGCATTACCGGAATTTTCCCCCCGGTGCTGCCGTACACGCTCTACACCGACGCCGCACGAACCAATCTGTGGGGTGTCAATCAGGCCTTGCCGGGCAATTCGGGCCCGAGCGGCAAAACCACAGTGCAGATTTATGGCCGAGTGACCGGGCTTACGCTCTCGCTTGGCAGCTACAGCGATGACGTGGTCGCCACTTTCACGTTCTGAAGCTTAACCAAAACCATTGAAGTCGCCAACGGCGAGCGGGCCGGGTGGGCTGACGTGCGCGCCACCAATTGCCGCACAATGGTGGTTTACCCAAAATTAACCAAGATCATTTAGATCCTAATTCGAGGCTAGGGAATTAACCCTATGATTAAGAATTTGGCAGTAAATGCATGCTAACGAACAGTCTAGGTATTGTGCCTACTGTGAGGGATCAGACTTATGAAGAAGATTTCAATCGTTGCAGCTGCTGCTGTACTTGCCGCCACTGCTGCCCCGGCTTATGCCGACACCCAGACCGGCGACCTGAATGTGTCGCTTAACGTCGTCAAGGGTTGCTCGCTCGACATGCCGGCGGGCCTCGACTTCGGTGCGAAGACCATCGTCGGCGGCGGCACTGGCGTCACCGCGAACGCAACCGTGAACGTCGCCTGCACCACCGGCACCAGCTACACGCTGTCGGCCAACAACGGCCTCTGGGCCAGCGGCACACAGCGTCGCCTGTCCTCGGGCGGCGCGACCCCCGTGCTCGTCAACTACACCCTGACGTTCCCGACCGCCACGCAGACGGCGAACGGCAATCCCCAGGCCCAGACATTTACCGGCGACATCGCCTCGACCGTCAGCGCGGTCCCTGTCGGGATCTACACCGACAAGGTGACCGTCACCCTGACGTTCTAACCAACAGGAGAAATGGATGATCCGATTACCGCTTGCTAGATCACAGCAACCTTACTTCAAGATCGCGCTGATCGGATCATCCTTCTTCCTTGCCGCCGCCAGTGCGGTCGCGGCGCAAGACAAAGCATCGTCGGCACCGACCGCTAGTTCCGACCAGCCAGCTGCTTCGCGCGGAGCCATGATTGCGATCAGCCCGCTGCGGGTTGAGCTCGATGGCGCCGGATCAGCGCAAACGTTGCGGCTCGCCAATACCGGCGGCACCGCGGTCATCGTACAAACGCGAATTTTCGCCTGGTCGCAGACTGCGGCGGGCGATCAGTACGCGCCAAGCACCGCCGTGATCGCTTCTCCGGCGGTGGCGACAATTCCGCCGGGCCAGACCCAGATTATTCGCTTGTTCCGCACAAGTGCGGTGGGCAACGAAGAAAAGGCCTTTCGCATCTCGATCGATCAGATCCCGGATGCGCAATCGCCTGAGGCGAGTGCAGCCAAGACGCGGCTGCGGTTTCTGGTGCCCATGTTCCTCGACCGGGCCCGCGCCATGCCAAGCGAGCTTGCCTGGCAACAGAGCAATTTCGGCCTTGAGGTGATGAACCGGGGCGGACGCACCGCGCGGATCGCCTGGATTAAGCCGCTCGACTCTGCCGGACAAGTTGTCGCTCTCGAAAACAACAGTTTGCGATACATCCAGACGGGCAATTCGACCGCCTGGTCGGGGCCCAGCCTGTGTCAGCGGAAGGTTACTCACGCGCTCGCCAACATCGACGAGGTTCAAGTCGATGTGCCGCTTTCGCCGTGCAGCTAAGCGGGTAATAGCTGGTGCGGGTACACTAATCGCATCCTTGCTATTGCCCGTTGGCTGCAATCCGGCCTGGGCTCAGGCCGATCCTTTCGAGCTGCCTGCCGGCGTCAACGTCGAAACGATCTCGCGATCGGGAACCCCCGGGCTATCCGAGATCGTTGTCGATGGGCGTCACCGCTCGCGCATGGTCTTTCTCGAGTGGCTGCCCAGCGGCAGGCTGGCGATCGATTGCGATGACGCACGCTCGGCCGGGATCGATGTGCCGGCCGGCCTGAAGGGACACGTGCCGCTTGATACGCTGCCGATCGCAACCTCGAGCTTTGACGGTGCGACGCAAACGCTTACGGTTTCGCAGCTGCGCAAGAGCGACGGCGGAAACCTCATTGATTTGGGCCGTCGCCAGGCCACCGACGGCGACAGCGGCGCGCTGACCTGGGCGCGAGTGGGCTACGATGTGGTTGGCACAGCCAGCACTCGCAATCCCGCAGCCGTCGCGGGTCTCTTCGATCTCTCGGTTGGCCGCGGCAATTTCATCGCCGGCAGTTCGGTCTCGGTATTTGTCGATCATGGCAGCATCAGAACCCGGCGGCTAAGTAGCGCGGCGCAACTTTTCATTCCCGGCCGATCGCTGGTAGCGACGTTTGGCGACGTAATTTCGGTCGGATCGACGTCCCAGCGTGCGGTGCGTCTGGGGGGGTTCGCAATCGCCAGCGATGTGACCTTGCGGCCCGATCTTGTGACTCTGCCGCTGCCCTCCTTTTCCGGGCGAGTTGCGGTTCCGACAACCATCGACATCATCTCCGGCGGCCAGCGGACCGAGGTTGGACAGGTCAAACCGGGTGAATTCACTGTGCGAAACGTTCCGGTGGCGAGTGGCCGCGGCGAAGCCTCGATCGTCATTCGCGACGAACTTGGCCGCGAAAGCGTTCAGAAACTACGGTTTTATTCGAGCCCGGAAATGCTCCCACAAGGCATCAACCAATTTGGTGCCAGCATGGGTTGGGTGCGAAGGCGTTACGGGGAAGATCACGACACATACGGCCAGTTTGCGGCGACAGGGTTCTACCGGCGCGGTTTGAGCCCCGGTGTCACTTTGACTGTCAGCGGCGAAACAACCCGCGGTATGGTCAACGCGGGGACGCGGATTGACGCCGCTCTGGGCGGCGTTGCGCTTGCTACGGTGGAAACCCGGCTGAGTCGGGGACCGAATTGCTCGGGCGGCCAGATATCCGCGGCGATTGAATCGAGCGGAGGTGGGTTTAGCGGGCGAATGGCAGTCGTTTGGCCAACGAACGGCTTCCGCGACGTCGCCAGCGTGCTGGGCGATCCGCTCCCGACCAGGTCGGTCACCGCGTTTGCCGGGTACAACAGATCGCGAAGCGCATTTCAGCTTTCGGGCGGGCTCGTCTGGAATCTTCGCGACCCACTGCGCGGGACGACTGCATTCCGATCTACTTTCCTAGACGGATCAGTACGTTACGAGGCATCGCAGCGACTGAGTTTCAGTGCGGCGGTGACCTATCGCCATGGCGACAGCAACAATTTTGCCGCGACCTTTGGCATGACCTTGCGGCTTGGCCGGCAGGGCTGGGCAGGCAGCAGCTTGACGCATCGCACGGGCTATCCGTTCATCGCCAGCGCATCGTATCGCCAGATGCCCAGCGCAAACAGTCCGATCGGCTATTATGGCGGGGCCGAGTACGGGCGCTCGGGCAGGCTCGATGCGGGCGTAACCTGGCGCAATCGCGCGGTCGAAACCGAAGCCAAGGCGGAATACGAGAACGGCGATGCCGCGCTGCGGCTGAATGCGCGCGGTGCGCTGATTCTGGCCGGCGGCAACGTTTTTGCACGCTCGCGCGCCGATGGCACTTATGCGCTGGTTCGCACAGGCCGGGTTGGCGGGCTGACCGTCAGATACAACAATCAGCCTGTTGGGCGGACCGGGAAGCGGGGAACCATGCTGGTTGACAATGTGATCCCCTATGTTGCCAGCAATTACGAGATCGACCCTGACAAGATCCCCTCGGATGTGCTCGCCAAGGTTTACGAACGCCGCATGGTGGTGCCGCGGCGGACTGTGGGGCTGGTGACCTTGACCGCTGTCCGATTCATTCCGCATCCGGTGAAGTTGGTAGATGCGATGGGCAATCCGCTCGAGATGGGCACGCATATGACCGCCCGTCCCTCCGGCGACGATTTGGTAGTCGGCTTCGACGGGTTCGTCGAAACAAATGGCGCCGGTCCCGATCGCGCGCTCGAGGTAGATTTGGGAGCCCGCGGCTTTTGCCGCTTCACCTTGCCTCCGCCAATCAGCCAGTTAGTGCAAGAGGATGCACCAATAATTGGTTGCCGTCTGGGGATCCCACCCGCGCAAATGCCGATTGCGCTGCGCGGCGATGAGCATCGCCACGCGCAGCGTAACCACTGACATGAACTTCAGCACCCGATCGCAAAGCGCTTTAAGCGATCGATTAAAAAGCGTTTCCCTTTCCGGTGCGAGAACCTAAAGATCGCATCAGATTAATTGGGGTTCAAACCATGTCGCTCGATAACCTAGCGCGCACTGCCTATAACGAAGATCACGAAGCGTTTCGCCAGACGGTGCGCAAGTTCCTTGAGGCCGAGGTCGCCCCGCATCAGGCCGAATGGGCGGACAACGGCATCGTCCCCAAGGACTTGTGGCCCAAGGCCGGCGCGCTCGGGATGCTGTGCCCGACGGCGCCCGAGGAGTTCGGCGGGCTCGGGCTCGACTTCGGCTACAATGCGATCGTCGACGAGGAGAGCGCCTATTACGGCCGGGTCACCACCGGCTTTTCGCTTCAGTCGGACATCGTCACCAACTACATCGTCAAGTATGGCTCGGACGAGCAAAAGGCCAAGTGGCTGCCCAAGATGGTCGCGGGCGAAGTCATCACCGCGATCGCGATGACCGAGCCGGGCACCGGCAGCGATCTGCAGAGCATGCGCACCACCGCGAAGAAGGACGGCAACCACTATGTGATCAACGGGTCGAAGACCTACATCACCAATGGCCAGAACGCCGACCTGATCCTCGCCTGCGTCAAGACCGATACCGAAGTGCAGCCCGCCTGGAAGGGCGTCTCGATCGTGCTGGTCGAGGCCGACCGCGACGGGTTCAAGCGCGGCCGCAACCTCGACAAGATCGGGCAGGACGAGGCCGACACCTCGGAACTGTTCTTCGAGGATGTGCGCGTGCCGATCACCAATTGTCTTGGCGAAGAAGGCAAAGGCTTCATCTACCTGATGAGCGAACTGCCGCAGGAACGCTTGTCGATCGCGGTCTCGGCGCAGGCGAGCGCCCAGCGCGCGTTCGACGATACGGTTGAATTCACCCGCGATCGCAAAGCGTTCGGCAAGCCGATCCTCGATTTCCAGAACACCCGCTTCGTGCTTGCGGATCTCAAGGCCAAGCTGCAGGTTGGCTGGGCGCACCTCGACTGGGCGTTGGCGCGGCACCTGAAGCGCGAACTGACCCCGGAAGAAGGCGCGGCGGCCAAGCTGTGGCATACCGACCTGCAATGGGAAGTGATGGACAAGTGCCTCCAGCTCCACGGCGGGGCTGGCTATATGAACGAATACCCGATCGCGCGGGCCTGGCGCAGCGCGCGCGTCACCCGGATCTTCGGCGGCACCAACGAGATCATGAAAGAACTCATCGGCCGCAAGCTTTAGCAGATACGAAAAAGGGGGGCCGCGAAGCCCCCTTGATCGTCATCGCTCCAGGCGGGGTCAGTCAATCCGCACGCGCTTGTCATGGCGGGGAGCCGGGCGCGGTGCCACCGGGCGGCGCGGCGGGATAACCCGCCACGCCTTGGGCTGCCGCACTTCGGTGACATATTCCTCGGTGGTGACTGTGGTGGTGCACCCACGCTTGCTCTGGCTCTGCACGTAGGCGACCGGAACCATGACGCTCATCGGCGCATAGCCATAGGTGACCTGACCCGGCGAATAGCCCGGGGCAGATTGCCAGGTGGTATAGCGATCGAGATAGGCCTCGCAGTAATCGTGTGCGTTGCTCCGATCGGCTGCACTGCCGATGGCTCCGCCGGCGACTGCACCGAGCGTGCCGCCCACCACGGTCCCGACGACCCGGTTACCGCGGCCAGCGACGCGGTTGCCGATCACTCCGCCGATCACTCCGCCGACCACGGCGCCGCCCACCATGTTGCCGTTGCCGTGATTGCGGCGGCAGTCGCCGAGCCAATCGGCGCGGGCCTGGTCATAGGCCGCATGATCGTAACCGCCCATCTGGGCCGCAGGCATGCCCGGCCGATCACCATGCCATTCGGGCCGGGGATCGGGCATCGGCGCGCCGTGCGGGTCGCCGTAATAGTTGCCGCTGGCATCGACCGTTCCCATCGGCGGCATGCCGGGAGGTGGCGGAGGAGACCCGGGCTGGGCCGCGGCTGGTACGGCAAGGCCGAAAGCCAGCGCCGCCAACAACGAGCGGCGAAATGCGCGAGATATCATGGCAATCCCCTGAACAGGGCCGGGCGAGTCCGGCGTTGACCCGGAATTTAGCATCGCTAACCCCGCTGTTCCAAGCCGAAGCCCGAATTGTCTCGGCGGTGTCCCGTTTCGGTGCGGATCAGATCGCGCCAGCGATCACCGCTGCCAGCGCTTCGATCCCGCGGGCATCCTCGGCATCGAAGCGAGCGGGCTCCGGACTGTCGAGGTCGATCACCGCGATCACCGCGCCGCCGCGCATGACCGGCACCACCAGTTCGGACGCGCTCGCCGCGTCGCAGGCAATGTGTCCGGGAAAGGCGTGAACGTCGGCTACCAGCTGCGTGCTGGCGCTGGCTGCAGCAGTTCCGCACACCCCTTGGCCAAACGGGATGCGGATGCAGGCGGGACCGCCTTGAAAGGGTCCGAGCACCAGTTCGCTGCCGCTCACCCGGTAAAATCCGGCCCAGTTAAGCCGGGGGACGAATTGCCAGATCAGCGCGGCAAGATTGGCCATGTTGGCGACCGGGTCGGGCTCTCCTGCAACCAGCGCCCCCGCCGCATCAGCCAGTTCGCGGTAGAGTTCGGGTTTGGGCTGGGCCGGGTCCGACGTAAAATGATACATTATTCTGCCAAATATGTCGCAAGGAGTTGCTGCTGCCGCACCTTAGCCCTAAGTCTTATGCCATGTCGACAAAACGCAAATTGATCGTGGCCCTGGCGGTGTTTCTGCTCGTTTTCGGCGGGTTTTTCTATTGGGTCTGGCGGGGCACCCCGGCGCAGCACACGCTGGACGAATTGTCGGGCAAGGATCCGGTCCTGGGCCAGCCGCGCGAAGAGATGATCCCATCGGTCTCGATCGCCAAACCGGTCGGCTGGGCGGCGAATGAAGCGCCCACCGCGGCGCCTGGCCTGCGGGTGATGCGCTTTGCCGAAGGGCTCGATCACCCGCGAGTAATTTACGCGCTGCCCAACGGCGATGTGATCGTGGCCGAAGCCGATGCGCCCAAGGACAATATGGGCGGCGGCGTGACCGGCATGATCGCCTCGGTCATCATGCACCGGGCCGGTGCCAACAAAGGTTCGCCCGATGCGCTCATCCTGCTGCGCGACACCAATGGTGATGGCAAGGCCGACCAGCGTTTCGTCTTGCGCCAAGGTAACGGTCTCGTTTCGCCTTCGGGCATCGCCTGGCGGGACGGCACACTTTACGTCGCCAATCACAATGCCGTGCTCGCCTTCCCTTACCAACTCGGTGAGACGGCGCTGGCGGGGCAACCGGCCAAGATCATGGATATGCCCGGCGGTGGCAACCACTGGATGCGCAACATCCTGCTGAGCCAGGACGGCAAGCGGCTCTACGTCGCGGTCGGATCGTCGAGCAACATCGGCGAAAACGGCCCGGCAGCCGAAGAAGGCCGTGCCACGATCTGGGAAAAGACGATCGGCAAGCCGGGCTATCCCCGCCAATATGCCAAGGGCCTGCGCAACCCAAACGGCCTCGCCTGGAACCCTTCGACCGGCGAATTGTGGGTGACGGTGAACGAGCGCGACCAGCTCGGCCCGGACCTCGTCCCCGACTACCTCACCAATGTGCCGGTTGGCGTGCACTATGGCTGGCCCTGGGTGTGGTGGAAGACGCACAGCGACACGCGGGTGAGCTATGCTCCGCCTGAGTATCTCGACGATTTCGTCCGCAAGCCCGAATATGCGCTTGGCGCCCACGTTGCTGCACTGGGCATGGCCTTCGTTCAGGGCGGGGCCATGTTGGGGCCGAATTTCGCCAACGGAGCGGTGATCGCGCGCCACGGTTCGTGGAACCGCACCCCGCTATCCGGCTATGACGTGGTCTTTGTGAAGTTCGACGACAAGGGCAACCCGCTCGGCCTGCCACAGCCAGTGCTTGGCGGGTTCCTTACCGGAAGCGGCAAGACGCATGGCCGGCCAACCTGGGTGACCTTTGCGCACGATGGCGCCTTG
>JAYUCG010000068.1:0-4382 GCA_043740455.1 Novosphingobium sp. | reverse complement strand
GCCCGCCAGCGTGGAAGATTTTCAGCACGTCCTCGTTATTGACCAGCAAGTCCATCAACGGCTGCATGTCGATATCGCGCGCAAGCGGATCGATCGCTGCGGCTTCCTCGCTGTCGGCGATCTGGATCAGGCACAGCTCAGGCCAGAAGGTATTCTCACGCATGAATTCGGTGTCGACGCACACAAAGTCAGCTTTGGCGAGGCGGGAGCACAGGTCAGCCAGTGTGGCCGACGTGGTAATTAGCGGATGTATCTTCATTGTTCTTTTCTGTATGGGCCGACGCCAGCCCTGATCGTTGGACCCGTGCGGGTCCGCGGCTTGACAAATGTGCGGCCATCGCCTGTTAGCCGCGCCTTCCCCTTGCCTTAAAGCAGGCCAAATTGAAAGTGTTTCGATGCATATTTACCGCTCCCACACCTGCGGCGCGCTGCGCGCGAGCGATGTCGGGCAGACCGTCCGCCTGTCGGGCTGGGTCCACCGCAAGCGTGACCACGGCGGCGTGCTGTTCGTCGACCTGCGCGATCACTATGGGATGACCCAGATCGTTGCCGACAGCGATAGCCCGGCGCTGGCCATTCTCGATGGTCTGCGCGTGGAAAGCGTGGTTACGATCGACGGCGAAGTGAAGGCCCGCAGCGCATCGACGATCAACCCCAACCTGCCGAGCGGCGAAATCGAAGTCTACGCCCGCGGCGCGACCGTGCTGAGCCGCGCCGAAGAGCTGCCGCTGCCGGTGGCGGGTGAGCAGGAATATCCCGAAGACGTGCGCCTGCGCTACCGCTTCCTCGATCTGCGGCGTGAGACGCTGCACGCCAATATCATGACCCGCACCGCGATGATCCGCGAAACCCGGCGGGCGATGGAGGACATCGGCTTTACCGAGTTTTCGACCCCGATCCTCACCGCAAGCTCGCCCGAAGGCGCGCGCGACTTTCTGGTGCCGAGCCGCATCCACAACGGCAAGTTTTTTGCCCTCCCGCAGGCCCCGCAGCAGTACAAGCAGCTGCTGATGGTCGCCGGGTTCGACCGCTATTTCCAGATTGCCCCGTGCTTCCGCGACGAAGACCCGCGCGCCGACCGCTTGCCGGGCGAATTCTACCAGCTCGACCTTGAGATGAGCTTCGTCACCCAGGAAGAAGTCTGGGATACGATGGAACCGGTGATGGCCGGGATTTTCGAGAAGTTTGCCGGTGACAAAACGGTTACCCCGGCGGGTGAATTCCCGCGCATTCCCTATGCTCAGGCGATGCTCGATTACGGCACCGACAAGCCCGATCTGCGCAATCCGCTGATCGTGCGCGATGTGATCGAGGAATTCCGCAGCTCGGGCTTCGGGCTGTTTGAACGGATCGTCGGCGATGGCGGCACCGTTCGTCTGGTCCCGGCGCCGAACACCGCCGGGCTCAGCCGCAAGTTCTTCGACGAGATGAACGAATGGGCGCGCAGCGAAGGCCATGCCGGGCTTGGCTATGCCACCCGCAAGGACGGCGTGTTCGGCGGCCCGATCGCCAAGAACCACGGCGAGGACAAAATGGCTGCGCTGTGGGACAGCCTCGGACTCGGTCCCGATGACGGCGCGTTCTTTGCTGCTGGCAACGAGAGCCAGGCGGCCAAGCTGGCGGGGGCGGCCCGCGTCCGCGTCGGCGACCAGCTCAATCTGACCGAACAGGACGCCTTCCGCTTCTGCTGGATCATCGACTTCCCGTTCTACGAATGGGATGATGAGAACAAGAAGGTCGATTTCGCGCACAACCCGTTCTCGATGCCGCAGGGCGGGCTTGAGGCTCTGGAAACGCAGGATCCGCTGTCGATCAAGGCCTACCAGTACGACATGGTCTGCAACGGCTATGAACTGGCCTCGGGCTCGATCCGTAACCAGCACCCGGACCTGATGGTCAAGGCGTTCGAACTCACCGGGCTGACCCAGCAGGACGTCGAAGACCGCTTCGGCGGCATGTATCGCGCGTTCCAGTACGGCGCGCCGCCGCACGGAGGGATGGCCGCCGGGGTCGACCGCATGGCCATGCTGATCTGCGGGGTGCAGAACTTGCGCGAAATCACGCTGTTCCCGATGAACCAGAAGGCCGAAGACTTGCTGATGGGCGCGCCAAGTCCGGCCGAGCAGCGCCAGCTGCGCGAACTGGCGCTGCGCGTGGTGGAACCGCCGAAGGGGTGACTTTCTAACGCACCGCATTTGGCGATGCGGTGCACCCTCTTGCCAGCGGGTTCGCCGTTCTCTAGGGCGAAGTTCAACCGTTTTTCATCTGCCGTTCACGAAGGGATATACCATGAGCGACACCGCCGACCGGGTTAAGAAGATCGTCGTCGAACACCTCGGAGTTGAGGCTGACAAGGTCACCGAAGACGCGAGCTTCATCGACGATCTGGGTGCTGATTCGCTCGACATCGTTGAGCTGGTGATGGCCTTCGAAGAAGAGTTCGGCGTGGAAATCCCTGACGATGCGGCCGAGAAGATCGGCACCGTATCGGACGCGATCAAGTACATCGACGAGCACAAGGGCTGACACGCCTTTGGCGAACAGTCCGCGCGGTCTACCCCTTGCGATTGCAAAGCGGTTTGACGGTTGCGCAGGACTTTGACAGGCTCAGCCCTTAACGGGCTGGGCCTGTTGCATTTGAGTTTGCGGAGAAAAGTATGCGCCGTGTAGTCGTCACTGGGCTTGGCCTGGTCACCCCGCTGGGGGCTGATGTCGAAACCGTCTGGGCCAACCTGATCGCTGGGAAAAGCGGCGCGGGGCCGATCACGCGGTTCGATACCACCGAGCACAAGTGCAAGATCGCGTGCGAGGTCAAGCCGGCCGATCACCCCTATGGGTTCGATCCGGGCAAGCGGGTCGATTTCAAGGTTCAGCGTCAGGTCGATCCGTTCATCATCTACGGCATCGATGCCGCCGGGCAGGCGCTTGAAGATGCCGGGCTGACCGACATGGACGACGAGCTCAAGACGCGTACTGGCTGCTCAATCGGTTCGGGCATCGGCGGTCTGCCGGGGATCGAAAGCGAATCCATCGTGCTGCACGAAAAGGGTCCGGGCCGGGTCAGCCCGCACTTCGTGCACGGCCGCCTGATCAATCTCATTTCCGGCCAGGTCTCGATCAAGTACGGGCTGATGGGTCCGAACCACGCGGTGGTTACCGCCTGCTCGACCGGCGCGCATTCGATTGGTGATGCCGCGCGGATGATCAAGGATGATGATGCCGACATCATGCTCGCGGGCGGGGCTGAAGGTACAATCAACCCGCTCGGCGTGGCCGGCTTTGCCCAGGCCCGCGCGCTCAACTGCAGCTTCAACGACCGGCCCGAACAGGCCAGCCGCCCTTATGACAAGGACCGCGACGGGTTCGTCATGGGCGAAGGCGCGGGCGTGGTGGTGCTTGAGGAATACGAGCACGCCAAGGCGCGCGGCGCGAAGATCTATGCCGAAGTGGTCGGTTACGGCCTGTCGGGCGATGCCTACCACGTCACCGCGCCGCACCCCGAAGGCAAGGGCGCCGAGCTGTCGATGCGGATGGCGCTCAAGAAGGCCGGAATGGGCTCTGGCGATATCGACTACGTCAACGCCCACGGCACCTCGACCATGGCCGACACGATCGAACTGGCCGCGATCAAGCGCGTGCTGGGTGACGATCTGGGCGGGGCCTCGATGAGCAGCACCAAGTCGGCGATCGGCCACTTGCTCGGCGGGGCCGGCGCGGTCGAGACGATCTTCTGCATCCTCGCGATCCGTGACCAGATCGTGCCGCCGACGCTCAACCTGGATAACCCGGATGAGGGCACCGAAGGCGTCGACCTGGTGCCGCACATCGCCAAGAAGCGCCGCGTGCGCGCTGCGCTCAACAACAGCTTCGGGTTTGGCGGGACCAACGCGAGCGTCATCGTGAAGGCCTTGGAAGACTGATGCTCGGCACGCGGTGGGGCTGCATGCCGCTGGTGGCGGCGGCGGCGCTGGTGCTGACCGCGCTGGGCTGGCTTGGCGTGGGCTGGGTGTGGAGCGGGCCGCTTCAGCAAGACGCTGCGTTCATCGTCCCCGATGGTTCAAGCTTGGCCAGCGTGGCTGACAAGCTGGCGCAGGAGCACGTGATCAGTTCTGCCACCGCGTTCAAGCTGCGCGCGCGGATTTTCGGCATGGGCTCGACGATCAAGGCGGGCGAATTCAAGCTTCCCGCGCACGCCTCAATGCGCGCCATTCTCGGGATTATCGCCAGCGACGAGATCCTGCGCCGGTTCGTGACCGTGCCCGAAGGCATGCCCTCGGTCATGGTCTACGATCGGCTGATGGCGAACCAGAGCCTGACCGGGTCGATTGAAGTCCCGCCCGAAGGATCGATCCTGCCCGACACTTACGAGATTGAGAAGGGCG
>JAYUCG010000067.1:0-15462 GCA_043740455.1 Novosphingobium sp. | reverse complement strand
ATCGCCCGTGGCCTTGCCGGGTACATAGGCGTGGATCCCTGCAATCCAGGGCTTGGGAACGGGAGCGCGAGTCATGACGCGCTGCCATTAGCAGGACATGCGACAATTGACAGAGGGCACCCGCTCGCCCAATCGCTCGGCATGACCGGGGCTGACATCCATATCGTCAACGACACGCTGGTGCTGCCGGTGCCGCTGCCGCTCGACGGCGGGCTGGAGCTGGGCGGGGTCGAAGTCGCTTACCAGACTTGCGGCACGCTCAACGCTGACAAGTCCAACGCCGTGCTGCTGTTTCACGCGCTGACGATGGACCAGCACGTGGTCGGGACCCATCCCAAGACTGGCAAGCCCGGGTGGTGGGCCAAGTCGGTCGGCCCCGGCAAGGTGATCGATACCGGCCGCTATTTCGTGATCTGCGCCAATGTGCTCGGCGGGTGCATGGGTTCGACTGGCCCGGCCAGCCTCGCCAGCGACGGCAAACCCTATGCCATGCGCTTTCCGGTGATCACGATTCGCGACATGGTCCGCGCGCAGGTTGCCTTGCTCGATGCGCTGGGGATCAAACAGCTGCACGCGGTAATCGGCGGATCGATGGGCGGGATGCAGGCGCTGAGCTATGCCGCCAACTGGCCGACCCGGACCCGCGCCGCACTGGTCATCGCCAGCACCGCGCGCCATTCGGCGCAGAACATCGCCTTTCATGAGGTTGGGCGTCAGGCAATCATGGCCGACCCCAAGTGGAAAGGCGGCGACTATGGCGGCAAGGGGCCGGAGAACGGCCTCGCTGTCGCCCGCATGGCAGCGCACATCACCTACCTCTCCGAAGAGGGCATGCACGAAAAGTTCGGGCGCAAGCTGCAGGACCGCGCAGAAAAGACCTTCGGCTTCGATGCCGACTTTCAGGTCGAGAGCTATCTGCGGCATCAGGGCCTCAGCTTCACCGACCGGTTCGACGCCAACAGCTATCTCTACATCACCCGGGCGATGGACTATTTCGATCTGGCTGAGGAGCACGGCGGCAAGCTCGCTTCGGCTTTCGCTGGGAGCAAAGTGCGGTTCTGCCTGATCAGCTTCGATACCGACTGGCTCTACCCGACCAGCGAAAGCCGCGGCATCGCGCATGCGCTTAATGCGGCGGGTGCGCCGGTCAGTTTCGTCGAACTGTCGGCGCCGTTCGGACATGACAGCTTCCTGCTTGATGTGCCAGCGCAGGACCGGGTCATCACGGGGTTCCTCGGATGAGTGCCGCGCTGCGCCCCGATCTGGCAACAATCGCCGCCAATGTCGCTCCGGGTGCGCGGGTGCTTGATGTCGGCTGCGGCGATGGCGCGCTGATGGCGGTGCTGCGTGACAGCCGCCAAGTCGACGCGCGCGGGCTTGAGCTTGACCAGCACAACGTGGCCGAATGCGTCGCGCGCGGGCTTTCGGTGATCCAGGGCGATGCCGACAGTGATCTGGTCTTCTATCCGGACGGCGGGTTCGACTACGCGATCCTCAGTCAGACGCTGCAGACCACGAAACGGCCCGATCTCGTGCTCGACGAATTGCTGCGGGTGGGGCGCAAGGCGTTCGTCTCGTTCCCCAACTTCGCTCACTGGAAGGTGCGCGCCAGCCTGCTGTGGAACGGGCGCATGCCGGTCACCCGCCTGCTGCCGATAGCCTGGTACGAAACCCCCAACATCCACCACGTGACCGTCCGCGATTTCCGCGCCTTAGTGACCGACCGGGGCTACCTGGTCGAAGGCGAGTGGTTCCTCTCGGGCGATTCGCAGATCAGCCCCGCCGCCGCCGCATGGCGCGCGGAGCACGCGGTGTTCTTGCTGTCACGCTGACGCGTCGTTCACCAGCAGCACGCTATCGTCGCGGGCGAGGGCCCAGAGGCTGAGACCCGCCACCGCTGCACGCTCCACCGCAAGCGAAGTGGGGAGCGAGACACAGACCAGCGTCGTGGCCCCGGCGCGCACCGCTTTCTCGACGATTTCGTAGCTGCACCGCGCGGTCGAGAGCACAAAACCTTGCCCGAGTGTTCGGCCCGCCATGGCCATCGCCCCGACCAGCTTGTCGAGCGCGTTATGCCGTCCGACGTCCTCGCGCAAAAATTCGATTGTGCCGCCGGAACCAGCAAAGGCAGCGGCATGCGCTGCACCGGTCTGCCGACCTAACGCTTGCAACGGGCGCAAGGCCGCTAGTGCGGTGAAGATCGCGGCGGGATCGCTCGCCGGATGCGACGCGACTGAGGGGAGGGGCTGCGCAACCTCGGCCAGGTTTTCAATCCCGCACAGGCCGCAGCTCGATTCGGCGACGCGGGCGCGAACCCGTTCGGTCAGCTTGTCGACGCCGAGCCCGGCAAGCTGAGCGCGCACGATCCAGCCGTGTTCGACTTCGGCGATTGCAATGTCGGTAATGTCAGAGGGCGTGGCGGCCAAGCCTTCGCCCAAGGCAAAGCCGGTCGCAAAGTCCTCCAGGTCCGTTGGTGTGGCCATCATCACGGCATAGGCTAGGCCGTTGAATTCAAGCGCCACCGGTGCCTCGGACACCCAATCGCGCGATAGCGCGCGACGGGTGCCGTCTGGCTTGACCTCAATGGTCTGCGTCACATCCGCTTGAGTGCGCAGAGCTTGTTGCCATCGGGATCGCGCAGATAGGCCAGGTATAGATCACCCATCCCGCCCGAACGCACCCCCGGCGGATCCTCGATCGCCTGACCGCCATTGGCGACGCCGGCGGCATGCCAGGCATCGGCCTGTTCGGCGTTGTCCATCGCAAAGCCGATCGTGCAGCCGTTGCCGGCGGTCGCGGGCTCGCCATCGATCGGCGGAGTGACCAGGAAAATCCCGTTGTTTTGCATGTAGATCAGGCGGCCCTTGTCGTCCTGAATGCCTTCCTTGCCGCCAATTGCGGTGAATATGGCATCGTAGAACTTCTTGGACTTGGCGACGTCGTTCGTGCCGACCATATTATGGCTGTACATCGGGGGCTCTCTCCTGCCTGTTTGGTTTCGATTCGCCACTTGTAAGCCGGTGGGCCGGGCGGTCAATCGCTCCTGCACGGAAGGGCTGCGTGACAGTTGCGGTTCATCGCTGCGGCGCTAGAACCTTTTGCATGACTAAACTTGCCGCACTCCTGTTTGCCGCCGCGCTCGGCACTGCCGCCGCCGTTTCTGCCGCTCCGGCCGCGCTCAAGCGCCCCGCGCTGGAAGACCAGGTCCACTGCGCCTTGGTGTTTGGCGAGGTGACCCGGCAGCAGAACAACGGCACGGCCAGGGCCGATCGTTTCCCGGCGATGACCAAGCCGGGTCGCGAATTCTTCGTGCGCACCGGGGCGCGGACGCTCGACGACAAGGCGGTAACGCTCGAAACGATCGAAGGCTATTTCCGGACGCGGCTCAGCGTCTTGCAGGACAGCATGGCCAAGTCCGCCGATCCCGCCGCTGCACTCGACCGCGAATATGCCACCTGCCTGCCGCAATTTGGCGCCGTCGCACCGGAATTCACTCCGCCCTCGCGCTGATTGGCGCTGGCAAGCCGCCACCGCTTCGCCTAAGTCGCGGGGGACATGAAGGACCCGCGCCAGGCTATCGTCGATATCGGGTCCAACTCGATCAGGCTTGTCGTTTTCGGTGGGCCGCTGCGCGCGCCTTCGTTGCTATTCAATGAAAAGCTGATGGCCGGTCTTGGCCGTGGGGTTGTTGCCGCGGGACGGCTGGACCCCGAAAGTGCCCGCAATGCGCTGGCTGGCCTCGCGCGGTTCGCTGCGCTGATCAAGCTGATGAAGCCCGGCTGGGTCAAGGTAGTCGCCACCGCCGCGGTGCGCGAGGCCAGCGACGGAGCGGATTTTCTCAAAGCAGTGCGCAAGCTTGGTCTCCCCGCCGAACTGCTGAGCGGTGACGATGAGGCGGTTGCCTCTGGTCTCGGCGTAATCTCGGCGCACCCGCAGGCCGAGGGTCTGGTGGCGGACATGGGCGGAGGCAGCCTTGAACTGGTCCGGGTGTCGCAGGGCGAGGTGCACGAAAAGGTCTCGCTGCTGTTCGGCGCGATGCGGGTGGCGGCGATCCGTTCGGGCGGGCGCGGGCAATTGCGCAAGGCGCTGCGCAACGCGGTCGAGCCGCACACCTGGCTGGCCGGGGTCACGGGCCAGCCGCTGTACTTGGTCGGCGGGGCCTGGCGCGCGCTCGCCCGCGTGCACATGCAGCGCACCCAGTTCCCTCTCCCGGTGCTGGGCGACTACTGCTTCTCTGCTGCCGACGCGCGCGAACTCAAGGTGCAGATCCGCGCGATGAGCAGCGCCGAACTGGCCGCGATCCCAGGGGTGAAATCGGCACGCGCGCTTCAGCTGGACGATGCGGCGGCGTTGCTGGCGGCACTGGTCAGCGTGACCGAGCCGAGCGAGGTGATCATTTCCGCGCACGGCCTGCGCGAAGGTCTGCTGTATCAGGCGCTCGACCCGAAGCTGCGCAAGCTCGATCCATTGATCGAAGGGGTGCGCCACGCGCTCGCCGGGCAGCAGGCAGTCGAGGGTCATGCCGAGGCACTGCTCGAGTGGGGCGACATTGCCTTTGCCGCCGATCCGCCCAATGAACGCCGCCTGCGCCACGCGGTCTGCCTGATCGCGGGGACCAGCTGGGCCTCCGACCCGGATTTTCGGGCAGTTGCCGGTGAGGACATCGCGCTGCACGGCAACTGGATCGGGGTCAACGCGGCAGACCGCGCCGTGATGGCGATGGCGCTGCATGTCGGCCTGGGTGGCTCACCCGATGCCCCTCCGTCGATCCTGGCACGGCTCGCCCCGGCAGACCGACTGGATCGCGCGCGTGCCTGGGGCTTCACCTTGCGGCTGGCGCAGCGACTTAGCGGCGGGGCACCATTGGCGCTGCGCCAGGTGCCACTTGGGCAAGCGGCCGACGGTGCGCTGGTGCTGGCCCCGCCGAAATCGGTGGCGGCGCTGATCGACGGGGTGCTTGAACGGCGGCTCGCTCGCCTTGGCGCTGCGCTTGGTCGCTCGGCCCGGATCGAGTTTTCCACCTGAAAAGATTGCCCGGCCTGGCGCCCGCGCCTTGAAGGGCGACTCGGCACAGGGCATGGCAGCCGATGATGTGGCAACTTTATCAATTTCCCCTGTGCCCGTTCAGCCGCAAGGTTCGCCTGCTGCTGAGCGAAAAAGGCGTGCCTTACGAACTTTGGCGCGAGAATCCCTGGGAAGGCCGCGATGAATTCTACGCGCTCAACCCGGCGGGGCGCACGCCGGTACTGCACGATCCGGCCAAAGGCCTGACCCTGGTCGATAGCCAGGCGATCTGCGAATATTTCGAGGAAACGGTCGACAAGCTGCCGATGATCAACGGCACCGCTGCGGGCCGGGCCGAGATCCGCCGGCTGGTCGCGCTGTTTGACGAAAACTTCTTCGGCGATGTCACCGCGCCCATGCTCCATGAACGGATGAAGAAGCGGCTGATCTACCGCCAGTCACCCGATTCGCGCGTTCTGCGTGAGGCGATGAAGCTGGCGCATGAGCATCTCTATTACATCGACCATCTGATCGATCACCGCCCATGGTTAGCGGGCGCGACGATGAGCCTGGCCGATCTTGCCGCCGCCGCGCAGATCTCGGTCGCGGACTATCTCGGCGGGCTCGACTGGACCGGGCATGAGCAGGCGGCGGGCTGGTATGCGGTGTTCAAGAGCCGCCCGAGCTTCCGCCCGTTGCTGGCGGAACGGATGGAAGTGATCCAGCCGCCCAGCCACTATGCGGACGTCAACGCCTAAGCTTTCACCCGGTCGGCAAAGCGGCCGTGTTTGCGGTAGCGGACCAGCCACTTGTCGAGGAACAGCCCCATCGCCCGCGGGGTCACGCCCAGCTCCTTGATCCCGGGCAACTTGTCCGACGCGACGTTGCCAGCCTTGAGCAAGCTCCACTGCTGGCGGGTCAGCGGGGCGAAGGGCAGCCAGCCGGTCAGCGTGGCGAAGGCGGCCGAGGCTGCATCGGGCAGCTCGACCAGGATCGGCTTGCGCTCTGCTGCTGCGGCAACGCGGCGATTGAGCTCGCCCATGGTCACCATTTCCGGCCCGCCCAGCTCATAGGTCTTGCCGCCATGCTTGCCTGCATCCTCCAACGCGGCGCAGATCGCCAGCGCCAGATCGTCGACGAACAGCGGCTGGAACTGCGCGGCCGGGCCGAACACCGGCAACACCGGCAGGCTGGCGGCAAGTCCAGCGAACATGTTGATGAACGTATCGTCGGGCCCGAACAGCACCGAGGGACGCAGCACCGTCGCGCCGGGGAACGCCGCCAGCACTGCCGCTTCGCCCGCCGCCTTGGCCCGGGCATAGGCCGCCGGACCCGCGGCATCGGCGCCGATTGCCGAGATCTGGACAAAGGCCTGCGCCCCCGCCGCCTTGGCCACTGCGGCCAGCGTGCCCGCACCGCGGCCCATCACCGCGTCAAGGTCACCGCCGAAGGTTCCGATCAAGTTGACCACGGCGTCCGCGCCGGCGAGCAGCTGCGGCAAGGCCGCGGGCCGGGTCACATCGCCGCGCAGCAGCTGCACTTGGCCTAGATTGCCCAGCGGCTTCAGCACGCCAGCGCGTTCGGGGTTGCGGCTGACCACGCGGAGGCGCGCGCCGCGGCTCAGCAGTTCTTGCGCGAGGTGACGGCCGACAAAGCCGCTCCCGCCCATAACCACCACCAGCTTGCCTGAAAGATCCTGCGCCATTGTGTGCCTGTCAGTTTGGATGTGCCGAGCCCGAGCCTTGGCACAAGTCACCGGGCTGCCGCAACGAGCGAATCCCCAGCCGCCTCCAGCCGCGCCGCCCTGCACCATCCTGACCGCCGCCTTGCGCAACCTGGCACCTCGTCCGTCCGACAAAATCGGCGCGTGCCATGCCCATGCCCCGTTGACAAGCTGGCCCGCCCCCCGCTAGGGGCCCGCTCCTACCCCGGCACAAGGCGAAGCAGCCCGCGTGCCACCCGTGCCCAGATGGCGGAATTGGTAGACGCACCAGCTTCAGGTGCTGGCGCTCGCAAGGGCGTGGAGGTTCGAGTCCTCTTCTGGGCACCATTTGTTCGTCCGGCGACGTTCGCCGGAGGTTCCATAACCCTCGGAAATCTGCTACAAAAGGCGTGTCGCCGGCCGTCGGCGTTCGCCCCCGTCCGCCCCCAGCCGAATCGATTTGGGGGCCTTTTTGAGGCGAGGCCCCGACGCGTTCCTGCGATTCCTGGAATCAGCTTGGATGCGGAGCCCCCAATGACACTCACGGACATCAAGATTCGCCAAGCCCTGCCAAGGGAGAAGGAATACAAGATCGGTGACAGCGGCGGCCTCTACCTGCTGGTCCGGCCAAGCGGTTCGAAGCTCTGGCGGATGAAGTACCGCACCAAGGGCCGCGAGCAGAAGCTCTCCTTCGGCGCCTGGCCCGCGGTCTCACTGCGCGATGCACGCCTACGCCGCGACGAGGCCCGGGTCGAGATTGGCCGCGGCGGCAGCCCGGTACGGCGGCTGCGCACCGAGCGCATCGAGGAGGAGATCAGGGCCGGGCACACCTTTGCCGAGGTTGCCGCCGAATACATCGAGAAGTGCGCGAAGGAAGGCTACGCCGAGACCACGCTGACCAAGGCGCGCTGGTTTCTCGACATCCTCTCGCCGGGCTTGGGCAGCACCCCGGTCGCCGAGGTCACCCCGCACGAGCTGCTCGCGGCGCTGCGGCGCATCGAGCGCAAGGGGCATCGCGAGAGCGCGCGGCGCGCCCGTTCATTCGCAAGCCGCGTATTCCGCTACGCAGTCGCGACGCTGCGCGCCGAGCACGATCCGGCCCAGCCGCTGCGCGGCGCGCTGATCGCGCCGATAACCAAGCACTATGCCGCGATCACCGACCCCGCGAGGTTCGGTGGTCTGCTGCGCGCGATCGAGGGGTTCGAGGGCTCGCCGGTCACGCTGCTCGCGCTGCGCATCGCGCCCCACGTGTACGTGCGACCCGGCGAGCTGCGCCACGCGACTTGGGACGAGTTCGATTTCGGCAAGGCGGTGTGGAAGATCCCCGAAGGCCGGATGAAGTCGCGGCGACCGCACTCGGTACCGCTGTCGCGGCAGGTCATCGAGCTCCTCGACGAGATGGCGCGGCTGCGCGGCAGGAAGGGCTACGTCTTTGCTTCGCTGAGCTCGCGCGGGCGATCGATGAGCGAGAACACGCTCAACGCTGCGCTCCGGCGGCTGGGGTACAGCGGCGACGAGATGACCGCGCACGGGCTCCGCGCCTCGGCCTCGACGCTGCTCAACGAATCCGGGCTGTGGAGCCATGACGCGATCGAGCGGGCGCTTGCCCATCAGGATGCCAACGCGGTGCGCGGCATCTACCACCGAGGCCAGCATTGGAATGAGCGCGTGGAGATGGCGCAGTGGTGGAGCGACTATCTCGACAAGCTTCGCGACGGCGCGGACGTGATGCTGTTTCCGAGCCGCCAGAGTGGATGAAACTGGCCCAAGGCCCGCCGATGGTTTGCGGTCGGGCACGGCAATGCCGGCTGGCACAGGAGCCGGTGCAGGAAAAATCGAGGTCGGGAACGATGAAGACCATGCATGACAGTGACAAGGACTCTGAGCGCTGGTGGATTGAAGCGATAGCCGAGCGCCAGCGGGAAAAATGGCCCTTGGAAGAAAATCCATTTTCCCCTGGCTACCAACGTCGCAGCCGTGTCGATTGGTATCTGATTGGTATGAAGCTTGCCGACATCCAGGAGGAATACGACGATTGCGACGAATACTACCCGCGCCATCTCGTCCAGCGTGCCCTGATGGTGATTTGGCCGATGCTCATGCCGTATACCTCGCCATCAACTCGCCAGCTTCCGCGGCGCGAGATCATGGAAGCGAGGGAGCAAGTAACGCCGCTTCTCCTTGCGATGTCGATGATGGCAGGAAAGAAAGCGGTTGCGTCCGCAGGTTTCGATCTTCCTCGCATCACTGTCCGTAAGCGAAAGAAGCCTGAGCGCATTGCATCGTCATTGAAACGCGACGCAGACCAATCGAGGCAATGGTCGCACGCCGATCGCGAAAGATACCATTGCTTGTTGCTGGTTGAACCATGGGTGCCTCGATGACGGAGGACGCATCGAGAGAGGTCACAACTAGCTCGTCTCATAAAGGTAGACGCATGAACCAGCCGAAAAATAACGGTCGAAAGTCGGATGGCACCTTTGCAAGCGGCAATCGGATGGGCGGGAAGAAACCAGGCGCGCGTCACCGCGTTACGCTTGCTATCGAGGCGCTGCTCGGAGGGCAGCATGAGGCGCTCACGCAGGTAGCCATCACCAAGGCGCTTGCAGGAGACATGAACGCCTTGCGGCTTTGTCTCGAGCGTCTCGCGCCGCCAAGGAAAGACATGCCAATTTCGATTTCGTTACCAAATGTACGCACCGCGGCCGATGCGGTGAGTGCATCCGCGCAGCTGCTGCAGGCCGTCTCAAGGGGAGACATCACGCCCTGTGAAGCAGGCAAGGTGATGGCGCTGCTGTCGGCCCATAAGGACCTGATCGCGACCTGCGAACTCGAAAGCCGCATTGCTGCCCTGGAAGAGCGTTCATGAAGGCGCTCTCTCGGCGACTGACCAAACTGGAGAAAGCGGAAGCGCCCGAGGTATTGGAAATGCTGATCGATTATTCACGCATCACCGTCGAGCAGCGGCACTGGATGCAAGTGATGGCTGAATGGCTTACCGAGCCCGGCTCCGGCCGCTGGAACCTATCAAAAACGACGCTGTCGCAGCATCGCATGCTTGAATGGCTATTGGTCAGATGCGATCCAGATGCTGAAGCGGCAGGGCACGAGGCCGATTGCCGCTGCTACTATTGCGTGGTTCCATTAGAGGGGATTCTGCCGGATCTCTATTCTGCTTAGCTTTTTGCAGTCATCGTCGTGCCGGCCAGTTTGCAGAGCACCGCAGCTATCGAGCTTGCTTGAAGAAGCAACACTGGGCGCTGACAGGGCAAAGCTCGCACGATGGTTTGCGCGCTCGGCAAACCAGCGCGGCGAAGTCCAAAATCGCCCAGTTGACCTCGCGCGGGTTGCAGCGAACTAGCCAGTGGGCCGCTACCTGCAGCCACGGGTCATGGCGAATATCGGCGAGTTTCCTCGGCCGCACGAACCGCTCGATGACGCGCGCCATGTTGACGTCGAGGAGCGGGGCTGCCTTGCCATGCTGAAAATGCATGATCGCGTTGGAGACGTACTGCCCGACCGCGGGAATGTCCCGGTGCTCGTCGGGGTCCCGAGGGAATCTGCCATCCGTGCTCGCGGCATACAGCGCGATACCGAGCAGAGACTGGGCACGGCGGCGCCACAACCCGAGCGGCCTTAGGAAATGCTCTAAGTCACCGGCGGCTGCCGAGGAAAGCCTTGCCCAGTCCGGGTACCGCTCGGTGAATGCCTCGAACACTCTCGCGACGGCGGTGGCGGTCGTGCGCTGGAGCAAGACCTCGACGACGACCTGCTCGTAAACGCTGGCGCTGCTAGATCGCCAAGGGAAATTCCTACCGTTTCGAGTAGCCCAAGTTTCGAGGTCTCTGGCCAACCGGGTACTTGTCTACACGGCTGACTCGGATGCCGAGGGATCGATGGGAGGGCTCAGCGAAATGGGTGACCCCGAGAGATTAGAAGACGTGATCTACCGTGCCGTTTCCCGAAGCCAGTGGTGCTCGGGGGACCCGGTTTGTCGTGAGCTCGATGCCCAAGGTGTGGATGGGCTTAACCGGGCGGCTTGTCACGCTTGCTCCTTGGTTGCCGAGACGAGTTGTACGTTCTCGAACGTGCTCCTCGACAGGGTCCTCGTGGCTGGTGACGGACGCAAGAACGGTCGCGGCGTCGACGAACCTGCAGGGTACATCACGAAGCTGAGTGAGTTCCTTGGCGATGACAACGCTTTGGCGGTGACCCACGAAAGGTTGACCGCTTGGCGCAACTACCTGCGCGATGAAGCTAAATACAAGGGTGAGCCGCTCAGCGCCAAGACCATCAACGGTAGCTACCTGGGGGCAGTCGGTGCCCTGTTTGCATGGGCCAAGGGTGACGGTCTGATTGATCGCAACCCCATGCTTGAGGTGACGAAAGCGGGGCAACAGACTAGGGCGGCTGTGCAATCGGAAATTAGATACAAGCTCGATCAGCTACCGCAGGAGCCTTATCCAAAGGAACTTTGGCAGGCCAAGGTTGACCAGGTTTGGGACTTTGTGTTGACCCGGTACGCCTGAGGCTCAGGCTGCAATCCGCTTTAGAGCGCGGTGCAAGTTCGTAAGGTGCCACTTGCCCCCCGCTGGCGATGCTACGCCCGTCTCGTTAAGTGCGGCGATCATGGCCCGCATTGATAACCCCTCGCTGCGCATGGCGGTCAGTTGCTTAGCGAGCGGCTGGAGACGCTCTTGTGCCTCTGCCTGGTTACGCAGGGCGAGTGCTGCCCCGTTACGGCCAAGGACTGTCCCCCTGGCCTTCGCCGCCTGCAATGCCGCTTTAGTCCGCTGTGAAATGACTTTACCCTCCATCTCTGCCAGGGCGGCGAAGAGGTGAAGCTGGAAGCTGTCAGCATTGGGCATGTCGGCAATGGCAAAGTCCACGCCCGTCTCCATCAAGCCAGAAATGAAGTGGACGTTCCGGGCGAGCCGGTCGAGCTTGGCCAGGACCAGCTTGGCCTTGGCCTTCTTCGCCTGGTTGAGGGCAGCGAGGAGTTGGGGGCGCTTGGCCAAGGCGTTGCTGCCCTTGCCCGTCTCGACTTCCACAAACTCGCCGATCAGCTCCAGGCCAGCATTGACGGCATAACGGGCCACCGCTTCGCGCTGTGCCTCCAGGCCCAGGCCGCTGCGCCCCTGGCGGTCGGTGGAAACGCGAAGATAGGCCACTGCCTTGCCTTGATAGTCCATGCCGATGCCCTTTAGTGTTCACAGATAAACCACCGTATAAGGCGATCCACGTGATCCTCGACAACTATGCGGCACACAAGAAAGACAAAGTCCAGAAATGGCTCGCCCGCCATCCGCGCTGGACCTTCCACTTCACGCCGACCTCGTGCTCATGGCTCAATGCCGTCGAGGGCTTCTTCGCCAAACTGACCCGGCGCCGGCTCAAGCACGGCGTCTTCCATTCCGTCGTCGATCTCCAGGCCGCCATCAATCGGTTCATCCGCGAATACAACGCCGCCGACCCCAAGCCCTTCATCTGGAAAGCTAACCCCAACGAAATCATCGCCGCCCGAAACCGAGGGTTCCAAACGTTGGAATCAATCCACTAGCTTACTCCGCGTCGCATTACGTGCAACCCGCGACTTCGGTCCGTGTTAGAGTGCCAATTCAATGAAGTTGAATTCTCGCCAGATCGTTCTTGTGGTGTTGGCCACGGCGGTCCTGGCATTTGCCGGGTATTGGTTTTTTGTGCCCCGCGAAAAAGCCGTGGCTACGTTGCTCATAAGCACTGCACCAGTCGATCGACTTCTGGCCGTTAACGGACGGATTAGGCCCCGGCTCCAAGTTGACATTCGTCCTTCGCTCGGCGGGCAGCTGATTGCCTTACCCTTCGATGTCGGTGATCGCGTGTCGGCTGGTCAGATCATAGCCAGAATAGACGACGCGCCCGAGGCAGCTGCCATTGCCGAGGCGGAAGCTTCAGTGGCTACGCAGGAGGCAACCGTTGCCCAGGCGCGGCGGGAACTGGCTCGGTTTGTCGCGCTGGGGCAGTTCGCCACCCGACGCCAAGTTGAGCAGCTGCGACTGTTAGTGGTGGAGGGTGAGCGCGAGCTCACTCGCCGTCGTACCACCGTCCAGCAAGCCAGTGAACTGCGAAACCGCCGCGTCCTGCGGGCACCGTTCGCGGGAGTAATCCTCGAGCGCCCCGTCGACCCGGGCCAAACCGTCGGCCTTGAGAGCATTATCTACCGGATTGCCGATCTTTCCAGTCCGGAAGTCACTATCGACGTAGACGAGATCTATGCCGCAGAAATCCATCCCTGGGTTGCGGCAACGATCAGTTTTGCAGGGCAAGTCCGGCCGCTCACCGCGACGGTGCTGCACGTCGAACCCCGCGTTGATCCGGCAACCGGTGCGCGAACCGTTCGCCTGGGTTTGGCCGATGCACTGATTGACGTTCCTTCAGGGCTAACTGTTACCGTCAACCTGCTTATCGAACGTCGTAACAGCGCCATTAGTGTGCCCAGAAGCGCAATCAGTCAGACAGGCAGCAGGGCCGTCGTCAAAATTGTCGGCATGGACGGGATTGTGGCTGAACGGGTAATCCAGTTCGTCGATTGGCCTGCTGAGAACGTGATCATAACCGCAGGCCTGAAGGTTGGTGATCGTATTCTTGTCGACCCGAACTCGGCCAAGCCAGGCGCAAAGGTCCGGGCGGCGGACTAGATGAACCGTTATGCCGTCAAACTGGCCATCCGGCATTTGCTCTCGCATCCAGGACAATCCGCATTGCTCATGGCCGGGGTGGCCCTGGGGGTAAGCGTATTCATTTTCATGAGTGCCTTGATCGGTGGATTGGCAACCTTGCTGACACTGAGAACCGTAGGCAGCATACCGCACATCGTCATGGAAATGCCGGATCGCGATCCAGCTATCCTTTCGCCCGGTGCACAGGTCCTGGGCGTGCTGCAAAAGGACCTCAGCCGCCGCGACCAGATTGCTGTCTGGCAGCCGATCATTCCCATCATCGATAAGACACCCGGCGTCATCTCGGTTTCCCCCCAAATCCGGGGCTCCGCGTTTGTCGAACGCGGTCAGGCCGTGGCGCCCGTCGGCGTAATCGGCATAATGCCGGGCAAGCTTTCCGATATCGCCAATATCGAAGCCGCCATCGTGGATGGCAAAAGCACTCTGCCGACCGACGGGATTCTAATTGGCAGTGTACTGGCGCGCGATCTGGGGTTGCGCGTTGGACAAGTGGTACAGCTCAGTTCGGATCGCGGCCGGGCGCGCAGCTTTCGCATCGGAGGCATATTCACCTTGGGGATTGCCAGTGCTGACCGGCAGGTTGTCTACATGGATTTCACGACCGCGCGGGCGCTGTTCGATCTGACCACCGGGATTTCAAGGATAGAGATCAAAGTCGCACCTGCCATTGCCGCTCCTGGGATCGCCGAGCAATTGCGCCGCTCGACCGGGCTCAAGGCCACCGCCTGGACCGCAGACAACAAACAGTTGTTCGAAGGGCTTGATGCACAGGCGCGCACCGGCACGATCATCAAGGCGTTTTCGCTGGTCACCATCATCGTGGGCATCGCCAGTGCCATGTTGCTCTCGATTGTCAGGCGCCAAGCCGAGATCGGCATCATGCGGGCGATGGGGGCAAGCAGGGGCCTGGTGATTTCTATTTACGTCCTGGAAGGAACATTGATCGGTTTGATCGGAGCGGTGGCTGGCGCACTTGCCGCCTGGCTGGTCCTTCTGCCATTGCCGCCAGTCAGTGAAGTCGCCAGCGGGAGCCTGCCGATCGACCGCCAGCAAGGTGATTTCCTCTTGGCGATTGCACTCACAACGCTTTCGGCAATGCTAGCGTCGATCCTGCCGGCCCGCCGCGCGGCCCATATCGATCCGGTGGAAGCAATCGGCGCATGAGTAAGGCACCGATCTTGTCCGTGACCGGCCTGACCAAGGATTTCGGCGAAGGCGAAACTCAAACGCACGTACTGAAGGACATCAATCTTGCAATGGCAGCGGGCGAGATGGCCGCGCTGCTTGGACCGTCCGGTTCAGGCAAGAGCACGCTGCTGACCATTCTGGGCACGCTGATGCGTGCCAGCGGCGGAACACATGAAATGCTGGGGGTTGATCTGATGCACGCCAGTGAGGCCCAGCGCACAGAGTTTCGCAGCAAGAACCTGGGTTTCGTGTTCCAGTTCCATCATTTGCTCTCGGACCTCTCGGCAATTGAAAATGTGATGATGCCCGCAGCGGCGGCGGCCGGCCGGGAGACGAGCGCAATGCGGGTACGCGCAACAGAATTGCTCGATGCCGTGGGCTTGTCCGATCGCCGCGATTTTCGACCCGCTGCGATGTCCGGAGGGCAGCGCCAACGTGTGGCAGTGGCGCGCGCCCTCATCAACAATCCGGTCCTGGTATTGGCCGACGAGCCGACCGGCAATCTGGATCGGGAATCTGCAGATCAGGTTATGATGCTAATACGGTCAATCAATCAAACCATGGGAAGCAGCTTCCTGATCTCGACTCACGACGAACATATCGCAAAGCAATGTCGCCGGCGGATCGAACTTCTGGATGGTAGGATTGTTAGGTCCTGATCGCTGTTCCTCACCCAATGGATCGTCAGCTATCGGCCTGATCATAGCCAGCGCATAGCGACGCATTTGGGGTGGAAAGCAGACATTATACCAACCTGCATTGATCATGACCTACGTGCCCATTGGCGGCGTCCGATAGTCATGATGTGCCAGGGTTGATCGATGAGCTTGTTCCATGCCTCACAACAGT
>JAYUCG010000066.1:0-31558 GCA_043740455.1 Novosphingobium sp. | reverse complement strand
ACGCGCCGGCACTTCTCGGCTGAAGACAAGATCAGGATCGTGCTCGACGGGCTGCGCGGCGATGACAGCATCGCCGAGCTGTGCCGCAAGGAAGGCATCGCCCAGAGCCTCTATTACGTGTGGTCGAAAGAGTTCATGGAAGCTGGCAAGCGCCGCCTGGCCGGCGACACGGCCCGAGCAGCGACCAGCGGCGAGGTGCAGGATCTGCGCCGCGAAGCTCGTGCATTGAAGGAATGCGTTGCCGACCTGACCCTCGAGAACCGCCTGCTTAAAAAAAGCATGATCGCGGATGGGGAGAGCGGCGAATGAGGTAAGCGCAGTTTCAAGGAGGTATAGAAGCCTGAAATGGCTCTTAAATATTCACGATTGACCCGCCCAGCTGTAAGGGCTCTCGAACCGAGTCAGAGCCTTACCGAACATGGGATCACTGCCGAACGCTTAGGCAATGGAGATGTTCGTTACAGCGTCAACGTCATGGTCGACGGCCAACGCATTCACAGAGTCGTTGGCAAGGAAAGCAACAGAGTAACACGTGAGCAGGCGGAGCGCACCATTGAGTCATTGAGAACCAAGGCAAGGGAAGGCCGCCTTGATCTACCGAGTGGGCGAAAGGTGCATCGGACATTTAAGGAAGCCGCTGCCGAATATCTCGCACGCCAGGAGCAAATCGGCGGCAAGGGGATTAAGGAGAAACGGCGCCATTTGAACCAACACCTAATTCCGTTTCTTGGCAGCCAGCAGGCAAGCAAGATCACGGTATATATTGTTCAGCAATACACTCAGGGTCGCCGGACTGAGGGTGCGAAGCAGGCCACCGTCAACAGAGAGTTGTCCA
This sequence comes from Novosphingobium sp., assembly GCA_043740455.1. Taxonomy (GTDB): domain Bacteria; phylum Pseudomonadota; class Alphaproteobacteria; order Sphingomonadales; family Sphingomonadaceae; genus Novosphingobium. Next base: position 30,723 of record JAYUCG010000066.1, on the reverse strand, counting down.
CTCTTTCGCACTTGGTCAGGCGGTTGGTCGAATGGAAATGGATTAAGGCCGACGACGTGCCGAAGATAATCAAGGGTGCGGAGCCAAGAAAACAGATCGTAGTGCTGACTTTAAGCGATCAAAATGCTCTCATGAGGGCGGCACTCGGCGATCAGGATGCCCACACTTGGTTGTTTGTCGCCATCGGGCTGCAAACGGCAATGAGGCACAGCGAAATTCTAAGGATCAAATGGAGTGAGATCGACTTCGATCAGCGGCGCATTTATATTGCGCAAGCCAAGGCGGGGCAACGAGAACAGCCTATTCCGCCGTCGCTAGCAAATCAGCTGGCCGCAGAATGTGAGCGCCGCGGCGACCCGGATGGCTACATTTTCAATGCGACCCGTAACGATAGTACGCTTGAACACCGCCAGACAATGGCAGCGCAATTCAGGCGCTCAGTCTTACGGGCCAATCTGGAAGTGAACAAAGTGACGCCGCACGTAATGCGTCATACCGCTATCACAGCGCTAGTTCAGGCTGGAGTGGACTCGGCAACGGTCCAACGGATCAGCGGGCACAAAACCATGGCAATGGTTCTACGCTACGTCCACTTATCCGGTGAGCACATCGACAGCGCAGTTGCCGTACTAGACAATTGCTTTGAGAGCTCGATTACACCAAAATTACACACGGCCTTTGTACGCAAGACACGGATTGTCGCCTAGACACTGCCAAAAACCCCTGAAATTCTATGGTGCGGACGGTGGGAGTCGAACCCACACGAGCAAAGCTCAGGGGATTTTAAGTCCCCGGCGTCTACCATTCCGCCACGTCCGCGTTGTTGGCCGCCTTAGGGCGGTGCGGCAGGGATATCCATCCCTGCCTTGCAACACCAGCCCGCTCCCCCGGCCCGACCACCCATTAAAGGTACCCCGAGAATGGTCGGGCTGGGGGAGCGGGCTGGTGTTGCAAGCTGATCGCGGTCGCGATCAGCGCACCAATCAATCAGCGTTCAGGCGCGCGCGCATTTCCTTGCCGGGCTTGAAATAGGGCACGCTTTTGCCGGGCACTTCGACCGCTTCGCCGGTGCGCGGATTACGGCCCTTGCGGGCATCGCGGCCGCGGGTCGAGAAGGCACCGAACCCGCGCAGTTCAACGCGGCCACCTGACGTAAGCCGCGCAGCGATCTCGTCAAAGAACGTGCTGACCGCCTTTTCGATTTCTTCGATCCGCAGCCCCGGATTTTCTTGAGCCAAGGCCTGCAACAATTCCGATCGGATCATGGTCTGTTTCTCCCCAAGCGTCGCAATGCGAGCTCGCCCCTGTTGTTGCCGCCGCCCGAGCCCCTCATTCCAGCCGCGCGTCGTTTCCGCCGCGCGCTACTGTGCCAAATGCCTCAGGCGAGCGCAATCGGCGATTTTTCAGTCAGTTCATAATTTTACGGCGAGCAATTCGTGGGGGGCAATGCCCAGCCGCTCGATCCGCCGGGCCAAAGCCGGCCATTCGCGGGTCAGAAACGCCTCGCGCTCAGTCCGGCGCAGCTTGTCTGCCGCGCCGCGCGCCACGAACATGCCGACCCCGCGCTGCACCTCGACCAGCCCGTCGAGCTGGAATTGCTGGTACGCCTTGGCCACGGTCAGCGGATTGGCGCCCTGCTGCACGGCAAAGGCGCGGACCGAGGGGAGCATCGATCCTTCGCCATAATTGCCGTCCATGATCGCGGCGGCAATCAGGTCGCGGAGCTTGAGATATACGGGTTTGCTGGATTCTGGCATCGGTGCTTCAGTGCCATAATACAGCGCGGCAGGCAAGCGGATTCAGCAAGCCTCGCCTGGCGCAAGCACCTTACACCGCCGCGCAACATTCTGCTTTTCACCGTCAAATTCCCCGCTAGTCTCTTGTTCAACGCAGCCCGGCGCGACCGGACGCTCAGCATTGGGGATTTTGCATGAAAGACATGGGCATCTGGAACGAAGGCGACTGGATTGCGGCTATCGCCGCAGTGTTCCTGCTCGCTTTCCTGACGATCGGGGCGATCATCGCCAGCCGCAAAAGCGAAGAGGTTGTCGGTCACCCACGGGGTCTGTTCGTGCTGTTCTATGCCGAAATGTGGGAGCGTTTTTCCTATTACGGGATGCGCGCGCTGCTGGTGCTCTACCTGACCAAGCGCTGGCTCTATTCGGATAGCCAGTCGAACCTGATTTACGGCGCCTACGGTGCGCTGGTCTACATCACTCCGGTTCTCGGCGGGATTGTCGCGGACCGGTTCCTGGGCCAACGCAAGGCGGTGATCTTCGGCGGCGTGCTGCTGGCAATCGGGCACGGACTGATGGCGGTCGAAGGTGGCGGCGGACAGAACGATCCGTTCATCAACGTGTTCTGGTCTGCTCTCGCCTTCATCATTGTCGGCTCGGGCTTCCTCAAGGCCAACATTTCGGTGATCGTCGGCCAGCTCTACAAGATATCCGACATCCGCCGGGATGCCGCCTATACGATCTTCTATATGGGGGTGAACGTCGGTGCCGCGCTCGGCACGATCCTCGTCGGTTACCTCGGCGAGACGATCGGCTGGTCGTACGGCTTCGGCCTGGCCGGCATCGGCATGGTTGCGGGCCTGCTGATCTTCGTGGTCGGCAAGCCAGCACTGAAGGGTCGCGGTGAGGCTCCGATCGCACTGACGCAAAGCCGCGAATGGTCGTTTTACGGCATCGGCATCGGTGCGGTGGCGGTAATCTGGATGCTGATCCAGTACACCTCGGTGATCCAGAACCTGCTGATCGTCACTGGTCTCGCGATGCTCGCCTACACCCTGTTCGAGGCGTTCAAGCTGCCCAAGGAACCGCGCGAGCGGATCTTTGCGATGCTGTTCCTGATCGCACTCAATCCATTGTTCTGGGGTCTGTTCGAACAGGCCGGGGGTAGCCTCAACCTCTACACCGACAAGTTCGTCGACAAGGGCGGGGTGCCGACCAGCCTGTTCCAGTCGATCAACCCCATCTATATCGTGTTGTTCGCACCGTTCTTTGCGGCGTTGTGGCAATACCTTGGGCGCAAGGGGTTGGAACCCTCGGCCCCGGCCAAGTTCGGGCTGGCGCTCACCCAAGTGGGTCTTGGCTTCCTGCTGTTCGTGTGGGGAGCCCAATCGGTCGGCGCCGCGGCGATGACCCCGGTGTTGTTCGTGTTCCTGATCTACCTGCTCCACACCACGGCTGAGCTGTGCCTGTCTCCGGTCGGGCTCTCCGCGATGGCGCGGCTCGCCCCGCTTCATCTTGCCAGCTTCGTGATGGGTGCGTGGTTCTACATGACCGCAGTCGGCAACTTCGTCGCGGGCAAGATCGGTCAGGCCACCGGCGGCGAAGGCGGCGAGATGTCGAAGGAGCTGACCTTGGCGATCTATTCGAAGATCGGCTGGACCGCGATCGGGATTTCGGTGGTGGTGCTGTTGCTCTCGCCGATCGTCAAACGGTGGATGCACCTCGACAGTCTTGAGGACCGCGCCGCGCCTGACGACCAAGTTGCGGTCGAGACCGTCGCGTGACGCTGTCCCGTCTGGCGCGCGGCGCTGCGCTGGCAGCAATCCTGGCGGCTGGCGCCGGCGGCGCGGGTCTTGCCAAGGACAAAAAGGACGACAGCCCGGCGGTGATCGCAGCGCGGGACTTTGACAAGAACCCCTACCCGTCGACGTATCATGCCTATCCCGGCGTCCCGACGCTGATTACCGGCGCGACGGTGTTCGACGGCGAGGGCGGGCGGATCGAGAACGGCCAGGTGCTGATTGCCGATGGCAAGATCGTGGCCGTCGCCGGGGCCATGGCCGATATGGCCGTGCCCGCCGGGACCGTGCGGATTGACGGCACCGGCAAGTTCGTCACCCCCGGGATCATCGACATCCACAGCCATCTGGGTGTCTATCCCAGCCCCGCAGTCGAGGCCAATTCGGACGGCAACGAAGCCACTGCGCCGACCACGCCCGAGGTCTGGGCCGAACATTCGGTCTGGCCGCAGGACCCCGGGTTCAGCCGCGCGATGGCCAATGGCGGGATTACCACATTGGAAATTCTCCCGGGTTCGGCCAACCTGATGGGCGGGCGTTCGGTCGTGCTCAAGAACGTCTACAGCCGCACCGTGCAGGGAATGAAATTCCCCGGCGCGCCTTACGGCCTCAAGATGGCCTGCGGCGAGAACCCCAAGCGGGTTTACGGCAGCAAGGGCCGGATGCCCTCGACCCGGATGGGTAACTTCGCGGTCGATCGCGCGACCTGGATCAAGGCCAAGGAATACCGCGCCAAGCGCGACGCGGGCAAGCTTGAAACCCGCGATCTCGCCATGGAAACACTCGCCGGGGTGCTCGACGGCACGATCCTCGTCCAGAACCACTGCTACCGCGCCGATGAAATGGCGCAGGTGCTCGATATGGCCAAGGAGATGGGCTACCACGTCAGTGCGTTCCACCACGCGGTCGAGGCTTACAAGGTGGGTGATCTGCTCAAGGCGTCGGACACCTGCGCCGCGATCTGGTCGGACTGGTGGGGCTTCAAGATGGAAGCCTATGACGCGATCCCCGAAAATGCCGGGCTGCTCTACAAGGCCGGGGCCTGCGTGGTGATCCATTCGGACGACGAGAACGGCATCCAGCGTTTGAACCAGGAAGCCGCCAAGGCGCAGGGCGATGCCCGCCGGATCGGGATCGATATTCCCGATGCCGAAGTGATCAAGTGGCTGACTTTCAATGGCGCCAAGGCGATCGGGATCGAGAAGCTGACCGGCAGCTTGATGCCGGGCAAGATGGGCGACGTGGTGCTGTGGAACGGCAACCCGCTGTCGGTCTATTCGCGCCCCGAAAAGGTCTGGGTCGACGGTGCGCTGCTGTACGATGCGACCAACCGAAAGCTGCGCCCGGTGAGCGATTTCGAGCTGGGTCAGCCCGGTGAAGGAGACGTCAAGTGAAGCGCGCTTTGCTCACTGGGGCGGCCTCGTTCGCCGCGCTGCTCGCCGCGCCCGCCATGGCGCAAAGCGTCGCGATTACGCACGCCAGGCTGGTGATCGGCGATGGCAGCGCCCCGATCGAGAATGGCACCGTAGTGGTCCAGGGCGGCAAGGTTGTCGCCGCCGGGGCCAGCGCCCTGGTACCCGCAGGGATCAAGACCATCGACGCGGGCGGAAAATGGGTTACGCCCGGGCTGGTTGTCGCGGTTACCGACCTTGGCCTCGTCGATGTCGGCGCGGTTGAAGACAGCAACGATTCGGATGCCGACAAGAGCCCGTTCAGCGCCGCGCTCGACATCTCCGCGGCGATCAATCCCAATGACCTGCCGATCGAGGTCAGCCGGGCTGGCGGGGTTACCCGCGCTGCGGTAGCGCCGCTTGGCACAAACTCCATCTTCGGCGGACAAGGCGCGATCATCGACCTTGGCGCCGATCCCGATGCGGTGACCGTGCCGCGCGCGTTCCAGTACGTCGAGCTTGGCGAAACCGGTGCACGCCGCGCCGGGGGCAGCCGCGCGGCGACCTATGCGCTGCTGTTCAACGCGCTGTCCGAAGCCAAGGAACTGACGCTCGCCCCCGTTGGCCCGCGCCGTGACGACGTGCTGCTGACCCGCCGCGATGCGGTGGCGCTGGGCCCGGTGGTGAGCGGCAAGCAGCCGCTTTATGTCCATGTCGAGCGCGCTTCGGACATCCGCATGGTGCTGGGCCTTAAGCGCGAGTTTCCGCTCTTGAACCTGGTGATTGTCGGTGCCGCCGAGGGCTGGATGGTGGCGCCGGAACTCGCCAAATCCGGCGTGCCGGTGCTGGCGACCCCGCTGACCGATCTGCCCAATTCGTTCGAACAATTGGGCTCGACCCAATCCAACGTTGGCCGGATGAAAGCCGCCGGGGTCAAGGTCTCGCTCGGCGATTTTGGCGACCAGCCGCGCTATGCTCCGCAATATGCCGGCAACCTTGTGGCGCTGACCAAGTTGCCCGGGGCGAGCGGTCTCACCTGGGGGCAGGCGTTCGCCGCGATCAGCTCGGGTCCGGCTGAGGCATTGGGCATGGGCGACCGGTTCGGCAGTCTGCGCCCCGGCCGGGCCGGTGACGTGGTGATCTGGGACGGCGATCCGCTAGAAGTGTCATCGGGCGTGACGCGGGTGTTCATCGATGGGGTCGAGCAGCCGCTGAGCAATCACCAGACCCGGCTGCGCGATCGTTATGCCACGCCAGCCGAAGGCGCCTTGCCCAAGGCTTACGAATGGTGAGACGCCGGTAAGCCGCGGCCAGCAGGGGGAGAGCAGGCATGGATCAGGAATACGCGCAGTTGGTGGCGGCGGCGCTGGCGTTCGTCGGCAGCCATTTCGCTTTGTCGCACCCGCTTCGAGCGGGGCTGGTCAAGCGGTTTGGGGCTGGCCTCTTCCAGGGACTCTACTCGCTGGTGGCGATTGCGACCTTTGTCTGGATGGTCTTCGCCTTCCGCGCGATCCCGCCGCAGGGCGAACTGTCATGGCACGGTTTCAACGACCTGCCATGGGCCTTCGCCAGCCTGCTGATGCTCGCCGCATCGGTGCTGCTGGTCGGCTCGTTCCTGGGCAACCCGGCCTTGCCCCAACCCAACGCCAAGGCGCTCGCGCTGCATCACCCCAAAGGCGTGTTCCAGATCACCCGCCACCCGATGATGTGGAGTTTCGCGCTGTGGAGCCTGGCGCACGTGCTGGTCAGCCCGTCGGTGCGAGTGATGATCCTGAGCGCCGCGATCGCCTTCCTCGCGCTGGTCGGCGCGCACATGCAGGACCGCAAGAAAGAAGTGCTGATGGGCGCGGCCTGGGCCACGTGGGAGCACCGCACCAGTTACTGGCCTAAGCTTGGCGGGTTTGCCCGGGCAGGTGTAGTTCCGCTGGTGGGCGGACTGGTGCTGTGGCTGGCGGCGACCTGGGCACATATCCCTGCGATCGGGATGGCGGCCGGGGTGTGGCGCTGGATTGGTTAGCGCTTACCAATCATCTTCGGTCAGATCGGCTGCTGCAAATCTGTCGCGACCGATCAAGGCGACCAGAGCAGCCAGGCCCATCGCGCCAGCGCCCAACAGCAGGACGAGATCGAGCCGGGCGCCGATCCAGCGCGGCGCAAGCAGCGCGTAGAGCAGGGTCGTCACCGCTTGCGGCAGCACGGTCGAAAACGAAAACAGGCGCATGAACCGGGCCCCCCGCCCAGCCGGTGCGAGCTTGCCCAAGATTGCATAGGGGAGCGAGCCGATCACGCTCCAGCCCAGACCGATCGCGATGAAGGCGGGAACGAGCAGCACCGGGCTCTGCGCCTGACTGAGCATGAACAAGCCAGATGCCCCCACCGCCAGGCCCGCCGCGTAAACCGCGCCATGACCGACCCGGCCGATCAATCGCGGCAGAGCCAGTCCGCCCAGCGCTCCGAGTGCGGCGTATGTGGTGAAGCTCAGGCTGACTGCGATCAGGGCCGCCTGCATCCCGTCCGTCGCGCCCAGCGGAACGTTTAGCACCTGGCCCGCGAAGAACGGCACGGCGCAGATCCACAAGGCGAACATCGCCGACCAGCTCAAGAACTGAATCACGAAAAGCGAAATCAGCACGCAGCGAAATGCGCGCTCATCGGCGTGCTGCGCGTTCAAGCCCGCGCCTCTTCCACTCCGGCGCTGTTATGCCGCAGGGCCTTGAGCACGCAATCGACGATCCCCGACGCATTGAGCCCGGCGGCCTCGTATTGCTTGTCCGGTGAATCATGATCCTGGAACAGGTCGGGCAGGCGCAGCGTGCGGATCTTGAGGCCGGCGTCGATCAAGCCTTCATCGCTGGCCAAGGTCAGGACATGCGCGCCGAGCCCGCCGATGCTGCCTTCCTCGACCGTGACGACCACTTCGTGGCTGGCCATCAACTGGCGGATCAGCGCCTCGTCGAGCGGCTTGGCAAAGCGCAAGTCGGCGACCGTGGTGGAGAGCCCCTTGGCTTCGAGCTGCTCGGCGGCCTTGAGCGCTTCGGCCAGCCGGGTGCCGAGTGAAAGCAGCGCAACCTTGCTGCCCTGCTTGACGATGCGGCCCTTGCCGATCTCGAGCTGGAGCGGGACTTCGGGCAATTCCACCCCGGTACCGTTGCCGCGCGGATAGCGGAAGGCGATCGGACCCGAATCGTGCAGCGCCGCAGTGTAGGTCATGTGGACCAGCTCGGCCTCATCGGCGGCAGCCATGACGACGAAATTGGGCAAGGTCGCGAGGTACGTGATATCGAAGCTGCCAGCATGGGTCGCGCCGTCAGCCCCGACCAGTCCGGCGCGGTCGATCGCAAAGCGCACCGGCAGGTTCTGGATCGCGACGTCGTGGACCACTTGATCGTAGGCGCGCTGGAGGAAGGTTGAATAAATTGCGCAGAACGGACGCATGCCTTGCGCGGCCAATCCAGCCGCAAAGGTTACCGCATGCTGTTCGGCAATCCCGACGTCGAAACTGCGGTCGGGATGGGCTTTCGCAAACTTGTCGACCCCGGTGCCCGATGGCATCGCGGCGGTGATCGCGCAAATCCGCTCGTCGCTGTCGGCCAGCTTGGCCAGCGTTTCACCGAACACGTTCTGGTAAGCTGGCGCGCCGGGAGAGGCCTTGACCTGCTGCCCGGTGATCACATCGAACTTCTGCACCCCGTGATACTTGTCCGCGCTCTCTTCGGCCGGGACATAACCCTTGCCCTTTTGCGTCACGACATGGACCAGGCACGGCCCTTCGGCAGCATCGCGGACGTTTTCAAGGATCGGGATCAGTTGTTCGAGATTGTGCCCGTCAACCGGGCCGACGTAATAGAAGCCCAGTTCCTCGAACAAGGTCCCGCCCATCGCCATGCCGCGCGCGAATTCGTCAGTCTTCTTGGCGGCGCGGTGCAGCGGCTCGGGCAGCTTGCGCGAAATGCGCCGCGCGATGTCGCGTAGCGACAGGAACGGGCGCGAGGAAACCAGCCGCGCGAGATAGGCGCTGAGCCCGCCGACCGGCGGCGCGATCGACATGTCGTTGTCGTTGAGGATCACCACCAGCCGGTTGCCCGCAACCTGAGCGTTGTTCATCGCTTCATAGGCCATCCCGGCGCTCATCGCGCCGTCGCCGATCACCGCGATGCCCTTGCCCGCACCGCCAGAAAGCTTGTTCGCCACCGCAAAGCCCAGCGCGGCTGAGATCGAGGTCGACGAATGCGCGGTGCCGAACGGATCGTAATCGCTTTCGCTGCGCTTGGTGAAGCCTGACAGGCCGCCGGCCTGGCGCAAAGTGCGGATCCGGTCGCGGCGGCCGGTCAGAATCTTGTGCGGATAGGCCTGGTGGCCGACATCCCACACTAGCCGGTCGTCCGGCGTGTTGAACACATAATGGATCGCTACGGTCAGTTCGACCACGCCGAGCCCGGAGCCAAGATGCCCGCCGGTTTGCCCGACTGCGGCGATCATTTCGCTGCGCAATTCGTCGGCCAATTGGCGCAGCTGCTCGGGACGCAACTGCCTGAGTTCGTTGGGGGTCGCCACCGTATCGAGCAGCGGGGTTGCCGGATTAGCATTCATCGGGGTGGCATTACACCGCCCGGGCGGGCCTGTCGAATGGAGAGAGGGTGCAGGTAGCGTGCAGGTTGACTCGGGCAATCCGGCGCGAAATAGCGCAGCGATGGAACTCACCCACCGCCTCGCCGCCGCTTCGGACACTGATGCCATCGCCGCGCTGATGGACCGCGCGATTGCCGAGCTGCAGCGCCCGTTCCTCAATGCCGAACAGATCGCGGCAAGCCGGCTGAGCATGGGGCTCGACACCCAGCTGATTGCCGACGGCACCTACTTCGCGATTTCCGATGGCGAACACCTCGTCGGTTGCGGCGGCTGGAGCAAGCGCGCAACGCTCTATGGCGGCAACCACTCGGCCGAACTGCGCGACAATCGCCTGCTCGATCCGGCCTGCGAGCCCGCCCGGATCCGGGCGATGTATACTGATCCAGCGCATGTCCGGCGCGGGATCGGGCGCATGATCCTGGCCTTGTGTGAAGAAGCCGCGCGCACCGCTGATTTCAAGCGCCTCGAACTGATGGCGACGGCGGCCGGCGAGCCGCTGTATTCCGCTTGCGGATATCAGGTGATCGAACGGGTCGAGCGCATGTCTGGCGAAGGCGTGGCAGTGCCTGGCGCCGTCATGGGCAAGACGCTCGACTAAGCCTAAGCCTCGTCCCCCAATCCCCGGAGTACAGACCATGCCCCTTCCCGCCAATGCAGCGCCGCTGACCTTCGTCATTACCGGCAACCGCGCCAAGTCCAGGCCGTTTTACGAGAACGTGCTGGGGCTGCGCGTGCTTGGCGAAGACGATCACGCGGTGACTTTTGACCTCGGCAACCGGACTCCGATGCGGCTGACCCAGGTCATGGGTCACAAGGTAGCCGGACACACCGTGCTCGGCTGGCACGTCGCCGATTTGCGCGCGGCGATGCAAGGGCTGCGCGTGCAGGGCGTCACGTTCAAGAATTATGATGGCATGGGCCAGGATGCAGAAGGGGTCTGGGCCTCGCCCGATGGCGGGGCCAAGCTCGCGTGGTTTACCGACCCCGATGGAAATGTGTTGAGCCTGACCCAGTTCGGTTAGGCGCTGCAGTCCGCACAAAACCCGCGCAGTTCGACCACTGGACGGATATCGGCGAACCCCGCCCGTTTGGCCGCATCGACCAGTGCGCCGGTGAGCTTGTCATCGTCGATGTGCACGGTCTTGCCGCAGCCGTCGCAGATCAGGAAGATGCAGTCATGGCGGCACCCGGGGTGCGGGTTGGCGATATAGGCATTGGCGCTTTCGACCCGCCGCGCGAGGTTCGAGGCAACGAACAGGTCGAGGATCCGGTAAACCGAATTGGCCGCGACGCGCTTGCCGCGCTCGTTCGAGACATGTTCGGCAATGTCATAGGCTGAAACCGGGCGGTCCTGCGCGGCGAGCGCGCCGAACACTTCGCTGCGCATGCCGGTCCACTGTTCGCCGGCGGCCTCAAGTGCGTGCTGCGCGGCTTCGACCAGGCTTTCGCCGGTCGGTTCGTCATGATGATGGTGATTGTGGCTGGCCATTCACTCAATATAGGCGCTGGCAGCGCTAGCCGCAAATCCTAGCGGGTCTGGTCCTGCGGCAAGGCGACCAGCGTCTGGTCAGGCAAGTTCGGCGCGGCGGTGGCTGCGGTGGCCGAAGGGATTACCTGCTCGGCAAGGCTCTTGTGGCTGAAGGGCGAGCCCATCACCGCAACCAACACCGCGCAGCCGAGCACGAAGCCAAGCCCAAGAGCGCGGTAAAGGTCAGGTTTGAACAGGCCCATCGGAAAAAACTCTTGGCAGGGGTTAAAAGACTGAGCGCCCTCCTGCACAAACGAAAGTTACCGTCCAGTGAATGACCGGTGCAGGTTCGCTTCATCGCGACGAAGCGATGGGCGAACGCGGTAAGCTGAGGCAACCCGCCGCAGATTTAGTGGCGGAAGTGACGCATTCCGGTGAAGACCATAGCCAGGCCCGCAGCGTCGGCAGCTGCAATCACTTCATCGTCGCGAATCGAACCGCCCGGCTGAATCACTGCGGTCGCGCCCACTTCGGCGGCGGCGAGCAGCCCGTCGGCGAAGGGGAAGAACGCATCCGAGGCGACTGCGCTGCCGGTGGTGCGCGGCGCCGCCCAGCCGAACTTCTCCGCCGCTTCGGCCGCCTTCATCGCGGCGATGCGCGAACTGTCGCGGCGGTTCATCTGGCCCGCGCCGATCCCTGCGGTAATCCCGTCCTTGGCATAGACTATCGCGTTCGATTTGACGTGGCGCGCCACGGTCCAGGCGAACAGGCAGTCCTTGAGCTCCTGCGGTGTCGGCGCGCGCTTGGTCACCACCTTGAGATCGTCCGCCGTAATCGCGCCGCTATCGCGGCTTTGCGACAGCAGCCCGCCGGTGATCGGCTTGATCAGCATGCCCGGCCGGCGCGGATCGGGCAGATCACCCGTCAGCAGCAGCCGCAGGTTCTTCTTGCGCGCGAACACCGCGCGGGCACCTTCGCTCGCAGCGGGAGCCACCACCACTTCGGTAAAGATCGCGCAGATCGCCTCGGCGGTCGCTTCGTCGAGAGCCATGTTGACCGCAACGATCCCGCCGAACGCCGAAACATCGTCGCATTGCAGCGCCCCGGTCCAGGCCTCGAGCAGCGAGCTTGCCTGCGCCACCCCGCACGGGTTGGCGTGCTTGACGATCACCACCGCCGGGTCCTGGTCGCGAAATTCCGCGACCAGTTCGAGCGCGGCGTCGGCATCGGTGTAATTGTTGTAGGACAGCTCCTTGCCCTGAACCTGCTCGGCCTGCGCGATGCCGCGCCCGTGCGGGCCGACCGGCACATAGAGTGCGGCGCGCTGGTGCGGGTTTTCGCCATAGCGCAGTTCACCAACGCGGTTGGCGCTCACCGCGAGCATTTCGGGGAAGAACTGCTGCTGATCGGCAAAAGCGAACCACTGGCTGATCATCGCATCGTAAGCCGCGGTCGCGGAAAACGCCCGTGCGGCCATGAGCTTGCGGAAATCGTAGCCGGTTGCGCCGTCCTTCTCGGCCAGCTCGGCGAGGAAGCCCGCATAGTCCGCCGGATCGGTCAGGATGGTGACATAAGCGTGGTTTTTCGCGGCCGAACGCACCATGCTGGGTCCGCCGATGTCGATGTTTTCGATGATTTCGTCGCGGCTCGCACCTTTGGCAACAGTTTGCACAAACGGGTAAAGGTTGACCACAATCAGGTCGATCGCGCCAATTTCGTGTTCGAGCATGGCAGCCGCGTGTTCGGGATTGTCGCGCACCGCGAGCAGGCCGCCGTGGACTTTGGGGTGCAAGGTCTTGACCCGCCCATCCATCATTTCGGGAAAACCGGTGAGATCGGACACGTCCTTCACCGTCAGGCCCGCATCGCGCAGCGCCTTGGCGGTGCCCCCGGTCGAGACCAGCTCGACGCCCCGGGCGGCCAGGTCCTGGCCAAGCGCAACCAGCCCGGTCTTGTCGGACACTGACAGCAGCGCCCGGCGGATCGTCACATCGCTCACGTCAATTCTATCCCATCTTCTTGAGCAGCCAGGCGAACGAGCCGCCCCCGCGCGAAACCAGTCCCTGCACCACCAGCTGCTGGATTGGCTGCGGGCGGCCCTGGCCATCGGCCCAGATGCTTTCCTCGATGCTGACCTGGCCGCCGCCGGTTTCGCCGCCGATGCGGAACTGCCAATAGGAGCCATCGGGCAGCGCCAGACCGGCGCCCTGCCCGTCCTCGGACAGCCCGACCTCGATCCCGGAGCCAAGGTGGAAGCGGATCGCATAGCCGACCTTGCCGCTCTTGCCCTTGCCCTTGGCGGGCACCAGCAGATCCTCGCCGCGCAGTTCCGTGCCATCGTCGCGCAGGATCAGGATGCGGCGATGCGTCAGGCCGTAGCGCCCGACATAGCCGTTATGACTGGCCTCAAGCCGGGTCGCGCCGGCCTGCTTGTCGCCAAGGAGTGTGCGCCGGTCGAGATCGACTTCGGAGACGCCGCTGCCGATCTTGCCGCCCATCAGGATCGCAGTCGAATTGGCATCGTCGATCACCAGAGTCGAATGCGCCGCAGTGGCGCGCAGGCCCTGCTCAAGCCGCACCGGGATCAGCCCGCCGGCGCAGGCTGCGCCGCCGCAATTGACCACGATCCGCTGCCCGGCCTGGCTGAATTCGAAGGCCAGCGTGGAAGCGCAGCCCGAGCGCGCGTGCTTGGCGAGCGGCGGCGGGGCGGCGTCGAACTGCAGCAAGCCCTTCTGCGCCACAACCCGCTGATAGCCCCACTGCCGCACATCGCGCAGCGGCCGGGTGCGCACGCCGCTGGCGAGGATCAGCGCCGCAACTTCATCGCCATCGACCGCCCAAGCCCCCTGCCACGACCCGAGCGAGCCATCGCCATGCGTGAGCGCAAGCAGCGGCGGGACCAGCAGCCCCATGATCGTTTCAAGCGCTTGCGGCGGATCGCGGCGCACCGCCTGATAACAGGCGCGCAGCCGCACCAGCAGCGCGATCGCCTCGATCTGCGCCAGCGGGCTGCGTGAAAGCACCCCGCCGTCATCGCCAACCAGCTCGCCCAGCGCGCGGATCAGCCCGGCTTCACCAAACAGGCGGCGCGGCTTGCCTTCGGGCAACAACAGCCCAGCCGCGACGATGCCGCACCAGCCAGCAACTTCGCTCAGCAGGTCCTCGGCCCGGCCGACATTCTTGTCGAGCCAGCGCGCGGTATCGCTGAGCACGGCCAGCACCTTGGCCCGTAGCACCTTGTTGCCGCCGGACAGGATCAGCGGGGCATGAACCAGCCAGTTGAGTTCGCGCGTGCCCGCATTGGCAATCGTCCAGGCTGGGCCTTTGCCGGGGCGCGAGGGATACTTGGGGTTGGCATTGAGCCACGCCCCGAGCACGCGTTCCGCCACAGGCGCCACCGCATCGCGCGGCGCGCAAGCTTCAAGGTCGGCTAGCCAGGAGAACGAATGGACAGCGCGTTCAAGCGGCGGGGCCAGACGCGCTGCCCCGGCGAAATCGATCTGCGCGATCGGGCTCTTGACCCCGTGAACCAGAAAATGCCCGGCGCGCAGCGCGGTTCCGCTGGTCCGGTTGCCCGGCAGCGGGTTGTCCACCGTGGCCAGCAGGCGCGCTTTGGCGGGCTTGCGGAACGGGGGCGACAGGGTCGATCCGGGAACGCCGAAGCGATAGGCCAGGCGGATCAGCCGTTCACCCGCGCCCAGCGATGGCGGCGCGAAATCGGCGAGCGCCAGCGCGCGGCCCGGTTCGACCAGTTCGCCCGGCAGCGGTGTTTCGGCAGCTTCGCTCACCAGCCCGCCCTCATCGCCGTGTCCCAGCGGAATCGCCGCGCCATTCACGGTGCTGTCGCTGCGGTGCTGGAGGGCGGCGTCGACCATGGTTCATCCCGCCCCCTTGAGCGCGGCGATATTGGCCGCGTAATGATCCGGCCCGCCTTTGAAGGTCGCGGTGCCGGCAACCAGTACATCGGCCCCGGCGGCAACGCATTGTGCGGCAGTTACGAGATCGACCCCGCCATCGACTTCAAGGTGGATCTGCCGCTCGCTCTTGTCGATCATCTTGCGCACCGCCTCGATCTTCCTGAGCTGGCTGGAGATGAAGCTCTGCCCGCCGAACCCGGGGTTGACGCTCATCACCAACACCAGGTCGATATCGTCGATCAGATAATCGAGCGTCTTGGCAGGCGTCGCGGGATTGAGCGCGATCCCCGCCTTCTTGCCCAGCGCCTTGATCGCCTGCACGGTGCGGTGGGCATGTGGCCCGGCTTCGGGATGGAAGGTGATGATATCCGCGCCCGCCGCAGCGAAGGCTTCAAGGAACGGATCGACTGGTTCGATCATCAGGTGGACATCGAACGGCTTACTGGTGTGCGGCCGCAGCGCCTTCACCACGCCCGGGCCGATGGTCAGGTTGGGGACGAAATGCCCGTCCATCACGTCGACGTGAATCCAGTCCGCGCCCGCTGCATCGATGGCGCGCACTTCTTCGCCCAGCCGGGCAAAGTCGGCGGACAGGATCGAGGGGGATATCAGCGGTGTGGCCATGGCGGGTCGGGCGGCTCCCTTGCAAAGCGCTTACCTACCACATCTGGGGGTAACAAGCCGCGCTTTGCCGGTTTTCCACACTGCATCTCGCGGCTGCACTAAACCTCGGGCAGCAACGGGGAATTTGATCTTGGTGGCGATCAGGCGCTAGGCCGCGCAGCGCATGACCCGCGCGCCCGCACCCCACCGCATGATCGACATCCTGGCGCGCGAAACCGTGGTGCATTACGCACCGGTACCGCGCCATCTGGGCGAGGCCGAACTTGTCCCGGGCCGCTGTGCGCTGATCGGTGACCAGTTCTCGCTGATCGCGCCGGCCGAGGAAATGCTGTGGCTCAACGGCAGTGTCTATGCCGCGATCGCCAGCATCCACGGGCTGTTGCCGATCCATGCCTCGGCGGTGGCGTGCGAGGGTGCGGTTCATGCTTTCACCCGGCCGAGCGGCGCGGGCAAAAGCACGTAGGTTGCCGCGCTGGGCGCGCGGCGGCTGCCCATGCTGACCGGGGCTTCAGGGGCGGGCAGGAGCACGCTCGCTGATGTGCTCGGCGGGCTGCTCGGACCCGATGGCGGGACCTTGCGGATCGACGGGTTCGCGCTCGATCCGGCGCAGCGCCGCGCGTGGCGCAAACAAGTCGGTTATGTCCAGCAGGACCCGGTGCTGCTCTCCGGCAGCGTGCGTGGCAAGCTTCGTCTTCGCTCTGCCAGGCGTGCTCGACACGCTGGTCGGTGACGGTGGGCGCGCCTTGTCAGGCGGTGAGCGTCAGCGGCTGATGCTGGCGCGGGCGCTGCTGCGCCGCCCGGCCCTGCTGATCCTCGACGAAACGACCAGCGCACTCGATGCTGAAAACGAAGCGCAGATTGCAACGGCACTGGTGTGGCTCAAAGGGCCGATGGCGGTGCTGGTGATCGCGCACCGCGGCGCACTGTCGCGATCGCCGACCGGACTTACACTTTGGCCGCAGGGCGGATGGTCAAGGCCGCAGCATAAACCTCGGGCAGTTCGCGCGGGGCCTGGGCTTCGGCCAGGGCATGCGCGCGCGGATCATCGACGTCGAGCCACCATGCCTCGCCAATGTCCCAGGTTGCGGCGCGGCCATTGTCCGCCAGCCGCTGCATCCCTTCGGACAGGCTACCTGCTTGGCCGTCTGCAATCGCGCCGCGAATCGCTGCAGCGAGTTCTGGGGTGCACAGGAACGCGCCGCAATCGACGGCATCGTAGCTGAGGATCGTCTTGCCGATCGCGCGGATGAAGCCGCGCTCGTCACGCTGGACCCAGGTCGCATCGTCCGGATCAATCAAGGGATCATCGATCCGGGCATCGACCGCAAGGGTCACGCCCCGGTCCGCGCCGCCCTGTTGCGCCAGCCCGCCAAGGATCGGTGCTGAGAAAATATGGTCGGACATCATCAGCAGGTAATTGCCGTCGATGCAGTCGGCTCCGGCGATCACCGACCAACCGTTAGGCTTGGACCAGTCAGCCACCCGCGCCGCTTCGACCACGATCCCGGCGCGCTGCGCCAGCGCCGGTAACGCGGCTTCGAGCCGTTCAGCCTCGTGTCCGGTCACTACCACGACGCGCTGAACGCCAGCGGCCTTGGCTTGGCGCACCCCGAGTTCGAGCAAGGGTATCCCCGCAACCGGGGTCATCGGCTTCGAATCCGAAATATCGCGCAGGCGGCTGCCGAAACCGGCAGCAATGATCACGGCGTCCATCAGGCGCTCCATACAGAAACGGCGCCGGTAGACCCGGCGCCGTCTCAATGTTCAGTCCGCTGCGCCTTATTCAGCCGCGAGCGGGGCTTCCGAGATATATTCATCGACCATCTGCGCGGCGAGATCATCGTTGAACTGCTGCGGCGGGTGCTTGCAGAAGTAAGCCGACGGCCCGATCAGCGCGCCGCCTTCGCCGCGTTCCAGCGCAACCTTGGCGCAGCGCAGCGCATCCATCACGCAGGCCGCCGAGTTGGGGCTGTCTTCGACCGAGAGACGCAGTTCCAAGTCCATCGGGACGTTGCCCCACTGCAGCCCTTCGAGGCGCAGGAAGCACAGCTTGTTATCCTTCTGCCACGGCACATAGTCCGACGGGCCGACGTGGATGTTTTCATCCGCAAGGCGCTGTGCGAGCATCGCCTGCACGGCTTCGGTCTTCGATTCCTTCTTGCTGCCCAACCGCTGGCGGTCGAGCATGTTCATGAAATCGGTGTTGCCACCGGTGTTGAGCTGGTAAGTCCGTTCGATCGTGACGCCGCGCGCGGCGAACAGGCTGGACAGCACGCGGTGGACGATCGTCGCGCCGACCTGGGCCTTGATGTCATCACCCACGATCGGCAGGTTCTTGGCGCGGAACTTCGCTTCCCATTCCGGGCGGCTGGCGATGAACACCGGCATGCAGTTGACCACCGCAACTCCCGCTTCAAGCGCGCACTCCATATAGAACTCGGTAGCTTCCTGCGACCCGACGGGGAGGAAGTTGATCAGCACTTCCGCGCCCGAATCCTTGATCGCCTTGATGATGTCGGCGGCCGTCGCTTCGGTGTCGTTGGCAACGATGAAGCCCTTGTCACCGACCGTGGTCATGTGCGCGGCAACGCCGTCCGAAATCTTGCCCATGATCACCTTGGCGCCGGTCGGAGCGATGTCCTGCTGGAACACCTTGGTGTTGTTGGGCGAGGCGAAGATCGCTTCGGCAATGTCGAGCCCAACTTTGCGCGCATCGACATCGACACCGAGCACGAATTCGACGTCACCGGCGCCGTAGCCACCGATCTTTTCGTGAATCAGGCCCTGCGCCGAATTGTTCTGGCGGTAATAGGTTACCCCTTGCACCAGCGAACTGGCGCAATTGCCGACGCCGATCATGGCGACCTTGATTGGCTTCATTATCTGTAATTCCCTTTCGAGCGTCAATGCGCGCGCCCGTCCAAGGGTCGGCGCAATAAGAAATTGCGCGCCAAAAGCAAGAGGTTTGGCGCAGGTCAAGCCGGATGCCGACAGCGCGCGGAAGCCTTAAGGCCCGCAAACTAACAGTGTCCGGTGCCAACTTTGCCGCAAATCCAGCCGGATTTGCGCCGCACGTCGGCACGTGCCTGCGCAATGCAGGCCTATGAGCATAGCACCAAACGCGCGCCACGCAAATCCACAGCGTAATGGCGGTTCGTGGCATTGTCGTGCCTCGGCGGTTGCACTGCCCGGACAGCGGTTTATGGCCGCTGAACGACGCGTTGGCAGGAGATACGAATTGAATTCGGGTGATGCCTCAAAAATTCATCAACTTTCGTCGCCGCGCCCGCAGCGCCCACCCGAATTGCAGGATGCGCTCAACTATTATCTCTACCATCCGCTCGCCTGGCAGCTGGCGCGGCTGTTGGCGCGGACTCCGCTAACCCCAAACGTTGTCTCGGTGATGGGTGCGCTGATGGTTGTTGCGGCGAGCCTTGCCTACACCCAGCTGGCCTGGCCGTTATCCGCCGCGTTGGGCATGGCGCTGCACATGGGCTGGCACGTGGTCGATGGTGCCGACGGCGATCTGGCGCGGTTAACTGCGCGGTCGAACCCGATCGGCGAACTGGTCGACGGATTGTGCGATTACTCCAGCCACGCGGTGCTTTACGTGATGCTGGCCTTCTGGCTGCAGGCGCACGGCGGGTCTTTTGCGGGTTGGCATGCTTGGGCTTTGGTGGTTTTCGCCGGGATCAGCCACGCGGTGCAATCGAATCACGTCGAGGTCCAGCGGCGCCAGTACCAGTATTGGGTCTATGGCACGCCGTGGCTGCGCACCTCGCAGGCGCAGGGCGATCCGCCGGTGGATACCAGCTGGGCCGGGGCGTTGGTTGCGCTGTACCTCTCGGTCGCCAACGGGATGACCCCGCACGCGTTGCGGATCGATGCGGCGGTGGGCGCTGCCAAGGGCGATCCTGCGCGGCTGAGCGAGATCGCCGCCGCAGTGCGCACCGAATCACCGCCACTGCTGTTGCTGTGCAAGTTCCTCGGACCCAATCCGCGCGCGATCGTGCTGGGCCTGTCGATGTTTGCCGGCACCCCGCTGTGGTACATGCTGTACCAGTCGGTCGTGCTCAATGCGCTGCTTGTGCTCTCGGTCAGCCTGCACAATGCTGCGGCAAAGCGGATCGCCGCGCGAATCGGAGCCTGATCGATGTTGCATGAGAGCCTGCTCGAAGACGCGCGCGCCATCTCGGACGATATCGTTGCCTTGCGCCGCGCAATCCATGCCGAACCCGAGTTGGGCCTCGATACCCCCAAGACCCGCGACAAGGTGCGCGCTGCGCTGGCCAATCTACCGCTTGAATGGCGCGAGTCGGCTACGACCAGCGGGCTCGTCGCGACGCTCACGGGCGGGGCTGGGCCCAACGGCGAAAATGGGGGCCGCTCTGTCCTCTTGCGCGGCGATATGGACGCGCTGCCGATGGCCGAGGAAACCGGGCTCGAGTTCGCCTCGACCATTGCCGGAACGATGCATTCGTGCGGGCATGATACCCACACCGCGATGCTGGTGGGTGCGGCGCGGCTGCTGTGCGCGCGCGCCGACCAGCTCGCGGGAGAGGTCCGATTCATGTTCCAACCGGGCGAGGAGGGCTTTCACGGCGCGCGTCACATGCTCGACGAAGGGCTGCTCAATCCGCTCCCCGAAGCGGCCTTTGCGCTGCATATCATGCCCAATTCCCAGCACGGATTGGTGGCGGGCAAGGCCGGTGCACTGATGGCCTCGGCCGACCAATTCGAGATCGTGATCGACGGGCGCGGCGGGCACGGCGCGATGCCGCACGATGCGCTCGACCCGGTGCCGATCGCCTGCGAAGTCGTCACCGCGCTGCAGACCTTCGTGGCGCGCCAGTTCAACGCCGCCGATCCAGTGATCGCCTCGGTCACGCAGATCAATGCTGGGACCGCGCACAATATCATCCCCGACTGCTGCACCTTGAGCGGCACCCTGCGCTCGCTTTCGCCGCGCCACCGCGCCAAACTGCACGAGGGCCTCACCCGGCTCGCTGAAGGAATCGCGGCGGCGCACGGGGCCTCGGCGCGGACCCAAATCATCGCCGGCTTCCCGGTCACCATGTGCGATCCGCGCGCGGTCGACCTGGGTGAGGCGGTTGCCACCGAACTGTTCGGCGCGCCGTCGTGGCGGCGGCTCGAGGCCCCGATCATGGGTGCGGAAGACTTCTCCTACGTGCTCGAGCAGGTGCCCGGCGCGATGTTCTTCCTCGGCGTCGCGCACGAGGGCGTCGATCACCAAGAGTGTCCGTCGATCCACTCCCCCCGGATGATGGTCGATGAAAAAGCCCTGCCGCACGGCGCCGCGCTGCTGGCGGGCTGCGCCGAGCGGTTCCTTGCAAACGGGTGGAATTGAGCGGGAAAGTTTGGTGCACCCGACAGGAAAGTGTTCCGCTCACCAGACCGCTCCCAAATTGTTGAAATTATTGACGTTCTAAGACAGTGTGGAGCACAAATGTGTAGCACCCAACGGTAGCTTCTTACCGCCGCGATGAAAAGAATTTTGCAATATCGAGCGGGCCAAAATGATCCGGCTCCAACCACGGCGGACAGCAAACTACAAAAACTTCCAAACGCTTTGGCTTCCAGTGTCTTTGTGCAAACGAGGCGGCTTGTTTTGGTCCATCTCAATCAGTTGCCGGAGACGGGGGGAGGAGTTGTGTACCAACTTATGTACCAAAATTGTGTAGCACCTTCCCGTCCGTGACGAAGAAGAAATCGCCCCGCGCTTAACCGAAAAAGCAGCACCGTCACGGCACAGCGCGGCGAGCCGGCGCACGCGCGTCTGCGATAGTCCGCGGACAATAATGTCCGCCAAGGCCGCAGCGGCTTGACCCTCGCGGGTGGTCACCGTCCTGATGCCATGAACGAAGTGGAGGTCGATGTTCGCGTCAGACCGCAAGGCCAGAAAATGGTCGTCGTATTCGGCTGGTGATGCCGCAGCGATGGCGATTTCGTGGGGCGCTGCGGTGCCAGAAACCAGCAGCGACCGCGCCCATCGCAGCGCTTCGATTGTTTCGTGAAGCGCTGAAGCGGCGCTGGCGATGGTGACTTGTGGGCTCTCGGCCTGGGCTACAGCAACTTTGACGCCAGATCCTTCGAGCCACGCCGGAACACGGCGCGGGCCAGCATTCCAGGTTACCGGGATGTAGCCAGCGAGCTCGAGAAGTAGTGGGCGCCAGCACGGTGAAAGCTCGGTCAGGCCCTCGATTGTCAGAGTGCCCAGAACCTTCTCGGCATGAGGGAGGTTAATGCGGGCCGCGTCCACGATATCGGCGGGCCGAAGCATTCCTGCCGGAAGTGCTGCCAGGACCGCTGATTCAAGCCGGGCTAACGCTTCGAGCCGGCGATTTTCCGCCGCCCTTCCAGCCAGACTGATCCCGGAGCGCCAGATCTTGTGGAAAGTGTCGGCGGCCGCGTTGACCATGCCGGGCAGCGCCTTGATGTTTTCGAGCTCGCCCATCGGGATGTCGGGCAAGGAACGCCAATCGCAGTTACAATCCCTGATGCCGTGAGGCTGTCTGGGTGTTCGAGATCATCGCTCTACGAGGCATTGAGACGGGGAGATTTGTCGGCACGTAAGGCGGGGCGACGTACTCTAATCCCGTTCGCCGATCTTGAAGCCTATCTGGCCAGCCTTCCGACCTATCAGGCGGGAGCATGAAAGATGGGCAATCCAGATATGCAAAACGGCGGGGTGCGACCCGCCGTCCTGCGCAATCAACTTGGTGGCTGGTTGCATCCGTCTTCTACCGCATCGGAAAGGCAGGCGCAATTGCTCTGCCGCTGCTTCTCTCTCTCGCAGCCTTTGGCGCGGGATATGGCGCGGCTTTGCTTTGGGGAGGGCCGTGGCAATGACTGACCAATCCCCTGACAAATTCGAGGCAATGAGGCTAGAGGGCACCAGCCGCGAAACAGTCGAAACGACCGGACTGGTTGAGCAGCTCCGTCGTGCCCGAAAATGGGCATGGGGCGTGTTTGACCATCGCGTTCCTGGAGCGGCCCGCGACCTAGCCTGGGCACTGATTGCGATGGCCCGTGACCATGACCCTGAAACCTATTCTCCGTGGTTGCGCGTGGGTGCATTGGAGACAGCACAGCAAATCCTAGCGCTCGAATTGGCGACCGATATTGCCCGCTTGATCCGCAAAGCAGACGAGCTGCAACCGATGCTGGTCCGCGATGGGAAGGTGGGCCAATGACCACGCACCCGCTCGACCACGTTCACGCCTTCATCGGGCGCTTTGTCTCTTATCCGTCACCTGAGGCGCAAACGGCGCATGCCTTGTGGATTGCCCATGCGCACCTCATGGAACATTGGGACTCCACACCGCGCCTGGCTTTCCTGTCGCCTGAGCCGGGCAGCGGGAAGAGCCGCGCGCTTGAAGTGACGGCACTGCTAGTTCCCCGCCCGGTTGAGACCGTCAACGCGACGCCAGCATATTCCCGGACTACGGATCGTCCGAGATTGCCAGCCGCACAATCAGGGACATTGTTTAATCAAGGGAGTCGCAGCTGGCGATACCGGCGCTAAGATGCTCTTGGCTTCTGTCATCCGGGATTTCATTCCGGCTGGCGATGTCCCTGGGCTGGTAAAAAAATAGGTGCCGGGCCAAGTCAAACTAGAGCGGCTGGACGTGGACAGGTATGGCCGCACGCTTGGCCGCGTCATGGTCAATGACAAGGACGCCGGGGCTATCTTTGAGCCTCGGTCCGTTCCGCTGGTGGCGGTGAAGGGCGGCTCGCTCTTTGAGTGAGCCTACGCTGGAAGGCGGCGCACTGGCCGAGCCTGCCTTATGCCGCCGGGCACTTTCGGAAGTACGTTTCATTGGACTTGCGGCCTGTTAGTGCTTTTCCGCCCTCCACCAGCCGAAACTCCCAGACCCCAGATTCCTGAGACCCGTTTTCGTCTTTGTAAGTCGTACGTATTGCGATCTCAGTGGGAGAATAAATCTTTACACTAGTTACATCGTATTCTACTTCAAAATTGTAGAATTTAGTTGCATCAATTTCGAACCTTGGCTCTCTATCTCTACACCCATCGGAAACCAGTTCATCCCATGCGCCACGAAACGTTTTCGGAACGCTGTTGACAATCTGACTCTCGCCCGAAGTTACACTTGATTTCTTGCCGTAGACTTTCAGATTCCCTGCAATTGCGTCCTCAAAAGCAGCTCCGATGATCGAATCTGTTGAGAACCCGACGCGCTCGTTACCTTGTTTGATAATTCGGCACGGATCGGCGCACACCGATTTGCCGAGTGGCGTACCAGCATTCGCTACATTCAACAGAACATGCTCACCTTTTTCATTCTTTCCGAGGTACCGGAATCCAATTACCGAGCCGACCGCCTTGCCTCGTTTTTTCTCCTCCTCCGAAACATCACTGATGTAATAGTAGGTTCCGTCTTCAACTTGATCGTATCGTGGTGGAGGGGGAACTGGAGCGCTGGAGGCAGCGACTGTAGATTCTTGGGTGGGCACGCCATTGGACGAGTTGGTTGAGTTGCAAGCACTAACTGCAAGCGCAAGTCCCAGCGTAGCAACCGCGCCCAATGTCTTACGTCGCATGATTGGCCCCCAAACTGCGATAGAACATGCACCGACTTTAGGCGCAATCAAGAGCGCAAATACCCCCCTGTTTTCCGTACGCATTTCGTACCACAGGGCGGCGCAACAGCTAAGTTATTGAAAAGATGGTGCACCCGACAGGATTCGAACCTGTGACCCCTGCCTTCGGAGGGCAGTACTCTATCCAGCTGAGCTACGGATGCGTTGGAGCCGCGGTTAGCAGCGAGATCGCGGCAACGCCAGCGGGTTTGTTACAGCCCGCCCCCTGTCAGTGAGCAAATTGGCAGTTAGCAATTTGGCAAGCGCCGCGCGGCTATAGCTGCGCCATGAACATGCATCACAACTTTAGCGGGACCGGGGCCGGCGCGCTGCCCACCTCGGGTCGGCCCGAATTCGGTCAGGCTTCGGCCAGCGCGATGAGCATGAAGTGGTCAGCGCTGCACGATGCGGTAAATGTGATCGGCATGCTTGCGGGACTGGCGGCCGAATCGACCCGGCCCGAAATCCGCAACTTCCCGGCCATGATGCGCGATACTGGCGGCTGGCGGCGGGATTTCGCAGAACAGGGGATCGGCGATTTGTCGGCAGTGATGGAGCCGGGTCTCGCCGCCTTGCTTGCAGTTCATGCCCGCGGCGCCAATCCGGCTGTCCCGGCCCTGGCGCTGTGGCAGGAATTCCACGCTGCGCGCGCCGTGCTGCTGGCGCTGGTACCGCCGCAGGCCGCAGCGGCCCGGCGGATGAGCTGAGCGCGGCAGACCTGCTTCCCATTGCAAGGTTCGCGTTTCGTTCCTACGATGGCGTCATGTCTGCCCCCCAGCCGATTCCCGATATCATCACCGACGCGTTCGATTCGCCCGCTGCGGCGGCGGTCGCGCGCGGGATTTGCCGACTGTTCGCCCGCAACGACATCTGGTGCTTGCCCGAAATGCCGCTCAGGAACGGGCGCCGCGCCGATCTGATGGGGATCGATGCCAAGGGCCACCTAATCATTGTCGAGATCAAGGTGACGCGCGGCGATCTGCTGGGCGACGCCAAATGGCCCGAATATCTCGACTATTGCGACCGCTTTTACTGGGGCCTGGCGCCGCATCTCGACCGCGACTGTATTGAAGAACCCGGCTTCCGGCCCGAACGCTGCGGGCTGATTGTCGCCGATGGTTATGATGCCGAAATCCTGCGCCCGGCGGCAACCGTCCCGCTCGCTGCAGCGCGCCGCAAGGTCGAGACCGAACGGCTCGCCCGCGCGGCGCTGCGGCGGCAACTGGCCTTGGTCGATCCGCAGCATTTGACCCAGTGGAACGGTTGACCATGCCGGCCGGGCGGGCCTAACCGGGCGGCAGTGATCGAACCTGAACCCACCCAGCCAACCGCGCCACCGCTTTCTGGGCTGACTGCGCCGGGCCGTCCGCTCGCCCCGTTCCGCTTTCCCGCGTTCCGCGCGATCTGGACCGCCAACTTCGCCTCGTCGATCGGCTCGATGATCCAGTCGGTTGGCGCTTCGTGGCTGATGACCGACCTTACAGCCTCGCACCAGCTCATCTCGCTGATCCAGTCGTCGACCACTTTGCCGGTCATGCTGCTCGGCATGTTTGCCGGGGCAATTGCCGACAATTACGACCGGCGGCTGGTGATGCTGGCGGCGCAGTGGCTGATGCTCGGCGCTTCGGCGCTGCTGGCCGCGCTGGCGTGGAGCGGCCAGATCGGCCCGTGGTCGCTGATCGCCTTTACCCTGCTGGTCGGCTGCGGCACCGCGCTTAACGGCCCGGCGTGGCAGGCTTCGGTAAGAATGCAGGTCGGCCCGGGTGATCTCGCGCAGGCGATTTCGCTTAACACCATTGCCTTCAACCTGGCGCGCAGCGTCGGCCCGGCGCTGGGCGGCATCCTGATTGCCTTAACCAGTCCGGCGGCAGCCTTCGCGCTCAACGCGTTCAGCTTCGTCGCGCTGATCATCGTGCTTGGCCGCTGGCACCCCGAGCAGCCGCGCCGGACCCGCCAGCCAATGCTCGCCTCGATCGCCACTGGAATCCGGTTCTGCGCGGGATCCAGCCCGGTCCGCCGCGTGCTGGTGCGCGGTTTAGCTTTCGGGTTTGGCGGGGTCGGCTTCCTCGCGCTGCTCCCGGTGGTGGTGCGCGCGCAAATCGGGGGCAGCGAATTCGATTACGGCTTGCTGCTCGGCGCATTCGGCCTCGGATCGATCCTGACTGCATTGTGGATCGCGCCGCTCCGCCGCCGGTTCGGCAGCGAGGCGGTGGTGGGGACGGCATCGGTGCTGTTCGCGCTAGCGCTGTTCCCGCTCGCCGCCGCCCACAGCCTGGCCGTCGCTCTGGCTGCGGGAGTAGTCGCCGGGGGCAGCTGGGTTTCGGCGCTGTCGAGCCTGAATGTCGCGATGCAGCTGCGCTCGCCCGAGGCGATTCTCGGGCGCTGCATGGCGATTTACCAGGCGGTGACCTTCGGCGGGATGGCACTGGGTGCCTATGTGCTTGGCCTCATCGCCGATCTGCTTTCGGTGGCGGACGCGATCCGCTGCGCTGCGGTGCTGCTGCTGGTCCTCGCCCCGCTGCTCCGCTGGCTCGCCCCGATGCCCGCGCGCGACGAAGGACGTATCCGCGCAACTTAACGGTTAATTTACCATGTTGCGCCAAACCGGCCTTCCAAGGGTAAACGGGGACGTTTCATGGATACCTATCGCGGCCTATTTTCGGATTCTGCAACGCCGGAATCAGGCCTTTCGGGGGACGATTGGCCCGAAGTTGAATTTGGCGAGCAGGAGAGCCTGCCCGAGCCACCGCCCAGCCCGGTGGGCCAGGACGAGCGGCGCATGCAGGTGCGGGCCTACAATCACTGGGCCAGCCTGCTCGACAATCGCAATTTCCCGTCGATCGAAGACCTGGAACCCACGGCTTTGCCCGATTTCGGGCCATACAGCGTGCTGCTCGACTTCAGCCGGGGAATCGAGAATCCGGCGATCCAGTTTCTGGGCAACAAGCTGGCCAAGGAATGCGGCACCGATGGCGAAATCCATTCGCTGGCCGATGTTCCGGCGCGATCGTTGCTGTCGCGGATTACCGACCATTACATGCAGATCCTCGCCAACCAGGCGCCGATCGGGTTTGAGGCCGAATTCGTCAACCAGCGTGAACAGACCATTCTGTATCGCGGCATCCTGCTGCCATTTTCGAGCGACGACGACACGATCGATTTCATCTACGGGGTGATCAACTGGAAGGAGCTGGCCGACCAGCAGACCACCGACGAGCTGCTGCTCGAGATCGACCAGGCCCTAGAAGTCGCGCCGGCCAGCGGCGCACAGCGCGACTTGCCGATGACCGACTGGGCCAATGGCCCGAACGATATTTCCGGCGCTGAAGAC
Organism: Novosphingobium sp.; assembly: GCA_043740455.1. GTDB lineage: Bacteria > Pseudomonadota > Alphaproteobacteria > Sphingomonadales > Sphingomonadaceae > Novosphingobium. Next base: position 3,206 of record JAYUCG010000066.1, on the reverse strand, counting down.
GACGGCGTGCTCGACCTGACAGGCTTGGCCGAGTACGACGCAGCTGACGATCACTTCCCGGCCCCGGCATTCGCTGCGCCACCTGATTTCGGTGTCCTCGAGCTGTCGCATCAGGATGAAGCGGCGGACATGGGGCTGGCCGATTGGCTCGCTTCGGCCCGCGAACTGGCCGAAGCCGCGCGCGGGAGCGAAGACCGCACCCGCCACGCGCTCTACGCCGCGATCGGCAGGGCCTATGACTTCTCGCTGGCGGCGGGCGATGCGCCGGAAGACTTTGCCGAACTGGTCACCGATTCGGGGCTGACCGTGCAGGACCGTGCGCCGATGACCCCGGTCGTCAAACTGGTGTTCGGGGCAGACTACGACAAAACCCGCCTCACCGAATTTGCCACCGCGCTCAGCCACGCGCAGCGCCTCGGCCTGCCGCAGGGCGGGCTGGGTGAATATCTGCGCGCCGCCGGAGGCGGGCTCAAAGGCGTGGTCACCGAAGAACGCCGGATCAAGCGCGAGGAAAGCGGCAAGCCCGCCGACCTGCGCGACGGACCGCGCGAGACGCTGGCCAAGAAGCTGCGCCAGCTCGATCATGCTCCGCTTGCCAGCTTGGCCAGCGAAGGCAGCGAATTCACGCTGCTCGTCGCGCGCCGCCTGCCCAGCGGGGAAGTGGTCCTGCTTGGCGAAGTGGCGGACGATGTCGCGCTGCTGGAACGCGCCGCACGCAAACTGATTTAAGGCTGGTTGGAAACAGCAGGCAGGCGCCGCGCCGAAAGGCGTGGCGTCTTGCCCGCTTGGCCGATAAGTGTCCGCCATGATGGCAGGGCAAATGCAGATCGGCAAAGTGGGTTGGATCCTGATCGGGCTCGCTTTAACGGCGCTGGTCCTGTTCGGAGTCTGGCGCTGGGCGCTCGCCAACAACGCGGTGGCGTTGCTCGATTGGGGCGACCGCCAGTTCGGCGGCAATTCCGGCTACAAAGTCGCGCTGGCCGATGGCCACTATGGCAGCGACGCGCAGCAGCGCATCGAAGTGATCGTACCCGCTGAGGCTTCGCCCCGGCCGCGCCCGGTGGTCGTCTTCATCCATGGCGGCAGCTGGAACAGCGGCGATCCCCGGGACTATCGCTTCATCGGCCGCACTCTGGCGCGCCAAGGCTATGTCGTGGTCCTGCCGGGCTACCGGTTGGGGGACAAGGGCAAGTTCCCGGGTATGCTTGAAGACGGTGCGGCGGCAGTCGCCTGGACCCGCGACCATGTCGCGCAATATGGCGGCGATACCGGCCAGGTGGTGTTGATGGGCCACTCCGCCGGGGCCTATAATGTGATGATGCTGGCGCTTGAGCGGCAATGGCTCGGCCGCGCCGGGGTGCCCGACGGGTTTGTGAAGGGCGTGATCGGGCTCTCGGGGCCCTATGACTTTTACCCCTTCACCTCTGATTCGACCCGCCACGCCTTCGGCTCTGCGCCCAATCCGCTGCTGACTCAGCCGATCCACTTCGTGCGCGGCGATGCGCCGCATGCGCTGCTGATCACCGGCGATGCCGATACCACGGTCAAGCCGCGCAACAGTCTGGCGCTGGCCGCGGCGTTGACCCGGGCAGGGGTGCCGACCCGGCCGGTGGTCCTGCCGAGCATGGACCATGGGGACACGGTGGTGAAGCTGGCCGCACCGTTCGATCGGGACCGCCGCGTGCTCGATACGGTGCTGGCCTTCCTCGCCGCGCAATGTCAGCCTAAAATGGGCCAACCTAAGCTGGACCAACCCAAGCTGCCTTCACCGCCGGTTCAGCCACACCGGCCATAGGACAACAGCCGATGCGCACCCCCTCACGCCTGTTCGCCCGCGCGGTCGCAGCGCTGATGATCTTCACGCTGACCAGCCAGGCGGCCATGGCGCAATCGGTGCTGCGCGATGCCGAAACCGAAGCCCTGCTCCACGAACTTGCCGTGCCGCTCGTCACCGCCGCAGGGATGGACCCGCGCAATGTCGACGTGGTGCTGGTCGGCGATCCCTCGATCAACGCCTTCGTGGCCGGCGGACAGGTGATTTACATCAACGAAGGCCTGATCGAAGCGGCCGACAGCGCCGCCGAAGTGCAAGGCGTGATCGCGCACGAACTGGGCCACATCACAGGCGGGCACGCGATCAGCGATGGCGGCTCGAAGGCGGCGACGGGCATCTCGATCCTCTCGCTGATCCTCGGCGGGCTCGCTGCGGCAGCCGGTTCGGGTGACGCCGCCATGGGCGTGCTGATGGCCGGCCAGCAAGCGGCGATGGGCAAGTATTTCGCTTTCAGCCGCGAACAGGAGGCCAGCGCCGACGCTGCCGGTGCCGGGTTCCTGTCCAAGGCCGGGCTATCGGGCAAGGGCTCGATCGCCTTCTTCAAGAAGCTGCAGAACCTTGAATACCGCTATGGCTTCAAGCGAGATGCCGATAGCGAATTCTATTCGACTCACCCGATGACGGCTGACCGGATCACCACGCTGCAGGATACCTATCAGGCAGATCCATCCTGGGCGAAGCCCTATGACACGGCGCAGCAGGCCCACTTCCTGCGGGTGAAGGCCAAGCTCGTCGGCTATGTCCAGGAACCGGGGCGGACGCTGCAAGCCTATCCCGAGAGCGACCAAAGCGTGCCGGGGCTTTATGCCCGGGCCTATGCCTGGCACAAGGAAGCGTTCCTCGACAAGGCCATGGCCGAAACCGATGCGCTGCTCGCCGCCGCTCCAAACGATCCCTATTTTCTCGAGCTCAAGGGGCAGATATTGCTCGAATCGGGGCACCCGCAAGACGCCCTTGCACCGCTCCGCCGGGCAACCGAACTGACCGCGAACCAGCCACTCATTGCCACCACCTTCGGTCATGCGCTGATCGCGACCGAGGATCCCGCACAGCTGCCCGAGGCTGAGCGTGTGCTCAAGGCGGCCGTGGCGCGCGACCGGGAAAATCCGTTCGCCTGGTACGAGCTGGGGGTGATCTACGGCCAACAGGGCGACATGGCGCGGGCGCGGCTCGCCTCGGCCGAACAGCAGGTGCTTGAGCAGAATTACCAGCAAGCACTGAGCAGCGCCGAGACCGCGCAGGCCGCGCTGCCCAAGGGGTCGCCCGACTACTTGCGGGCGCAGGATATCGCGATGCAGGCACGCGCCGCGATTGAAAGCACCAGGAAACGCCGCTAGCGCTGCGGCAGATGACCGGTCCCCAACCCCAATCC
>JAYUCG010000065.1:0-11813 GCA_043740455.1 Novosphingobium sp. | reverse complement strand
GTTTCGTCGGACATGTCGCGCCCGCTTTCGCGGGGATGGCGACCTAATTCAACCTCAAATCGTCTGCCCGGTCTTGGCCCAGTCCGCGAGGAAGCCTTCGATGCCCTTATCGGTCAGCACATGCTTGATCAGACCCTTGATCACCGCAGGCGGCGCGGTCATCACGTCGGCGCCGATCTTCGCGGCCTGGAGCACGTGGATTCCGTGGCGGACGCTGGCGACAAGGATTTCGGTGCGGAAATCGTAATTGTCATAGATCAGGCGGATATCGCCGATCAATTCCATCCCGTCGAAGCCGTTGTCATCATGCCGGCCGACGAACGGAGAGACGAAGGTTGCCCCGGCCTTGGCCGCGAGCAGCGCCTGGTTGGCCGAGAAGCACAGCGTCACGTTGACCATCGAGCCATCGCCGGTGAGCGCCTTGCAGGTCTTCAGCCCGTCGAGCGTCATCGGCACCTTGATGCAGACGTTGTCGGCAATCTTGCGGAGGATCGCGGCCTCGCGCATCATCCCGTCATAATCGAGCGCGACCACTTCGGCGCTGACCGGGCCAGAGACGATCCCGCAAATTTCCTTGGTCACTTCCTTGAAATCGCGCCCCGACTTGGCAATCAGCGAGGGATTGGTGGTGACGCCATCGAGCAGGCCGGTGGCGGCCAGGTCCTTGATGTCGGCGATTTCGGCGGTGTCGGCGAAAAACTTCACGGGGGTGCGCTCCTCTTTGGCGAGTCTGCCCCCGCTATAGGCTATCGCAGAACCTTGAAAACCCCGATCAACAAGGGATCGCGGGTAGCTTCCGGATTGGCCCGGATCGCGCTTTCCTCGTGCCCGATCTGGTACCAGATCGAATTGTCGGCACGGTTGGCAACCGATTGGGCCATCTGGCCAATATCGACGCCCGAAAGCGCCCGGACCGCTTGGCCCAGCACCGGATCGCTGCTGACGCGCAAGGCATCGGTCAGGCCGGGGATCATCGCGTTGATCAGCGCCGGGCCCATTGCCCCGCGCAGGAAGGTGGTCGCCGCAGTCGGCCCGCCGCGAACCAGGCCAATCGCGTCGGGGACCGAGATGCTGCGGACCGCTTCGTAAACCACTGGCGCAGCGCGCTCGGCGCCTTTTTCGGCAACGATGTTGAGCTGATGCTGGAGGTTCTGCTTGAACACGGTTGAAGTCAGGAGGTTTTTCAGCAGTCCTGTTCCGGAGGCGCTGAACAGGGCAGGCGCTTCGAAGCGGGCGATCTCACTGTCCCAAAAGCCGCCCGGTGCGGTCAGCACCGCGAAGGCTGCCTGCGAAGACGCTGTCAGCAAGCGGCGGATTGCCTCAACCATGCTGAACCCGCCCATCGACTGGCAGCCCGGCAGCAGCAGCACCCCGGCGGCGGCGCTTCCGGCCATGAATGCGCGACGCGCCATGACGCCATTGTGATTAGTTTGCATGTGACCCCTGCTCCTCAAATAGCGGCTGTCGCGCGCCCCGGTTTGTCGCCATAGAGGCGGGCCGATGAACCGCGTCCGCCTCCTTGTCTTCAATCCGGTTCTGAGCGTCCTCGACTATCGCCTTCCCGATGGCATGGCGACTGAATTCGGCAGCCTCGTGATTGCCCCACTCGGACCGCGCCAGGTCCTTGGGATCGTCTGGGAAAAGGAACGGCTGGCTGGGGAAGAGGTTCCCGCTGCGAAGCTGCGGCCGATCCTCGAAGTGCTGCCGGTCCCCCCGCTCAGCGCAGCGCTGCGCCGCTTGATCGAGTGGACCGCCGATTACTACGTCGCGCCGATGAACGCGGTGGCGCGGATGGCGCTGGGCAGCATGGCCGCACTGCGCGGCGGCGGCACGACCACCGAATACCGCCTGTCCGGGCACGAGCCCAAGCGGCTCACCGAGCAGCGGCTGGCCGCGATCGACGCGCTGCACGGCGAACAGGCCAGCATCCGCGAACTGGCCGAACTCGCCAGCGTGTCCGAAGGGGTGCTGCGCGGGCTGGTCGGTGCAGGCGTGCTCGAGCCGGTGGTGGTCGATCTTGATCGCCCTTACCCCCGTGCACGCGCTGATCATGACGCGCCCGACCTTTCGCCTGACCAACAGGCCGCAGCCGATACCTTCGTCAGCGCGGTGAAGGCACAGGAGTTCGCCCCGTTCCTGCTCGACGGAGTGACCGGATCGGGCAAAACCGAATGCTATTTCGAGGCGATTGCCGAGGCGATCCGGATGGGCCGCCAGGTGCTGGTCCTGCTGCCCGAAATCGCGCTGACCCAGAACTTCCTGCGCCGGTTCGAAAGCCGCTTTGGCACACCTCCGGTGCTGTGGCACTCAAGCCTCAAGGCCAGCGAGCGGCGCCGGGCGTGGCGGGCGATCGTCGAAGGCCCAGAACGGGGGGGGGCACAGGTCGTGGTCGGCGCGCGCTCGGCCTTGTTCATGCCCTACGCCAAGCTGGGCCTGATCGTGATCGACGAGGCGCACGAGGTCTCGTTCAAGCAGGACGACGGGGTGCGCTACAACGCGCGCGACGTGGCTGTAATCCGCGCCAAGTTCGAGCACATCCCGGTGATCCTCGCCAGCGCCACCCCGGCGCTCGAATCGCTGCAGCTGGCCGAGGCCGGAGTCTATACCAAGGTGGATCTGCCCGCACGGTTCGGCGGGGCCGAGCTGCCCAAGGTCAGCATCGTCGATCTGCGTGAGGAAGTGCCCGGTCGCGGCCGCTGGCTCGCGCCGCGGCTGGTCACCGAGATGCGCGAGCGGCTGGCACGCGGCGAGCAGTCATTGCTGTTCCTCAACCGCCGCGGCTATGCCCCGCTTACCCTGTGCCGCCATTGCGGCTATCGGTTCCAGTGCCCCAACTGCAGCGCCTGGCTGGTCGAGCACCGGCTCTCACGCCGGCTGGCCTGCCATCACTGCGGCCACCAGACCGGCATTCCCGAAGAGTGCCCCGAATGCCACACCCCCGATTGCTTGGTCGCCTGCGGCCCGGGGGTAGAGCGCATCGCTGACGAAGTGACCGAACTGATGCCCGAGGCGCGTGTGGCCGTGGTCACGTCTGACACGCTCAACAGTCCGGAAAAGATCAGCGCCTTCGTTCAGCAGGCCGAGGAGAAGCTGATCGACGTGATCGTCGGCACCCAGCTGGTGACCAAGGGCTATCACTTCCCCGACCTTACTTTGGTGGGCGTAGTCGACGCCGACTTGGGCCTCGAAGGCGGCGACTTGCGCGCGGCGGAGCGGACGTATCAGCAAGTCGCGCAAGTTGGCGGGCGGGCCGGGCGCGGCGACAAGCCGGGCGAAGTGCTGATCCAGACCCGCCATCCCGAAGCCGCGGTGATCGCCGCGCTCGCTGCCGGGGACCGCGACGCGTTCTACGCCGCTGAAGCCGAAGGCCGCCGCGACGCCGGTGCGCCGCCGTTCGGGCGCTGGGCCGCGATCATCGTCTCGAGCGAAGACGAAGCCGAAGCGCGTGATGCCGCCCGCGCGATTGGCGGCGTGCGACCGGACCTGCCCGATGTGCTCGTGCTCGGCCCGGCCCCCGCCCCGCTCTCGCTGTTGCGCGGACGCTATCGCTACCGCCTGCTGATCAACGCGCGCCGCTCGGCCCAAATCCAGCAGATCATCCGCGAGTGGCTGGGGCCGCTGAGCTTCCCGCAAGGCGTACGGGTCGCGGTGGATATCGATCCGTACAGTTTCGTATGAAACCGCAAGCGATCCTCATTCCGATCCTTGGCGACCAGCTCTCACTTAGCCTTGCGAGTCTGCGGGATATCGATCGGTCAAATGCCGTCGTGCTGCTTGCCGAGGTCTGGGACGAGGCAACCTATGTGCGCCACCATCAGGCCAAGATCGCGCTGGTGTTCTCAGCGATGCGCCATTTCGCAGAAGAACTGCGCGCGCACGGCTGGACGGTCGACTACGTCAAGCTCGACGACCCAGCAAATACCGGGTCACTGCGCGGCGAGGTAGAGCGCGCGCTCACGCGGAATAATGCAGGCGGCGTTCGCGTGGTCGAACCGGGCGAGTGGCGCTTGCAGCAGGACTTCGATCAATGGAGCACAGCGCTGAGCTGCCCGGTCGAAATTCTGCCCGACACGCGCTTTCTGTGCAGCAAGATCCAGTTCTACACTTGGGCCGCCGCGCGCCGCGAACTGCGCATGGAATACTTCTACCGCGATATGCGCCGCCAGACCGGCTTGCTTATGGACGGCGACAAACCTGCCGTTGGCAAGTGGAACTTCGACGCCGACAATCGCTCGGGACCGCCCGCAAATCTTATCGTCCCGGCCCACCCACAGTTCACCCCGGATGCGATTACAGCGGAGGTACTGACGTTGGTCTCGGCCCGCTTTGGTGGCCACTTCGGCTCGCTCGAGGGATTTGCGATGCCGGTCACCCGCGCCAACGCGGAGGCTGCGTTCGCGGATTTCCTTGAAAACCGCCTGCCCACCTTTGGCCAATATCAGGACGCGATGATCGCAGGCGAGGACTTCATGTTCCACGCCAACATCTCTGCCGCCATGAACCTTGGCCTGCTCGATCCGCTGGCTGTCGCGCAAGCGGCCGAGGCCGAATACCGCGCGAGCCGCGCTCCGCTCAATGCGGCCGAGGGGTTCATTCGTCAGGTCATCGGCTGGCGCGAATATATCCGGGGCATGTACTGGCTCGATATGCCGGGCATGGCCCAGGCCAACGCGCTCGAGGCGCGGCGCCCGCTACCCGATTTCTACTGGACCGGTGAAACGGAAATGGCCTGCCTTGCCGATTGTGTCCGCACCACCCGCGACAACGCCTATGCGCACCATATCCAACGCTTGATGGTGCTGGGCAATTTTGCGCTGCTCGCCGGGATCGAACCTGGGCAAGTCGCGGACTGGTTCCTGGTGGTTTACGCTGATGCCTATGAATGGGTCGAACTGCCCAATGTCGCAGGCATGGCGCTGCACGCCGATGGCGGGCGACTGGCGAGCAAGCCTTATGCCGCAAGCGGCGCTTACATCAACCGGATGAGCAACTATTGCCGGGATTGCCGCTACGATGTGAAACAGAAGGTTGGCCCGGATGCCTGCCCGTTTAACGCCTTGTATTGGGATTTCCTCGCGCGGAACGAGGCCAAGCTTGGGCGCAACATGCGTCTCGCCAATCCCTACGCCACTTGGCGCAGGATGACCGATGAGCAGCGCATTGGCTATCGCCGTAGCGCGGCACTGTTCCTCGAAACCATCATTCCAGCGCCGGCGGGATGGGCACGAAGCTAGCCTTGCCGTCGCCACATCGGCGGGACCAGTCTGTCCTGCTTGACCGCGCGTCGCAACAGGAACAGGCCGGCCACAGTCGCAACCAGCATCGCAATCACGCTGGCCTCAAGCCCGAAGTCACCGCCGGTTAGCCAGTCTGGGCCGACCCGCCGGGTGATCAGCAAGCCAAGCGGCGATTCTCCGCCTGACACCGGGACCGAAAAGACCCAGCCCTGGGTGAAGTTCCACGCGGCGTGAATGCCTGCGGCGAGCCACAGCCGCCGGGTCACGAGGTAGGCCGCGCCAAGCAGGATGCCTGCCTCCATCGCGATCGCGAAGGCGGCAAACAGACTCGCGCCAGGATTGCTGAGGTGCGCCGCCCCGAACATCAAGGAGGTGAGAGCCAGTGCCGCCCAGGTGCCTAGCATCGCCTCAAGATGCCGCAACAGAATGCCGCGGAACAGAATCTCCTCGAACGTGGCGCTGGTCACTGCCATTGCAAGCATTGCCCACAAGGCGCCCTGCCCGCGCAGGCCGAGCACCTCGAACCCGCCAAGCAAGGCAACTATCGCGGTCATCCCGCTGAACAAGAGGAAGCCGAAGAGCAGGCCAAGGCCCAGTTCCTGCCCCGCACCCGGCCACGCGAATTCTCGGTCCGGGCGGCGCTCCAGCCAATGTTGCAGCGCCTTCCACACCAGTACCAGCAAGATCGCAAGGACCAGGCCCCCGGCGGCGTAAGCAGCGCCATCGCTCTTGGCGATGAGCCGGTGAGCAAGCTGCGTAAAGCCTCCCGCAACGACCGCGATCACCACGAACTCGATCAGCAAGAGGGTCAGCGGAAAGCCGACGATCCGCCGCATCAGGCTCGGCTTGAGCTCGTCGCCGACAACCGCAGAGTGCTGGTGTATTGCATCATCCATACACCTTCATTACCCAGTCCGGTTCTGCTGGCAACAGGAATTCGCAGTCAATCGGCTGCATAAGGCACGATCTCTCCCGCGAACACCGCCTTGGCCTGCCCTTCGAGCCAGTTCATCGCCGCCGCCCAGGGTCCATGACCATAGCTGATCCGCGCGACGCCCAGTGCGGCAAGTTCGGCGCGGGTGCCGCGTCCCGGACCCCAGAGTATGTTCACTGGCAAAGGCGAGGTGGCGCAGATTGCCTTGATCGTGGGATGATCGCCCAGGAACGGGACGAACAGTCCGCTGGCTCCCGCTTTCGCATAGGCCTCGGCCCGGCTCAGCACCGCATCGATCAAGTGTTGCCCGTAGTTTTCCGCCTTGAGCCCACGATAAACATCGCAGCGCGCGTTGACGAACAGCCCGGCGCTGGCCGCTGCAGCAATGCGTTCGGCAGCTTCTGCGATTGGCAAAAGCGCAGTTTCGCCTGGCATCCGGTCTTCCATGTTGATGCCTGCCGCGCCCGCGGCAACGGCTAGCGCGGCAGACTTGCCTACCCCGTCAGCCGTCGCGCCGTAACCCGATTCCATGTCAAAAGTGACCGGTAGATCGACCGATTTGACGACGCTCTCCACCACATCGAGCGCGCGCTGCAGCGGAAAGCCCTCGCCATCGGCAAAGCCCTGCGATTCGGCGACCCCGAAGCTGCCGGTGGCGATCGCCTTGGCCCCGGCCCGGGCAACCGCTTTGGCGCTGCCCCCATCCCAGATGTTGAACAGGACCAGCGGATCGCCGGGAACATGGAGCGCCTTGAACGCTGCAACACGGTCGATCATTTTGCTTCCTTTTCGAGCAGCTTGCGCTTGATATCCAGGCCCGAGGCGTATCCGCCCAGCCCGCCGCCGGTGCGGATCACCCGGTGGCACGGGATCAGCACCGAGACGTGGTTTGCGCCATTGGCCGATCCTGCCGCGCGCACCGCCTTGGGTTTGCCGACCGCCGCGGCAAGTTCGGCATAGGTCCGCGTCTCACCCTTGGGAATGCGCCGCAGTTCGCGCCACACAGCTTCCTGGAAGGCGGTGCCTTTGACGTCGATCGGGATATGCGCGAAATCGCCAGGCGCTTCGACCGCATCGATCACCTGGGCCAGCAGCGCAGAGAAATCTTCGCCCCCCTCGACCAGCTCGGCCATTGGAAAACGCGCCTCCAACGCCTCGCGCCCTTCGTTGAACGAGAGGCGGCAGACCCCCTTGTCGGTCGCGGCAACGAGCATCATGCCAAGCGAAGTTTCGACCGAAGCCCAATGGATGGTCACCCCTTTGCCGCCCGCAGCCCACGCCGAAGGTGCCATGCCCAGTCTCCCCTGATTTGCTTCATAAAACCGCGACGGGCCCGAATAGCCTGCGGCATAGATTGCATCGATCACGCTGCCCTCGGCGCTCAGCGATTGCGCGGCCCGCTCGGCCATCAGCGCGCGGCCATAGCCCGACGGCGAGAGTCCGGTGGCGCGGGTGAACACCCGCTGGAAATGCGCCGGCGAATAGCCGGTCTCCTCGGCCAAGGCCGCGAGCGCGAGTGGCTGCTCCGCCGCCTTGATCGCCGCAATCGCGCTCAATACCGCGCGCTCGTCGCGGCTGACATCGTCGGGCGAGCAGCGCAGGCAGGCTCGCAACCCTGCCACGCGAGCTGCTGCGCCATTGGCAAAGAAGCGCACATTTTCGCGCTTGGGATGCCGCGCCGGACAGCTCGGACGGCAGTAAATGCCGGTGGTCAGGACGCCGGTGATGAAGCGCCCATCGTAAGATCGATCGCGCGAAGTCGCCGCGTTCCAGCATTCGTCGACCGGGATCGGGCACTGGCTCATTACATCAGTCATGGCATCGCTCCTGCGTTTCGCAAGTCATGCCGCAAGTCTTTGCGCCCCGCGTCCCGCACCATGCGGTCAAAGGAGATTCATCCGGTCAACAGCCCGCTCATCCGCACCGCCAAAGTCCATGCGTCTCCCGGCCAGCGCGCCGAAAGGTAATTGCCGTCCTGCACCACGAACCCGGCATTGGGGCGTTTCGATCCCGAATAGCGCGGGAGCAGCGGGCCGCGCTCGAACTTGCCGCCGGGTACGATCCGCTGGCGCACTTCGTCCTCCACGCTGATCGAATAGGTGCGGTAATGGCCCGACAGGGCCGCGTTGGTCAGCCGCACCGCGATCTCTTCCTGGATGTGGGTGAGCGCGGTGGTGCGCCGCCCTTTCAGCACGCCCGCGCGGGCCAGCGGCAAAACGCCATGGCAGATCGCGCTGACCGGCTGGTTCGCGGCAAAAGCCTCATTAGCCAGTCGCTGCACTTCGGCGCTTTCGCAGTAGGGCTTCATCCCCGGGGCATGGCCACCGGGGAAATGCAGCGTGGCGAAGTCTTTTGCCCGCACGCTCGCCCAGGTCTGCGGCTGCTTATAGTGCGGGGCGGCGATCATCGCGTCATAGGCCGCTTCGCCCTCAAGCCGGCAGCGCAGAGATCCGGCGAGCAGTGGCAGCCCATCGCCTGTGAGCGTGACCGGATCGCAGGTTGCGGGCTTCCCGGTCTCGGTCGCGAACCACACGTCATGCCCGGCTTCGGCCCAAACGCGCCAAGGTAGCGCAACCTCGGTCGGGTCGTAGTCGGTCTGCGGGAGGATGATCAGGATCCTGGCCATGTCAGCCGCCCAACGCTTTGAAAAGCATCAAGGTGCGTTCCTTGGCGAGTTCGGCGCTTTCGGGATGCCAGTCCTTGCGCCGGTCCGAATTGAAGCCGTGCCCGGCCTCATAGATAAAGTGCTGAGCGGTCGGATGCTGCTTCTCGATCAGCTTTTCGACCGGTTCGATCGGCACCATCGAATCGAAGCGGCCAAAATGGGAGATCGCCGCGCATTTGGGCGGATCGTCGGCAAAGCGCGTGGCGATGTAGCCGCCGTAATAACAGCTCGCCGCGGCGAGATCGTCCGACAGCTGCGCCATCCGCCAGGCGACCGAGCCGCCGAAGCAGTAGCCGGTGATGAAGACTGGCCCGCTTTTCGCGTTCATCCAGGCAATGACTCGCGCGGTATCGTCGATGCCCTGGTCCCAGTCATGCTCGGTCCGCGCGATCTGGACCGCGCGTTCCCAGTCCGCGCCGGAATAGCCCAGCTCGCAGCCGGGCTCCTGTCGGTCGAACAGACCGGGGCTGATCACCTCATAGCCATCTGCGGCATATTCATCGCACAGTTCGCGGATGTGGTCGGTGACCCCGAAGATTTCCTGGACCAGCACCAGACCACCCCGACGCTGGCCCAAGGGCATCGCATGGTAGCACGGCATCGAGTGCCCATCGGACATCTCGAGGTGGATGGTTTCGCCCATATTCGGCTGCCTCTCGTCTTGTCTTTCGGGAAGTTCCTTGCCCCACCTTGCATCGCAGCACAATCATGGCTATGCGCGCCCCCGTCCCTGGGGCCATCGTGTGGACCGCACGGCCATCGCCCCGTTAACGCACCCTATGTAAGGAAGCGACGCGCGTGGAGAATTCCGGCGGCATTACCGCAAGTTTGCAAGGGCGTTACGCCTCTGCGCTGTATGAACTGGCGGCAGAGAACAAAGCCACTAGCGCTGTCGAGGGTGACCTTGAAAAGCTGGGCCAGGCCGTGGCTGTCTCGGGCGACCTTGCCGCACTGATTCGCAACCCGCGGCTGACCCGCGATGGAGCGCACGCGGCGATGACCGCGCTGGGCACGCATCTGGGTCTGGCGCCGCTGACCCAGCAGTTCCTCGGCGTGCTCGCGGATAACCGCCGCCTGTCCAAGCTGCCCCAGATCGTCAGCGCCTTCGCCGGTATCGCTGCCGCCTCGCGCGGTGAAATATCCGCAACCGTGACCAGCGCTCACCCGCTGGATGCCAAACAGATTGCCGCCATCGCCGCCAAATTGAAGGCGCGCGAAGGCAAGGACGTTAAACTTACCGCCACGGTCGACCCCGAGATTCTTGGCGGCTTGATCGTCCGGATCGGCTCGACCCAGATCGACAGCTCGATCCGCACCCGTTTGAACACCCTCGCTAACGCGATGAAAGGCTAGAAGATGGACATCCGCGCCGCAGAAATTTCAAAGGTCATCAAGGACCAGATCGCCAGCTTCGGCACCGAGGCGCAAGTCTCGGAAGTCGGCTCGGTGCTGTCGGTGGGTGACGGAATCGCCCGCATCCACGGGCTCGATCAGGTGCAGGCCGGTGAAATGGTCGAGTTCTCGAACGGGGTTAAGGGCATGGCGCACAACCTCGAAGCCGACAACGTCGGTGTCGTGATCTTCGGCTCGGACGCCGAGATCAAGGAAGGCGACGTCGTCAAACGGACCGGCACCATCGTGGACGTTCCCGTCGGCAAGGGTCTGCTCGGCCGCGTGGTCGATGCGCTTGGCAACCCGATCGACGGCAAGGGCCCGATCGTGGCCGCCAGCCGCCAGCGCGTCGAAGTGAAGGCCCCGGGCATCATCCCGCGCCAGTCTGTGAATGAGCCAGTGCAGACCGGCCTCAAGGCCATCGACGCACTCGTACCCGTCGGCCGCGGCCAGCGCGAACTGATCATCGGTGACCGCCAGACCGGCAAAACCGCCGTCGCGATCGACACCTTCATCAACCAGAAGGAAGCCAACTCCGGCGACGACGAGAAGAAGAAGCTCTACTGCATCTACGTCGCAGTCGGCCAGAAGCGCTCGACCGTGGCGCAGATCGTCCGCCAGCTCGAAGAAAACGGCGCGATGGAATATACCATCGTGGTTGCCGCAACCGCTTCGGAGCCCGCTCCGCTGCAGTACCTCGCACCTTACACCGGTGCGACCATGGGCGAATTCTTCCGCGACAACGGCATGCATGCCGTGATCGTGTATGACGATCTTTCCAAGCAGGCCGTGGCTTACCGCCAGATGTCGCTGCTGCTGCGCCGCCCGCCGGGCCGCGAAGCCTATCCGGGCGACGTGTTCTATCTCCACAGCCGCTTGCTTGAACGCGCGGCCAAGATGAACGACAGCCAGGGCGGCGGTTCACTGACCGCACTGCCGATCATCGAAACTCAGGCCGGCGACGTTTCGGCCTACATCCCGACCAACGTAATCTCGATCACCGATGGCCAGATCTTCCTTGAAACCGGCCTGTTCTATCAGGGCGTGCGCCCGGCGATCAACGTCGGCCTGTCGGTTAGCCGCGTTGGCGGTGCCGCCCAGACCAAGGCGATGAAGAAGGTCTCGGGCTCGATCAAGCTGGAGCTGGCGCAGTACCGCGAAATGGCGGCCTTCGCGCAGTTCGGCTCGGACCTCGATGCCTCGACCCAGAAGCTGCTCAACCGCGGTGCGCGGCTGACCGAGCTGCTCAAGCAGGCCCAGTTCAGCCCGCTGTCGTTCGAAGAGCAGACGGTGTCGATCTTCGCCGGGACCAACGGTTTCCTCGACAGCATCCCGACCGGCGATGTGACGCGTTACGAAGCGGAGATGCTCCACTTCATGAACGAGAATCACGCCGACGTGCTGAAGATGATCCGTGACACCCGCGACTTCGGCGACGCCTCCAAGAAGGCCACGGTTGCCGCACTTGACGCTTTCGCGAAGCAGTTCGCCTGATCCACTTGAAGGGGTAAGGCTTAATGGCCTCGCTGAAAGAACTCAAAGGGCGGATCAACTCGGTCAAATCGACCCAGAAGATCACCAAGGC